>NZ_JBWKUI010000012.1:0-254786 GCF_059420765.1 Pseudomonas sp. GW821-FHT03E01 | reverse complement strand
ACCCTGGCCAGCAGCACCGTCGACCTCAGTCAAAGCAACCTGCAGAACGTCGAAGATGTCACCGTCACCGGCCTCGGTGCCTTCACCGTGATCGGCAACGACCTGAACAACACCCTGCTCGGCAACGCCGCCGCCAACTTCCTCGACGGCAAGGCCGGGGCTGATACCCTGGACGGCGGGGCTGGCAACGACACCTACGTGGTCGACAACCTCGGCGACACGGTGATCGAACGCGGCACCTCGCTGGTCGAAATCGACACGGTCATGTCGTCGATCAGCTACACCCTGGGTAGCAACCTCGAGAACCTGACACTCACCGGCAGCGACAACCTCGACGCCACCGGCAACTCCTTGGGCAACCGTCTGACCGGTAACAGCGGCAATAACGTTCTGGATGGCGGAACCGGCGCCGACCTGATGATCGGCGGCACTGGCAACGACACTTATATCGTCGACAACCTCCAGGACGCGGTCACCGAGACCAGTACCCTGGCGAGCGAAATCGACACCGTACGTTCCTCGGTGAGCTGGACCCTGAGTGCCAACCTGGAAAACCTCACCCTCACCGGCAGCGACAACCTCACCGGTGTCGGCAACGCCCTGAATAACGTGCTGACCGGCAACAGTGGCAACAATGTGCTCAATGGTGGAGCAGGCAACGACCTGCTTGATGGTGGTATGGGCAATGACCTGCTGATAGGAGGTCTGGGCACAGACATCCTGACGGGCGGCTCTGGTGCCGACCGGTTTGTTTTCAATTTACTCAGTGAGCTGGGCAAAGGGGCAAACAGTGACGTCATCACCGACTTCAGCAGCCTACAGGGCGACAAGATCGACCTGTCAAAACTCGATGCCAATATGCTCACCACTGCGTTCAACGCCTTTACATTCATTGACTCGAATGCGTTCACAGGAGCAGGACAACTGCGTTTCGAGGATCATGTGTTGTACGGCAACGTCAACGGCAGGCTGGATGCAGATTTCGCAATCCAACTGGTAGGCGTCGATACCTTCAGTGCCAAGGACTTGGTAGTTTGACCAAGGTTTGAACAATACGCCCTGACCAATGTCGGGGTGTTTTGTTTTGTATCACCAAGACTGAACCCAAGCGCCAAGACTTGAACGCGAAAAATGTCGGGGGCCCCGTTCACCCCAACACCCCTAACTCTTTCGCCCGAGCCACGGCCTGCGTGCGCCGCTCAACACCTAATTTGCTGTTGATATGACTGGCATGGGTCTTGACCGTATGCAGCGAAATGAACAACTGATCACTGATTTCCTGATTCGAACATCCCTGCGCGATCAGCCGCAAAACCGCCAGTTCACGCGTACTGAGTTGTTCAGCAACAGGCGATGACTCAACCACTGGACGGGAGGCCATGGCCGGAAGCTTTTCCAGCAGATGCTGCGAAACCGGCGTCGGCGCACAGGGTTGAAGTTGCCCACGCAGCCAGTCCGGATGCTCGGCCAGTAATCGGTCAAACGGTTGCAGGACACCTCCGGCGGCCGCTTCCAAAGCCTGGGCCAGCGCCTTGCGGGCCTCGGGTTCGCGTCCGCCCGCCAACAACAGCGTAACGTTCTGATTCAGCGCCATCACGCTGAGCATCTGCCGACCGCTACGCTGACCGTGTTCATGCAGCGCATTCAGGCGCCCTTCGGCGAGCATGGGCTGGCCCTTCATCATGTCCAGCACCGCCTGTTGCAACTCAATGTGCAGCGGTAGTTGTGGATGGAATTCCGGGGGGGCAGCCGGGTGCTCGCCGTTATAGGTCTGGCCCAGTCGCGCAAGCCAGGCTTCGGCCAGATCGGTGCGACCCTGAGCCAGCCAGAGTTCACATTTGACCAGGGTAATCATCGCCAGATAGTAAATCGGCGGGACGTCCCAGATGTGCATCAGGCGCTCGGCCTCGGCAAGTTCGGCGAAGGCCTTCGCGAATTCGCCGCTGTTGCCCTCCAGCCGGGCAATAACACAGTGGCCGATCAGTACGCTGATGTCACGACAGGCCCTGGCTTCACCCAACCCCGCGAGTAAACGTGCCCGCGCGGCCTGGGGTTGCAAGCGCAGCGCCAGCAAAAAACCCTCGTACAAGGTCAGGCGTGCACGCACCGCATAGAGTCGTTGAGGGGATAAACCTTGCAGGCGTTGCAACCCCTGACGGACTTCATCCAGTGAACGAAGAATCTCCCCGCGCGCTTGCAATACCCGGGCGCGGTCGTAATGAGCCAAGGCCTCGAACAACGGATTGCCAACGCGCTGTGCCAACTCCAGCGAATCACGATTCAACCCCCGGGCACGCCACAAGTCGCCATCGGCAATCGCCAGATTGGACAATGTCGACAGGCACATCAGTCGCTGTCCATACCGTTTGGCCGGCAGGCTTTCCAGTGCTTCAGCGCAATAGAGCATGGTCAGCTCGCGATTGCCTCGCCCCCGGGCAATGATCCCGCTCAGGGCCAGCCATTGCGCCAGCATGGATTTTTGCGCAGTAGCCGACGGCGCCGGCAGGAAGCGGCTCAGGTGACTGGCCAGCTCTTCGGCGGCGTCCAGTTGACAGGCCAGCCCCAATGCCCAGCTGTAGAGCACGATCAGCCGTGGCGTGCTGATTAACAGGCTATCGGGCAAGTCCATTTTCCAGCGCAGCAACATGCCGACGTTCTGCTCGGCCAGCAGTTGCTCTTCAGAAAGGTTTTGCACCAGATTCGCCGCGACATCCAGATGCCCGGCGCGCAACGCCTGCTCCACCGCCTCATCGAGTAGCCCTTGGGCGTTGAACCAGCGGCAGGCGCGCAGGTGCAAGCTGGCCGTCGGCACCATCGCCTGGGCGGTGGGCCGGCTGCGCAACAGATCGGAAAAAAGGTGGTGATAGCGATACCAGTGACCGTGTTCGTCCAACGGCACCAGGAACACCTGATGCGCCAGCAGGAAACGCAGGATTTCGGCGCTGTCATGGGCTTCGCGCACAGCGTCGCACAGCTCACTGCAAAAGCGCTCCTGGGGCGCGGTGTCGTACAGGAATGACTGCACCTCGGCGGGCAGGCAATCGATGACTTCTTCGAGCAGGTAATCGCGAATCAGTCCTTCCCCGCCGTACAGCGACTGGGGCAATGCCCCCTCGCTGCCCACCTCGGAGGCCGCCAAGAGCCAGAAGCGCAGCCCTGCCACCCAGCCTTCGCTACGCTGGATCAAATTCTCCAGCGCCTCGCCACGCAATGAAATGCTGTGTCGATCCAGCAGGCTCAGGGCTTCATCATGGGTCAACCGAAGATCCTGCTCATGCAACTCGAGCAGTTGCCGCGACAGCCGCAGGCGTGCCAGATGCCAGTCCGGACGCTGCCGACTGGTGACCATGACCAACAGGCCATCGGGTAAATGATTGAGGAAAAACTGCAGACAACGATCGAGCACCGGGCCCTGGGCCAGATGATAGTCATCAAGTACCAACAGCAGCGGCGTGTTGGGTGAGAGGTGCACGGCCAGTTCATCGAGCAAACCGTCCAGCCATTCTTCAAAGGCGAACGGTTGATGACGTTGGCGCATTTTCAGCAGCCCCAACGCCTGGCTGCCCAGTTGTGGAAAGTAGTCCTGAAGACCTTCGAGCAGGCGCTCAAGAAAACGGCCGGGATCACTGTCCCGCAGACTCAAGCCCAGCCACAGGCTTTGCCAGTGATCCGGCAACCCCTGACAAAACTCCACCGCCAATGAACTCTTGCCGAACCCTGCCGGCGCGCTGACCAGCAACAGCCTGCCACCGAGACCTGCACTCAGGCGCTCGCACAGACGCGGCCGCAGCACATGGCCGGCGGGCAGCGGAGGCCGGAAAAAACGCCCGTCCAGTGCCGCGACGGCAACGCTTGCAGGGCCCGGAAGTGGGGACAGATCAGTCATGGCCGGCTCTTGTTTGAAATACTGATGGCGGCGTTACAGATGTCCGCAGCCTAGCGGTAAACGAAGAGCTATTGAAGGTTATTGCTACAAATGGCTACAAAAAGACTACGAGCAAAAATGTCGGTAAACCGGACAGCCACACCGGACAACGATCTTTATGAACTGCCAAAAAAACGCCCCGAACCAGTCGGGGCGTTTTTTCGAGGATGCGGCCTCGGGTTACAACGTTTTAGCGAACGCCTTCCTGACGCAACGCGGCCGGAGTGAAGTCGGCGGTACTGGCGGTGAAGCCGAAGTTATAGGCCGACTTCTCTTCGTTCTTCATGCCCAGTGCCAGGTAGCGGCCCGATTGCAGGTCGTACAAGGTTTCGAGGGCGTACCACGGCACTTGTTTGTCGTAGTAGTTCTCGGAGTGAGCTTCGGCGACGCGCCACAGTTGCCCGCGACCGTCGTAGTGGTCGACCACTGCCGCCTGCCAGGTGTCTTCGTCAATGTAGAAGTCACGTTTGGCGTAGATGTGACGCTGACCTTCCTTAAGCGTCGCGACCACATGCCAGACCCGGCGCAGTTCATAGCGAGCCAGGTCCTGGTTGATGTGACCAGCCTTGATGATGTCGGCGTACTTCAGCTGTGGCGAATCGAGCTTGTAGCTGTCGGAGGCGATGTACATCTCTTTCTTGCCTTCGAGCTTCCAGTCATAGCGATCCGGCGCACCGTTGTACATGTCCAGGTTGTCGGAGGTACGCAGGCCATCGGCAGCGGTACCCGGCCCGTCATAGGACACTTGCGGCGCACGACGCACTCGGCGCTGCCCGGCGTTGTAGACCCACGCCGAACGCGGCTCTTTCACCTGGTCGAGGGTTTCGTGCACCAGCAGCACGCCACCGGCCAGACGAGCCGGCGCGGTCACTTTCTGCTTGAAGTAGAACAGAATGTTGCCCGGGTTCTTCGGGTCGTAATCCTTCATCCTGTCGCGGAACACGAACTGGTCCTCGAAGTACACCAGGCTGAACGAGCCGTTCGCCTGCGGCGTGGCCTGGGTTATCAGACGGGTCACACTGCCGCCGCGATAACGGGTGATATGGTTCCAGATGACTTCAACGCCACTTTTCGGAATCGGAAACGGGATCGCGGTTTCGAAGTTCTCCAGACCATTACCACCGGACACCAGGTTAGTGTTGGTAGCGTTCTTCTTGATGGAGGCAAACACCTCATCCGGCACAGTGGCGCCACGATGGGACGGGTAGACCGGCATCTTGAAGGTTTCCGGGTAGCGCTTGAACATCGCGTACTGGCCCGGCGCGAGTTTGTCCTTGTACTGGTCGACGTTCTGCGCGGTGATGGTGAACAGCGGTTTTTCACTCGCGAACGGATCAGACAGAAAACCCTTGCTGTCCACGCTACCGGCGTTTTTTGGCATCGGTTTCCAGGCCGGGATCGAGCCGTCGGCGTTGCCTGCCATCTCGGCCCCCATGGGGGTCAGGCTCTTGCCCAGCTTGTCCGCTTCGGCCGCAGGGACCGCCGCCATGACAGCGGTCGCCAGCAGCGAAAGCCCCAGAACACCAACATGGAACAGACTCTTTGTTATTTTCATAAATGTGTTCGTCCTGAAAATGCAGTGCTTAGAAGTTCACGCCGAAGCTGAGCGCAACGAAGTCGCGGTCATCTACGGTGGTGTACTTGCCGTCAAAGAAGTTGGTGTACGCCAGGCTCGCGGTGTAGGTGTTCTGGTATTCGGCATCGAGCCCCAGGCTTACCGCTTTACGACCTTCCTCGAAGTTGCCGCCAGGGCCTGGCGAGTAACCGCTCACGTCGTGGGACCAGGCCACGTTCGGCTTGAGGTTCACACCGGCGAATACGTCGGGGTATTCCCAAATGGCCCGGGCGCGATAACCCCACGAAGTAGCCGTAGTGAAGCCGTCGTTGTTGCAATTGCGGCTGCGGTTGTTGGTAGCGGCACCCGCGCCGGCACCATTGATGGTGCTGGTGTTGAGGATCGCCGAGCAGGTATCGAGGCCACCGGTGGACGGCAGTTCGCCAGGCCCGTAGACCGGGTCACGGCCATAACGGACGTCAGAGGTACTTTCCAGGCCTCCGACGTGGGTCACGCCCACTTCGCCCACCAGGGTCAGGCGGCTGGCGCCCATGACCTGATCGAAGAAGTGCGTCAGGGTGGTCTGGAACTGGGTGATTTCCTTGCGGCGATAGCCGTGCAAGTCCTGACCCGGCACACCGTTAAGCAGCGAAGCATTGGTCAGGGTGCCGCCCAATGGACGCACGCCGGCGAACAGAATGTCGGTGGAGTTGAGCTGCACCGGCGCGTTCGGACGATAGCTGAGCTCACCGCTCCACGCCGTGCCGGTAGGCAAGGTGGTGGAGAAGCTCAAGCCGTAGAGGCGGATGTCTTCCGGGTACTCGACGAAGTAGTTCGAGTTACCCGCGACCACCAACGGCGCCAGAGCCCGAAGCGCCCCCGGCAAGGCCGCTGCCTGCGCATAGGCCGATGCTGGAGCCCCCGTAGCGCTGAAGATCGGCGCACGGCTGTGGTAGTTCATGAAGTAAGCACCGAACTCGGTGTCCAGCGGCTCGAACATGTATTTGAGGGACGCGCCCCACTGGCCACTGTCCCGTGCATCGCGATCAGGGCCACGACGCACCAGTACACCTTCGTCGTTAACGTCGACGCCCAGCCTGGCCAATGTGGGCAAGGCGGCGCCCGGAATGGTCGAACGCTTGTTCAGCACGCGCAGGTTGTTGTCGCAACCGTCGGCAATGATGTCGGGCTGGGAGAAAAAGGTGCCGCAGTTATCGACGACGGTCTGGTCCCATTCCAGTTGATAAAAGGCTTCGGCCGACAGAGTGTCGGTGAGGCTCTGGGACACGTAGAACATGTTGACCGGGATCAGACCTTCCTTGACCTCGGCGCCGGGACGACGAAACGCGGAGACGTCGATCGGGTTGATCGAGTTGATGCCGCCGCCGATGAAAGTACTTTCACCCCAGCTCACAACCTGCTTGCCCAGACGCACGGAACCCGGCTGATCGGCAATGGAGTAGTTGTGGTAGACGAAGGCGTCGAGGAGCTCGCCGCCGGAGGATTTGGCGCCTTCCTTGCGGTTGCTGTCGCTGATGTCCTTGAATTCGCGGCTTTCATCCTTGAGTTCGAAGTCGTACCAGTATTTGCCTCGGACGAAGACACCGGTGTCGCCGTATTTCAATTCAAGGTCATGAATACCCTTGAAGATCTTCGAGAAGGTTTCGCCACTCTTGAAGTTGGCGTGACCGTCATCGGACGTCTGGGACAGGCCATGGCCCCCGTTATTGACGCCGATCAGGTTTTTGTTGGGACTCTGAGTAGACCAACTGGCTCCGATCGACAGGGATGAGTCGAATTGACCTTCGATTTCACCAACGTTGAAACTGACGCCGAATGCGGGCCCGGCGAGCGAAGAGGCAAGACTGACCGCCAGGGGCAGTTTCGCCCGGCGCCAGAACTGGTTTACTGATGTCATCGACGCTACTCCATGTGCATTATTGTTATGGCTTAGTACTTTTAAAAACGCTGTGGGTAACCGGAAGCCAAGCGGTCCGAAGTCACTCCAAAGTTGCATCGCCCCGTTTATTGCGTGAGCTCCGTTCTTAAAAATCCTTGAGCGGACTATAGCCAGCAGGTAGTAGTGCTTGATCCCTCTAAAGTGTGATTTGCGCTGCCGGCCACCCTGGAACAGTCCTTTCGCCAGTCCGACACATGTCGGCACGGCAAGGATGGCTGAAAATTCGGATTTCACAAGCCAAGCGCTTGCTTGGTGGCTCTGGCGTGCCCTTTCGGGCACGCCAGATGACGCTTAAAGCGTCGAGAGGAAGGTGCTGTTGTTGGCCTGCCATTCGGTGATGTCGACGCGGATACGCTTCTTGTCGAGCTTGCCGACGCTGGTCTTGGGAATTTCAGTAACAACGGCGATCTGACTCGGGATAGCCCACTTGCTCAGGTGCCCCTGTTCAACGTACGGCTTGAGGTGCTCCTTGAGTTCCCTGGCCCCGATCTGATGCCCTTCGCGAACCACCAACAGCGCAAATGGGCGCTCGCCCCACTGCGGATCGGCGATGCCCACTACTGCTACCTCACGTACCGCAGGGTGGCGACTGATCAGGTCTTCCAGGTCCAGGGAAGAGATCCACTCGCCACCGGTCTTGATCACATCCTTGATCCGGTCACGGATGTCGATCACGCCCATGCTGTCCAGGGTTGCCACGTCGCCGGTGTGCAGCCAGCCCCCGGCCCAGAGCTCGGCGCCTTTTTGCGGCTCGTTGAAGTAACCCTCGGTGAGCCACGGCGCACGCAGCACCAGTTCGCCCTGGGTTTCACCATCGGCAGGCAGGAAGTTGCCCTCGGTGTCGACGATTGCCGCCTCGACCAACGGCCCCGGCACACCAGCCTTGATCCGGTAGGTGGTGCGTTCGTCTTCGGTGCCGGCCATCAGCTCATCGTTGAGGTGGGCGCATGATACCAATGGCCCGGTCTCCGACATGCCATAGGCGGCGGTCAATTGGATGCCCTTGGCCTTGGCGGCGTCGTACAGCGCATGGTTGAGCGCACTGCCGCCGATGACGATTTTCCAGCCACCGAAATCGACGTTTTGCGCCGCCTTGGCATTGAGGACCATTTGCAGAATGGTCGGCACGCAGTGGGAAAAGCTCACCTTCTCCTTGCGCCACAGCTCCACCAGATACTCGGGGTCGTAACGGCCCGGATAAACCTGCTTGAGCCCGAGCATGGTCGCCACATACGGCAAGCCCCAGGCATGCACATGGAACATCGGGGTGATCGGCATGTACACGTCGTTGGTGCCCAACAGCCGCACGCTGTCGATGGCGCCCATGATGGTCGCCACGCCCATGGTATGCAGCACCAGTTGCCGATGGGTGAAATACACGCCTTTGGGGTTACCGGTGGTGCCGGTGGTGTAGAACGTGGTGGCCACCGAGTTTTCGTCGAAGTCCTGGAAGTCGTACTGCGGGCTCGCCGCGGCCAGCAGTTGCTCGTACTCGCCGACAAGGTTCGGCAACTCGGCAGTTTTTTCCGGCAAGTCGGTCAGCAGCAGGGTTTTCTCCACCGTGGTCAGGTGCCCGGCAATCGCCTTGTACAAACCGACGAACTCGCTGTTGACCAGCACAAAGCGGTCCTCGGCGTGGTTCATGGTGTAAAGAATCTGTTCTGGCGACAGCCGCACGTTAATGGTGTGGATCACCGCGCCGATCATCGGGATGGCGAACATGCACTCCAGGTAGCGATGGCTGTCCCAGTCCATTACCGCCACGGTATCCCCGGCCTTCACGCCGGCCTCTGTCAGCACATTGGCCAGCCGCGCAACCCGCTCGATCAGGGTCGGATAGCTGTAGCGCAACTGATCGCGGTAGATGATTTCGCGAGTTTTTTCGTAACGGGCGCCTGACATCAGCAGCCGTTTAATCAACAGCGGATACTGGTAAGCGCCCTCGGCTGGAGGAATAACGCGAGTCTGCAACATAAGAGTCCCTTTTTGACTGCACAGTCTTGGCTGCTAAAGCTAAGCACTCTAGAGGCCTTGAACGCCAGCCAAATCAGCCAAAGGTATGATTTGCAGAGCCGTACAAATGCTAGCTTTACGCCAGCACTTGCGAGAATTCGTCAGCCGTTACGCCATTTTTCCTACGGCAGCCTCGGCCGGTGTCCGGGGGAAAACCATTGCAGCCACGAAGGTCAACGCCGCAATACTCGCCAATATCAGGTAAAGACCTACAAAACCTTGGCGCGGTTCGACGAACGAAATCAGCGGAATCGCGGTAGCACTGGCACCGAACGATAAACAGTAACGCAGCGCGAAGACTCGGGATTGCCATTGCGGCGCGACAAAGTTGGCGACCATCGCATCATTCACCGTGACCTGGCCAAACACCACGAACATGAACGCAGCACCCAGCACGATCACGGCCCAGCCGTCGACATAGGCCAACCCGAACAACAGTGGCGCCTGGCACAGCGTCAACACTATGAACGGCCATTTCAGACTGAAACGATGCAAGACCCGGCCGATGCTCAACTGCGCCACGGCGCCGAAGGCATACGCCAGGCTGACCACGACGCCAAGGATTTGCGGTGAAGTAAACAAATCGTGCAGGCGTTCCTGAAACAATTTCGGATAGGTCATGGTCGTGGCGTTGAACACCACACCGCCGGTCGCGGTAGCCAAGGCCAGTACGCCGAACACCATGACCATGGAAATCCGCTGACCGGCCGCATCTTTGAGCGGTGTGTGCGCACGCTTGGGGATCGGTTCTTCGCGCACCTGAAACGCGAAACCGATGCCCAGCCCAATCGCCACCACGCCAGGCAAAACGAATGCCGAACGCCAGCCGAGTTGCGCCACCAGCAACCCGGTGATCAGCGCCGAAAACGCCACGCCAAGGTTGCCCCACATGCCGTTGATACCGATTTCGCGGCCCCGGTTGTGCGCGTAAGCCACCAGCATCGCGGTGCCCACCGGGTGATAGATCGCGGCGAAAATACCGATCAGCGTCAGGCCGATTACCAGCATCGGTGCGCTGCTGCTCACGCCGGTAAAGATCGCCGAAGCGCCAATGCCGAAAAAAAACACCAGCATCATTTTCCGTCGGCTCCAGCGATCCCCCAGCCAGCCGGCCGGCAGCGAACAGGCGCCAAAGGCAATAAAGCCGCCGAGAGACAGGCCGATCAGCGCGGCGTAGTCCAGTGCGAAGGCCTGGGTCATGCCGAGAACGGCGGCGGGAAAAATCAGCATGAACATGTGATCGATCACATGGGCTGCGTTGATATAGCGGAGGACATTTCTGGACTGGTTCATCGCGGCACGCTTACGTTGTAGTGAGCGGCTTATGCTAAGTTGGCGAAAAAGAGTAATCCTGACAACAAAGTCATTGGATCTGACATGTTAATCAGCCATTTCCTGCACGGGCCGGTCAGCGCCTATCCGCGAGATTACGTGGACGGTGCTCACCAGGAACTGCATCAACACCGCGAAGCTCAGTTGCTGTACGCCGTTTGCGGCACCATGCGAGTGGTCACCGCACAAGGTGCCTGGGTCATTCCACCAACCCGAGCCGTGTGGATTCCGCCATTGGTGGCGCATGAAATTTTCATGTCGGGCGAGGTGCGCATGCGTTCGCTGTTCATTGCCCCCGAACTGTCGCCGCCAACGCTGCAACAGTGCTGTGTGCTGGCCGTCACGCCGCTGCTGCGCGAGCTGATCCTGCGCGCGGTGCAAGGTCCGCGACACGCGGAAAACTCATTGATTCAGAAGCTGATGCTGGAAGAGATCGCCAGCCTGGAAAACCTCCCGCTACACATTCCAATGCCCGAGGACCGACGCCTGCTGGGCATCTGCATGGCGCTGCTGCGCACACCGAATCACTCCAACACCCTGGAAGACTGGGCACAACAGGTCGGCGCCAGCTCTCGAACCTTGGCGCGGCTGTTCCAGCAGCAACTGAAGATGAATTTCAATGCCTGGCGCCAGCAACTGCGCCTGATGGAAGCCCTGCCGCGTCTGCTCGCCGGGGAAAGCGTGCAGAGCGTGGCGCGCGACCTGGGCTACGGCAGTGCTCGGGCGTTCAGCGCAATGTTTCGCCGTTTGCTCGGGGAAAACCCTCGGGAATACCTGAACGCGCTGAACAAATTGAGCGAACTCAATCCCCCGTAGACACTCAGCGCGATCAATGCATCTCGGTGAACGCGAGTTTCACGCCGATGGCGATCAGCACCGCGCCCATGGTCCGGTCGAACCAGTGGCCCATGCGGGCGAAACCGGCGCGCACGCGTTGTTGACTGAACAACATCGCCACCAGGCAAAACCAGAGCGCCGTTGCCGCTGCCAGATAGATCCCGTAACCGGCCTGTACCGCCAGCGGCGTGTGCGGGTTGATCACCACGGTGAACAGCGACAGGAAAAACAGCGTGGCCTTCGGGTTCAGGCCATTGGTCACGAACCCCGCAGTGAAGGCGCCCCGCGCGGTGCGCTCACCCGCTTCCTGGTGCAGATCGTCAGCCGCAGGTTTGGCCGGTTGCGCGCGCAGGGCCTTGTAGCCGATGTACAGCAGGTACGCGGCAGCGGCCCATTTCAAGGCGTTGAACAGCACGATCGACTGAGACACGATCAACCCGATCCCCAGCAGCGAATAACCGACGTGCAGGAAAATCGCCGAACCAACGCCCAGCGCCGTCCAGGTCCCGGCGCGGCGACCGTGAGTCACGCTCTCTCGCACCACCACGGCGAAATCCGGGCCGGGGCTTGCAACAGCCAGCAGGTGAATCAGCGCAACGGTCAAGAATTCTGTCCAGTACATGGGGGCTCCCTTTGGCCAAGCGTAACTGCTTGTTTCATCTGGTAGGCTCGGCAGATTACGCCTTCAGTTCAACGCACAAAAGGTACAGTTGATGACGAACTCTCGCCGCGCCGTTTTCCTTGACCATCCGTCCCTGGACCTCGGCGATCTCGACCTCAGCCCACTACGCGAGTGCTTCAGCGACTTGCAGCTGTTCGCCCAGACCACGCCTGCGCAGGTGATCGAACGCCTCAAAGGCGCCACTGTCGCCATCACCAATAAAATCCTGATTGATGCGGCGGCCATGGCGGCCAGCCCCGAGTTGAAGTTGATCCTGATCACCGCCACCGGCACCAACAATGTCGACCTTGCTGCAGCCCGCGCCCACGGAATCGCTGTTTGCAATTGCCAGGGTTACGGCACGCCGTCGGTGGCTCAGCACACGATCATGTTGTTACTGAACCTGGCGACGCGCCTGGCCGACTATCAAAAAGCCGTCGCCGAAGGTCGCTGGCAACAGGCGAAACAGTTCTGCCTGCTGGATTACCCGATCGTCGAACTCGAAGGCAAAACCCTCGGTTTGCTCGGCCACGGTGAACTGGGCGGTGCCGTCGCGCGGCTGGCCGAAGCGTTCGGCATGCGCGTCTTGTTGGGGCAGATTCCGGGCCGCCCTGCCCGCCCGGACCGCTTGCCGCTGGACGAACTGCTGCCGCAAATCGACGCCCTGACCCTGCATTGCCCGCTCAACGAACACACCCGACACTTCATCGGTGCCCGTGAACTGGCCTCGATGAAGCCCGGTGCTTTCGTGGTCAACACCGCGCGAGGCGGCTTGATCGACGAACAAGCATTGGCCGACGCCCTGCGCAACGGCCACTTGGGCGGCGCGGCCACCGACGTGTTGAGTGTCGAACCACCGACTGCGGGCAATCCGCTGCTGGCCCAGGACATTCCACGGCTGATTGTCACTCCGCACAACGCCTGGGGTAGCCGCGAGGCGCGGCAGCGAATCGTTGGCCAGTTGACGGAAAACGCTCAGGCTTACTTCAGCGGTAAAGCGCTGCGGGTCGTCAGTTGATAAACTGCGGCACTTTTTTTCAAGGAGCAGAGTATGGATCCGCGCAGTGAAGTACTGCTTCGTCAGGCCGAGTTGTTCCAGGGTTCGGTGCTGCTGGCCGGTTTACCCGCCGACGACTTACTGGGTCGCCTGCCCGATGCCCACGGCTGGTGCTGGCACGCCGGCGATCAAGCAGCACTGGACGCCCGTTTCGCCGGGCGCAGCCATTTTGGCGTGAATGCGCCCGAGCGCGAATTCGACAGCGCTGTGGTGTTTCTGCCCAAGTCCAAGGACCTGACCGACTATATCCTCAACGCCCTCGCCTCTCGTCTGGCCGGTCGTGAGTTGTATCTGGTCGGCGAAAAACGCAGCGGCATCGAAGGCGCGGCCAAGCAGTTGAACCCCTTCGGAAAACCACGCAAGCTCGACAGCGCACGGCATTGCCAGCTCTGGCAGGTCACCGTGGCCAATGCTCCAGAAGCCAAATCGCTGGAAAGCCTGGCCCAGACCTATGAACTGCCATTGGCCGAAGGGCCGTTGAAAGTCATCAGCCTGCCGGGCGTGTTCAGCCACGGTCGACTGGATCGCGGCAGCGCCCTGCTGCTGGAACATCTGGACAAACTGCCCAGCGGCCACCTGCTGGACTTCGGTTGCGGTGCAGGCGTGCTGGGGGCAGCGGTCAAGCGGCGTTACCCGCACAACCAGGTCACCTTGCTCGATGTCGACGCATTTGCCGCCGCCAGCAGTCGCCTGACCCTGGCCGCCAACGGTCTGGAAGCGGAAGTGCTGACCGGTGACGGCATCGACGCAGCGCCCATGGGCTTGAGCGCGATTCTGAGTAATCCACCGTTCCATGTCGGCGTACACACCGACTACTTCGCCACAGAGAACTTGCTGCGAAAAGCAGCTAAACATCTGAAAAATGGCGGCGAACTGCGGTTGGTTGCCAACAGTTTCCTGAAGTATCAGCCGCTGATCGAAGAGCACTTGGGCGCGTGTGCGATCAAGGCTGAAGGACAGGGTTTTAGAATCTACCGGGCCAAGCGTGGCTGAAAACGCTTTTGTAAAAGAAGGCTTGCCCATTCGGATTTGCCTAGGCAGAATCCGCTCCGTCCTAGGGGAGTAGTCTCCCACGAGCGCCATGCTCGTCCGGCATACGTCAACATACTTGGTCCTCAGACCATGGCGTATGCGACCCACGCGTCCGCATCAGACGGATCGCAGGGTTTGACAAGACCTATGACACGAACACCTTACCCGGGGCGGGAAGGCTGTACGTGTCATAGCCGTGTCGACCCGCCCCTTAGGAAAACCCTGATGATGCTGGACTCTCTACTCGTTCCCACCGCAATCGTTGCCTTGGCCGAAATCGGCGACAAGACGCAACTGCTCGCACTCATTCTCGCTGCCCGCTTTCGCAAACCCTGGCCGATCATCGCCGGCATCGTCGCCGCGACCCTGGCCAACCACGCGGCGGCCGGTGCGGTAGGCGCCTGGTTCGGCAGTTTCTTCTCGAATGCGACGCTTCACTGGATCCTCGCCGCCAGCTTCGCCGCCACGGCGCTGTGGACACTGGTGCCGGACAAGATGGACGAAGACGAAGCCAGCACCGCCCGCAAGTTCGGACCGTTCCTGACCACGCTGATTGCGTTCTTCCTCGCGGAGATGGGCGACAAGACTCAGGTTGCGACCGTGATGCTCGCCGCGCAATACCCGGATCTGTGGCTGGTGATCCTCGGCACCACCGCCGGGATGTTGATTGCCAACGTGCCGGTGGTACTGGCGGGTAATTTTGCAGCGGAAAAACTGCCTCTGACTTTGATCCGTCGCCTGGCGGCGTCGGCGTTCTTCATCCTGGCGATTGTCGCGGTGTACAAGGCGATGCAGAGCAGTGGCTGGGTTTGACCCTGGATCTGGTGAGTAACAGATTGTGGCGAGGGGGCGCTCCGACAAGCCTCCTCGCCACAAGCCTCAGCACTTGATGATCAGGATTTCCTGGCTTTCTCGTACAACGGCATGACTTTCGGAATCGCCGCCTGCAACGACGCAATCCGACTGGCCGACGCCGGGTGAGTGCTCAAGAACTCTGGCGGTGCGCCTTCCGAGGCTTTGCTCATTTTGTTCCACAGGGTGATCGCAGAGTTCGGGTTGTATCCAGCGCGGGCGGCCAGTTCGAGGCCGATCAAGTCGGCTTCGTTTTCGTTCTCGCGACTGTTGGGCAAGGTCATGCCGTATTTGGCCACGGTGTCCGCCAGGGCCAGGCTGTCCTGCCCCAGACCGAGCAACGCACCGGCGCCCTGCTTGGCCATTTCGAGACCATAAGCCCTGGACATCGCTTCACGACTGTGCTCGCGCAAGGCGTGAGCGATTTCATGGCCAATGATGGCGGCTATTTCGTCGTCAGTGAGTTGCAGGGTGTCGATCAGCCCGCTGTAGAAAATGATCTTGCCGCCAGGCCCGCAGGAGGCATTCAGCTCATCGCTCTTGATCAGGTTCACTTCCCATTGCCACTGGGCCGAATCCGGACGAAACACCGGTGCCTGGGCAATCAGGCGATTGGAGATGGCCTGGACGCGCTTCGCATTGTTACTGGATTTATCCAGCACGCCTTTGGTGCTCGCCTCCCCGATGGTCTGTTGATAAGACTGGGCGTACATCTGGTTGACCTCAGAGGTCGACAACATACTGAACATGTATTGCGTGCGCTCAACGCCCACGGCGCCACCGCTGGTGGTGTTGACCGACTGACAACCGGCAAGCAGCAGACTTGCACTCAGTGCACACAAAACCAATGTCTTACTCATCAAGAAGCTCCCTGGAAACATGCCGCGTATCCTAGGTGGGGATTTGTATCGGCGCCAGATACAACGGACGTGTAGCACGTACATTTCAGACAAAGCCCCGATTACCGTAGGAAAAAATTCACACAACAGCGTCCACCGCGGCTGATCACGGCCAGCAATGATTCATTTACGACATCCAGCACTCTAAAACAGCCAATTCGTTACACCTGGCTCATGCCCCACCGCCCCAGTGCCGATACAGCTCTGCAGACGTCCTCTTGCGTGCGGAGCACCCATGAAATTCAAGTCGATCCAGTTTTCCGTTGCCGCCCTGGCCGGCGCCATTGTGCTCAGCGTTGTCGCAGCCCTGGTGCTGTACGCGCTGTTTTCCGGCGCCCGGACCCAAGACATGGTCCAGCAACGGACTCAGGCGCAGTTTGAGCAAGTCATCGAACAGCGCCTGACGTCGCTGGCACAAACCCAGGTCAGCCAGATCCAGCGCGAACTCGAAGCACCGCTGCTGATTGCCGGCGGTCTGGTGCGGGTCAACGCATTGATCGGCACACCGGGCGCCGACGGCCAGCCGCAACTGAGCCTTAGCCGCGAGCAACTGATCAGCCTGATCAAGGAAAACGTCGCCCGGAACCCGAAAATTCTCGGCACCTACATTGGGTGGGAAAAAAACGCCCTCGACCACAACGATGCGGCCTACGTCGACACCAAAGTAGTCGGCATCGACGCCAGTAACGGGCGCTTCCTGCCATGGTGGTTCCGTAACGAAGACGGCAGCCTGGGCCTGGACAAACTGGTGGACGTCGACGACCAGAAAACCTTGTCCACCGGTGTGCGCGCCAGCGAGTACTACCTGTGCTCCAAGGAAACCAAAAAATCCTGCGTGATCGATCCGGCGCCCTACAAGGTTGGCGACAAGATCGTCATGCTCGCCTCCTTCATTGAACCGATCATGCTCAACGGCGCGTTCCAGGGCATCGTCGGCGCCGACCTGTCGGTGAACTTCATCCAGGAAATGCTCCTGGGGGCGAATCAGAAACTGTACAGCGGCGCCGGAGAAATGGCCTTGATCGGCGGTAACGGCCGGATCGTCGCTTACACCAAAGACCCGAGCAAATTCGGCGAAAAGGTCAGCGACATCCTCGACAGCAAGCAGATTGCCAATATGGCCAATCTCAAGCGTGGCGAAGTGACTTACACCGTCGACAAGGCCCAAGGCCGGATCGAGTTGTACCTGCCCTTCGGCATCGGCCAGACCGACGCCCGCTGGACCTTGATGCTGCAACTGCCGCTGAACGCAGTGATGGCCGACCTGCAAAAACTTCAGAGTGACCTGGACGCACAGCGCAAGTCCGACACCTTTGGCATGGCCATGGTCGGCCTGCTGATCGCCGGCATTGGTTTGTTGGTGATCTGGCTGGTGGGCCACGGCATTGCCCGGCCACTGAAGCAGATGGTGACCATGCTCGATGACATCGCCCAGGGCGAAGGCGACCTGACCCGCCGCCTGACCAGCGACCGCAGCGACGAACTGGGCTCGATCGCGAAGGGCTTCAACACCTTCCTGGCCAAGTTGCAGGCGATGATCACTCAAGTGGTGACTTCGGTGCAGAGCGTCAGCGACTCGTCGGAACACACCGCGGACATCGCCATTCGCACCAACATCGGTGTGCACAAACAAATGGCCGAGATCGATCAGGTCGCCACCGCCGTACACGAAATGACCGCCACCGCCCAGGACGTGGCGCGCAACGCCACCCAGGCCGCGCAAGCTGCCAGTCATGCAGATCAGGCGGCGGCACAAGGCATGCAAATCGTCCGGGATACGTCGAATTCGATTGGTGTTTTGGCCATCGAAATCGGCAAAGCCGTCGGCGTGGTGCAGACCCTGGCCAAGGACAGCGAAAACATCAACGCGATCCTGACGGCCATTCGCGGCATCGCCGAGCAGACCAACCTGCTCGCCTTGAACGCGGCCATCGAAGCCGCGCGGGCCGGTGAACAGGGTCGGGGTTTTGCGGTGGTGGCCGATGAAGTACGCAACCTGGCGCAGAAAACCCAGAAGGCCACGGAAGAAATCCAGACCATGATCCAGCAACTGCAACAAGGCACCCGCGATGTGGTGCGGGTCATGGAAGACAGTCAGAACCGCACCGACGAAAGCGTGCAGCACGCGGCGAAAGCGGCCCAAGCGCTGGAAACCATTACGCAAGCGGTGTCGGTGATCAACGACATGAACACCCAGATCGCCAGCGCCGCCGAGGAACAGAGCGCGGTGGCCGACGACATCAACCGCAACGTGATCAACATCGGGCAAGTAGCCAATGAAGTGGCTGGTGGTGCGGATGAATCGAGCGCAGCGAGTGCGGATTTGACCAAGTTGGCGGAACAGCAGCGCCGGTTGATCAATCAGTTCAAGGTTTAGGGTTCAATGACGCGGAGCGTCCATGGCTGCATTCCCACGCGGAGCGTGGGAACGATCATTACGCGCTCAGCCCGGGGTCAAACACTCCGGCCCATTGAGCTTCGGATCATTCACCATGTTCGCCAGCACCCGCTCGCGCAGCGCCGCGGGCTCGCTGGCCAGCAGCGCCTGCAAGGCATGTAGCGGGGTTTCAGGATTGAGCCAGGCTTCCTGCCCCGCCGCATCGAGAATCAACGGCCGACGCTGACTCGAAGCAGGTTGGGTGATTACCGCCGTACTCAGCCATACCTGCTCCTGCACCGGATATGCCTCCCAGATCGCCGCGAAGTACAGCGTCGAGCCCTCCCCCGGCGTCAGCCAGTATGGGCGTTTGCGCGTAGTGCCGCGCCACTCGTAAAAACCATTGGCCGGCAGCAGACAACGGCGCAGGCGCAAGGCTTCGCGAAACATCGGTTGTTCGGCAACGGTTTCGGCACGGGCATGGGCCGGCGTGCGGGACAGGTCGGTCAGCCACGGCGGCGTCAGGCCCCAGCGGGCGCGGGCCAACTCACGCTGCCCGTCTGCACCGGCACGCAGCATCAACACCGAATCGTTGGGAGAAATATTCCACTGGGCCTGCTGATCGGCGGGAAATCCGGGCAGGGCTGCGAAGGCGGGGTTCCAGCGAAACAGGGCATAACGTCCACACATGGGGCAATACGACTCTTGATCAAACGAACGTCAGACTAACAGACCAGCGTGCCGGGAAAGCTGTCCGGTTCATCGCCGGACAGCGGCAGCGCGGCATTGTACGCGGCGATCAGTTCCCGCGCGTATTGCGCCTGGTCGTTATCGACCGATACACCCAGCAGGCCGAATATCGGCAATTCCCCCGTACCGCCGATCAAATCCCGGCCCACCAGATGCGCCTCGATGCCTTCACTGGCCAGCATGCTTAGCAGCAATTCGCCTTCCATCAGGTTTTCCGGCTCGTAGATACGCTGCATGGGTGAACCCCTTCATTCGTTTTCGCTGTAGACGTCGAGGTGCCACTCCTCGCCGTGAACCTGCAAGACAAAGGTAATGGGACGACAACACACCGGACAATCCTCGATATAGGTCTGATCACCGCCAGACAAATCCAGAACAGCCTCGACTTCTTCACCGCAATACGGACATTCATACTGCGCAGTTTCCAGCATCGCGGTCTCCCAGGTGACTTGTGCGTATAATCGCCGGTCTATTTGCAGGGCTATTTTTGTCTGACTACCTTTCAGACCGTGCCCCGTTGGTTTTCGATCAATACCTTTACTTACCCTAGCCGTTTCTAACAAGAGAGCATGATGGGCGAATTCGATGCCATCCGACCTTACGACGACAGCGAAGTCCCAGCGGTGCTGGCACGGCTGCTCGGCGACAAGGCGTTTCTAGATATCCTCACCCACTTCCGCTTCCCGCGTTTTGCCGGTGCCTTCGGCTGGATGCTCAAACCTCTTATAGCGCATCGGCTGCGCCGTGAGTTCGCCGACGTCACGTCAGTGGCCACGTTGCAGGACAAAGTCGAGTTTTACGTCGACCACACCATCGAGCGCGCCACGGACGGGGTGACCTACACCGGCGTGGAGCAATTCAAGTCCGGCAGTGCCTACCTGTTCATCGCCAACCACCGCGACATCGTGATGGACCCTGCCTTCGTCAACTACGCCGTGTACCACGCCGGCCTGCCGACCCCACGCATCGCCATTGGCGATAACCTGCTGCAGAAGCCTTTTGTCAGCGACCTGATGCGCCTGAACAAGAGCTTCATCGTGCACCGTTCGATCACCGGTCGTCGCGAGAAAATGGCGGCGTATCAATTGCTGTCGGCCTACATCAACCACTCGATCCGCAACGATTGCGCCTCGATCTGGATCGCTCAGGCTGAAGGCCGGGCCAAGGACGGCGACGACCGCACCGAGTCGGCGATCCTCAAGATGTTCCACATGAGCCGCAAGGACGAGCCGTTCGGCGAAGTCATCCGTTCGCTGAACCTCACCCCGGTGTCGATAAGCTACGAATACGACCCCTGCGACCAGGCCAAGGCCCGCGAGCTGTACATCCGCGCCACCACCGGCACCTACACCAAGGCACCGGGCGAGGATGACGCGAGCATCGCCAAGGGCATCACCGGTTACAAAGGCCGGGTCCACGTGAACTTCGCCGCGCCGATCACCGAACTGTTCGAAGACACCAAGCAATTGGCGATCGAAATGGACAAGCAGATTCTGGGCGGTTACCGGTTATTCCCGGTGCATTACCTGGCGTATGCGCAGTGGAAAGACGCCGACCCGCAATTGCAGGTGCCGAAAGCGGCCGAGCTGTTTGCGGCAGATGAACTGGCCAAGGCTCAGGAAGAATGGCAGCGTCGACTGGAAGCTTGCCCCGAGGAACATCGTCCGTTCCTGGTGCTGCAATATGCGATGCCGGTGCGTAATCAGTATCGGGTCAAGGCCGGGCTACCGTTGTAGGGTAATGGCTGGATACGACAACGGCGCCTTCGGGCGCCGTTTTTGTTTGTCTTGGTGCAGTAGGTCAGTCAGACACTGTAACTGTGTCAGAACTTCAGACGCGAGTACTGACCCACGACACCAGCAACGCCATCCCAAGGCAGGCAAAACCGAAGCGATAGAAAAACCGGTTCATGCGCAAGGTCGCCCAATCGAGGGTTGGCTCTTCGCTGGGCCTGCTCTGGCGCTGGGCTTCGATACTGGCCATCGCGCGCTGTTCACGACGACGGGTGGCGTGCAGCAACCAGCCGCCCGGGCAGGCGAACAGCAAGGCCAGCAGGTTGATCAGTTTGGCGGGATGAGCGGTAAAGAGCGAAATCAATTGCAGCGACATCACAAACCTCAGGCAAACCGGTGTAACAGACGCCGGGACCGACGACCACGGCGCGGATTCTACCGAAAGCGCTCCGGCCTGCCCCCCCTTTCCGACAAATAACGAAACCATTTAGCCGATTATTGTCCTGTGTCACGGCGCCGTCATCTGAATCCGCCAGTCTGTCGCCCTTCGAAACCGACACGGACCGCGTCATGCTCCACGCCGAAAACCAGGATCGTCTTTACCTCATTGCCCAAAGCGACGAACAACAAACCTTAGTCGGCAGCCTCGCCTTCAATGTACAGGACCGGCATTGGCTGGTGTATTGCGCGTTGGGCGGGCATCAACATGCGGATTTGCCGGAGACGGATTTGCTGACCGGGGTGAGTGTTCTGGACTTCTATTCGCAAGCGGCTTGATTTCCCTTGCTGGAGCGGCAGGCACAAAAAAACCCGGCGCCATCGCTGGCACCGGGTTCTTTAAACAAACTGCAAACCGTTACTCGCCAAGCACCTGACCAATCGTCGGGTCCTTGAACAAGCGGGTCAACGCATCACTCAGCACATCACTGACCAGCTTGGTATTGGTTTCCTGATTCGGCGCCATGCCAAAACGCTGATCCAGCGACGCGCCGTAGCGACCGCTGTAACGACGGTTGGCATTCTGCACATCGGAACGGAACGTCGCGCCAATTGTAGCTTCAGTCACATACAAACCTTCTTTGGGCGACTGATACTTCAGCTCGGCCAGGGTCACCGTCAATTGCGGCGCATTCAGCGCATTGGCCGTCGGCGTGAAGCCCAGCAACCGCACGGCCGCCTCAGCCTGAGCCTGCAGCTTCGGCAGAATCTGCGCGCCCTGCACCGTGATCGCACTGGTCTCCGGGTACAAACCGCCACGGGTCCCCAGGGTTGGCGATGGACGACCGTCCACCACACGCACCACCACCGGCTGACCATGGCCGACCGGCGCCAGCTGAGCCGTCAGCTTGGGTTCCGGGCTCAGTTGTTGCGGGCTGTGGGCGCAGCCGACGAGGGTCAAACTGGTCACAGTGATCAAACCGAACAACAGGCGTTGCAACATGCTCTTCTCTCCAGAATCAGGCAACTAACGATGCCCGCAGTATAGCGGTGCGCCACTGCGGCGAACTAGCTTCGCGCAACGATTACTGAAATCTCTGACAAACCCGGCGCAGCGCGGTTCCTGTCACACCTTTGTCACCGCCCGCTGGCAACCTTTATGGCAGTCACCCCCAAAAGGTACGTTGCCATGCGTTTTCTCGTCTCCCTGTTCGCGCCACGCCCGCTGCACCGCAGTTTCGCCCTGCTCGACCACAATGGCCACTGCCAGGCCTTCAAGCAGTGCAGCCTCCAGCCCATGGGCGATGGTTGGGTCGAAATCGAAGAAATTCGCCTCAACTGGCTGCACCAGCCTCTGCCCGCCAGTGCCCGTGTCAGCCAGCACCAGCCACGTGCACGCGCGCAGCAACTGCTGACCACCTGACCCGACGCCTAATAAAAGTCATTAAACACGACCATTTCCCTGCGTTTCTTAGATACAATCTCCCCCCGATTATAAGGACGTCTCCTGATCGGGCCTCGCAGCATCGTTAAATGCCTCGGTATTGACACCCCGCACCGCCCACAGAGAGCCGCCCACACAGATCGAGTGAAGCTGGCGCGCTTGCTGTTTCTCAAGCAAAACCCCCACTTTTCGCGAATCTGCAGAGCTGTCATTACGCTCGGTCACTGAGCTGTTTGCCCGTTTTTGCTGCCCATGCACCCCATGGCGGCAATCCATCCGGGCACGGTGCCAGGCTGGGACAGCCCTTTTTTGAGGTTCACGTCTTCAAAAGAGCGTGAAAAAAACGGGTTTTCACAACTTCACAAGAGTGTGGCGAGCAAATGAATAGTTTTGCGTCTGAAAATGCACCATTAGCGTCTACAACAGCCCAACGACACAGGACCGAGTACTCCTCGAACACCGGAGCCTGAAGCCTGTCCGCTACGGATTTGGTTGCACAAACGGATGTCTCGACCATAAGTCGAATTGCCAGCCGCGTGCCGAAATGAGTTCATGTGACTCTTGAAGCCAGGCCGCATGCATCCGTCGAAGTTGCGAAAAATTGCGAAGATTCGGACATGGCGATCCTGGCCATGGGTACCTGGGGCATCACTGACACGCCCCGGAACGCCTGGCAGCTATGCCGACAATTTGGTGCTGCAGATTTTGGAGACGCGTTAAATGGCGCATAACGAAGCAGTCGACGTAGTACTGGTTGGGGCCGGCATCATGAGTGCCACCCTCGCTGTACTGCTTAAAGAGCTCGACCCCGCGATCAAGCTGGAAGTCGTCGAGCTGATGGATTCCGGTGCCGCGGAGAGTTCCAATCCGTGGAACAACGCCGGTACCGGTCACGCCGGGCTGTGTGAGCTGAACTACACGCCGCAGGCCGCTGACGGCACCGTCGACATCAAGAAAGCCGTGCACATCAACACCCAGTTCGAGGTGTCGAAGCAGTTCTGGTCCTACCTGACCAAGAAAGGCACCTTCGGTTCGTGCAAATCGTTCATCAGCCCGGTGCCGCACCTGAGCTTCGTGCAGGGTGAGAATGGCGTGTCCTTCCTCAAGGAACGCTTCAAGACCCTGAGCAAGCACCATGCCTTCTCGGACATGGAATACACCGAAGACAAAGCCAAGATGGCCGAGTGGATGCCGCTGATGATGCCGGGCCGTCCGGCTGACGAAGTCCTCGCCGCCACCCGCGTGATGAACGGCACCGACGTCAACTTCGGCGCCCTGACCAACCAGCTGCTCAAGCACCTGACCAGCGCGCCCGATGCCCAGGTCAAGTACTGCAAGCGCGTCACCGGCCTGAAGCGTAACAACGGCGGCTGGACCGTCAGCATCAAGGACGTCAACAGCGGCAATACCCGCGAAGTCGACGCCAAATTCGTCTTCCTCGGCGCTGGCGGCGCGGCACTGCCGCTGCTGCAAGCGTCGGGCATCGAAGAAAGCAAAGGCTTCGGCGGCTTCCCGATCAGCGGCCAGTGGCTGCGTTGCGACAACCCGGAAGTGGTCAAGCACCATCAGGCCAAGGTCTACAGCCAGGCCGCGGTCGGTTCGCCACCAATGTCCGTGCCGCACCTGGACACCCGTGTGGTCGATGGCAAAAAGTCCCTGCTGTTCGGACCTTATGCCGGCTTCACCACCAAGTTCCTCAAGCACGGTTCGTTCATGGACCTGCCGATGTCGGTTCGCGCCGGCAACATCGGTCCAATGCTGGCCGTGGCCAAAAACAACATGGACCTGACCAAGTATCTGGTCAGCGAAGTGATGCAGTCGATGGAGCAGCGCCTGGAATCCCTGCGTCGCTTCTACCCTGAAGCGAAAGCCGAAGACTGGCGCCTGGAAGTGGCCGGCCAACGGGTGCAGATCATCAAGAAAGACCCGAAGAAAGGCGGCGTTCTGCAGTTCGGTACCGAACTGGTCGCGGCCAAGGACGGTTCCCTTGCCGCTCTGCTCGGCGCCTCGCCAGGCGCCTCGGTGACCGTGTCGATCATGCTGGAATTGATCGAGAAATGCTTCCCGAACAAGGCCAAGGGCGAGTGGGCTGCCAAACTGGCGGAAATCTTCCCGGCTCGGGAGAAAGTCCTGGAAACCGACGCTGCGCTGTATCGCAAGATCAATGCGCAGAACAACGTCGCACTGGAACTGGTTGAAGCAAGCAGCGAAACCCAAAGCTACGCTTGATTCAGCCGCATAAAAAACGCCCCGTCCTCATTGAGGGCGGGGCGTTTTTTTGTGTGCGGTGAAACAATCTTGTGGCGAGGGTGCTTGCTCCCGCTTGACCGGGCTGGCGCACCAGTGCGCAGCGCTCACAAAATCTCCGCCATTCGCAGCATTTTGGGGCCGCTTCGCAGCCCAACGGGAGCAAGCTCCCTCGCCACAAAATTCCAGTGTGCCTGACGTTAACCGCGAGCCTTGTCGATCAACTCGATGTACTCGGCCGCGTTACGTTGATCCTGAATCAGGGCCACGAAGTCATTGCCGTGCTCATCCTTGCCGTCCAGATCGTAGCCGGCTTCGACAAAGAACGTCAGAAAACGCTCGAAGTCATCGATGCGCAGACCGCGGTAGGCCTTGATCAGTTTGTGCAGCGACGGTGAAGTGGCGTCGACCGGCTCAAAATCGAGGAACAGTTTGATCTGCGCATCGCCGATCTCGTCACCAATCACTTGCTTCTTATCTTTACGCATTGCCGACTCCAGCTCGCAGACATTTCACAGGGCGGGCAGTTTACCCCTGCCTTGATGCCGGGCTCAACGCGGACGAACGCTGCCGGTGTGCAGATCGGCCCAGATATGGCCGTTGGCGTAACTCAGAAACTGGCAATACACCGTGTCGTTGCGCAGCAAGTCGATCACCACCCGGTACTGGGCCAACGGGTAATAGAGCGTTAGCGTTTTGCTTTTGTTGTCGTAGATCGGCTTTTTCAGGCTTTTGCTTTCGCCATCGAAGTTGACCAGCACCTGGCTGATGGTCGCACCCTTGTTCAAGGGTTTGCCCTTGAGGCGGATCAGCAAGGGTGAGGTGACCGGGATCGGTTGTTGGTTGGACTGACGCTGGCTGCCGAGGACCACCGAATACTCGGTGACCTGCAACAGTTGTTGCTGCTCGGGTTCCGCTTCACGCAGAGTCAAGTCGTCCGGGGGCAAAAACTGCACATGCATCGGTGCCGGAGCGGCGGCCAGGGGTAGGCTGAATACCAACATCAGGGCGGCGCAGCTGCGGATCAAAAGACTCATGACAGGCTCCTGGGACGAGGCCGAGCACTCTAGCATGATGATCAATCGGGCGAATAACCGATCCAGATCAATACTCTCGAAGACAAGGCTGGGCATACTGAAAGAGCCTTCAGCCCTATTTCGACGGCGTGCCGTCTACTGTGGAGTCCCTATGCCATTCTCCATCCCCCCGTTATTCGCCGCCTGGCGTCAAACTCTGCGTGCAGGTTATAGCCTCAGACGCTTGCGCGGCGACATCAGCGCCGGGGTGACAGTAGGGATTATCGCCATTCCCCTGGCCATGGCCCTGGCGATTGCGGTGGGAGTAGCGCCCCAGCAAGGTTTATATACGGTGCTGATCGCGGCCCCCCTGATCGCCCTGACGGGAGGCTCGCGCTTCAATGTCAGCGGGCCGACAGCCGCGTTCGTGGTGATACTGCTGCCGATCACCCAACAATATGGCCTGGGTGGCCTGCTGCTTTGCACCATGCTTGCCGGGGCCATCCTGATTGCCTTGGGGCTGATTCGGGCCGGGCGGCTGATTCAGTACATTCCTTATCCGGTGACCCTGGGCTTTACCGCCGGGATCGGCATAGTCATCGCCACACTCCAACTAAAGGATTTGCTGGGCCTGAGTACCACCGGGCATGCCGAACATTACATCGAGCAATTAGGTGCGCTGCTCCAGGCATTGCCCAGCGCCCGCCTGGGGGACGGAATCATCGGTGTCATGTGCCTGGCGGTTCTGATCGTCTGGCCGCGGTTTGTGCCGAGGGTTCCGGGGCATCTGGTGGCGCTGGCCGTCGGCGCAATGTTGGGGCTGGCGCTGGAAAGCGGCGGGTTACCGATTGCGACGCTGGGCGAGCGCTTCAGCTATATCGTCGATGGCGTCAGCCACCCCGGCATTCCACCGTTTCTGCCGAGCTTCGACTGGCCGTGGAATCTGCCAGGACCCAATGGTCAGCCGCTGCATCTGTCTTACGACCTGATCCGCCAATTAATGGCACCAGCGTTCGCCATTGCCATGCTCGGCGCCATCGAATCGTTGTTGTGTGCGGTGGTGGCCGATGGCATGACGGGCAGCAAACATGACCCCAACGCCGAACTCCTGGGTCAAGGCATTGGTAACCTGGTCGCACCGTTGTTCGGCGGCATTACCGCCACCGCGGCGATCGCCCGCAGCGCCACCAACGTGCGCAGCGGGGCGTTTTCGCCATTGGCGGCAATTATCCACAGCGCGGTGGTGCTGCTGGCGATACTCGTCCTCGCCCCGCTGTTCAGCTACTTGCCGATGGCCGCGCTGGCGGCGCTGCTCGTGATGGTGGCGTGGAACATGAGCGAGGCCCGGCATGTCGTGCACACCTTGCGCATTGCACCACGCAGCGATGTATTGGTCTTGCTGACCTGCCTGAGCCTGACAGTGCTGTTCGACATGGTGCTGGCCGTTGCCGTTGGGCTGTTGCTGGCCGCCGGGTTGTTCGTCAAGCGCATGAGCGACCTCACGGACACCGCCGAACTGCCTCGAGAGTTCCATCAAGCCTTACAGGATTTGCCGGAGCGTGTTCGTTGCTATGCGATACGCGGACCGTTATTTTTCGGTGCGGCGGAAAAGGCCCTGGGCGTGCTGCGCAAATTCAGCCCGGAGGTCAAAGTGGTGATTGTCGAGATGAGTGCCGTGTCCATGCTGGACATGACGGCGTTGGCAGCCTTCGACAATATCCTCAGGGATTATCGCACCGACGGCATCGGCCTGATTCTGGTCGGGACGGCTGCGCGCGTGCGCCTGAAACTCAGGCGCGCGGGCATCCATCGGGAACAGCGTCAATTGGCTTACGTGAACAACCTGGAACAGGCTCGACGCAAAAGCGAACGCTGGCTCGTCGGGCAGGACTGAGCGCGCGGTTCAAGCGAACTGCGCACGCATTCGGATGGGAGATCTGCCTTCAAGCATCAACGTGTCTGGCGGCTGAAACCACCCCCAGACAGTCAACCTGCTTACAGGCCTTTAACGGCAAAAATTCCGTTCGCGTTACGCCAGTAGCCTTTGTAGTCCATGCCATAACCGAAGATGTAACGGTCAATGCACGGCAGGCCGACGAAATCGGCTTTCAGGTCCGGGCGAGCCTTGCGGTCGTGGTCCTTGTCGATCAGCACGGCGGTGTGCACTTTGCGGGCGCCGGCATGTTTGCAGAAATCGATGATCGCGCCCAGGGTGTGACCTTCATCGAGGATGTCGTCGATGATCAGCACGTCACGGTCGATGAACGAAACTTCCGGCTTGGCTTTCCAGAACAGCTCGCCGCCGCTGGTTTCGTTGCGATAGCGGGTAGCGTGCAGGTAGGACGCTTCCAGCGGGAATTGCAGATGGGTGAGCAGCTTGCCGGCGAAAATCAGGCCGCCGTTCATCACACAGAACACCACCGGATTGCTTTCAGCCAGTTGTTCGTTGATATGTGCACCGACGCGGGCGATGGCCGCCTCGACTTCAGCTTCGGTGTACAGGCAGTCAGCCTCTCGCATGATTTGACGGATATGCTCGAGATCAGCGGACATGGCGCTCTCCAAGGGGTTTGAGGGGGAGGGACGGATTCGGAAAAGCGGGCAAAGGTACGCATCCCGCACGGCCAGATCAAGCGTTTGTGGACTAACGTACTGTATGTCTATAGGACAACACCCTCGGATAGATTAATCTAGGCCGGTTTTTTTGCCCGCCGCCGGAGCCTTTCCCCATGCCCATCCGTGAGATCCGCCATCCGCTGATCCGTCATAAACTTGGCCTTATGCGCCGCGCCGACATCAGCACGAAGAATTTCCGTGAGCTCGCTCAAGAAGTCGGCGCCCTGCTGACCTATGAAGCCACCAAAGACCTGCCGCTGGAAAGCTACGACATCGAAGGCTGGTGCGGCACGGTGTCGGTGGAGAAAATCGCCGGCAAGAAAATTACCGTGGTGCCGATCCTGCGTGCCGGTATCGGCATGCTCGAAGGCGTGCTGAGCCTGATCCCGGGCGCCAAAGTCAGCGCCGTGGGCGTGGCCCGTAACGAGGAAACCCTCGAAGCCCACACCTACCTGGAAAAACTGGTGCCGGAAATCGACGAGCGCCTGGCGATGATCATCGACCCGATGCTCGCCACTGGCGGCTCGATGGTCGCCACCATCGATTTGCTGAAGAAGGCCGGCTGCAAGGACATCCGCGCGATGGTCCTGGTGGCCGCTCCCGAAGGTATCGCCGCTGTGGAGAAGGCTCACCCGGACGTGACCATCTACACCGCTTCCATTGACCAGAAACTGAACGAACACGGTTACATCATCCCAGGCTTGGGCGATGCCGGTGACAAGATCTTCGGCACCAAGCAGAAGGACGCGTGACCATGCAGCAAGAGTTCAACGATCCGCTCTGGCGCACGGTATTGTCCGGCGCGCAGATGCTGTTCGTGGCCTTCGGCGCCCTGGTGTTGATGCCGCTGATTACCGGCCTCGACCCGAACGTGGCGCTGTTCACCGCAGGTTTAGGGACGATCCTGTTCCAGATCGTCACCGGGCGTCAGGTGCCGGTATTCCTGGCGTCGAGCTTCGCCTTCATCACCCCGATCATTCTCGCCAAGGGCCAGTTCGGCCTGGCGGCGACCATGGGCGGTGTGATGGCGGCCGGGTTCGTCTACACCTTCCTCGGCCTTGCGGTGAAGATCAAAGGCACCGGGTTTATCGACCGTTTGCTGCCTCCGGTGGTGATTGGCCCGGTGATCATCTCCATCGGCCTGGCCATGGCGCCGATTGCCGCCAACATGGCGATGGGCAAGGCGGGCGACGGTACTGAGCTGATTCATTACCAGACGGCGATGATGATTTCGATGCCCGCGCTGTTGACCACCCTGATCGTCGCGGTGTTCGGCAGAGGTATTTTCCGCCTGGTGCCGATTATCTCCGGTGTGCTGGTGGGTTTTGCAATGGCGTTTTATTTCGGCGTGGTCGATACCGCGAAGATTGCCGTGGCACCGTGGTTCGCGATTCCACATTTCACCGCGCCGGAATTCAACTGGCAGGCGATTCTGTTCATCGTTCCTGTGGCCCTGGCCCCGGCCATCGAGCACATCGGTGGCGTGATTGCCGTGGGTAGCGTGACCGGTCGCGACTACCTGAAAAAGCCCGGCCTGCACCGCACCCTGCTCGGTGACGGCATCGCCACCACCGCGGCCGGTCTGTTCGGCGGCCCACCCAATACCACTTACGCCGAAGTGACTGGCGCGGTGATGCTGACCAAGAACTACAACCCGAAAATCATGACCTGGGCGGCGATCTTCGCAATCAGCCTGGCGTTCATCGGCAAATTCGGCGCGCTGCTGCAAAGCATCCCGGTGCCAGTGATGGGCGGGATTCTCTGCCTGTTGTTCGGTTCGATTGCCGCGGTGGGCATGAACACCATGATCCGCCACAAGATCGACCTGGGCGAAGCACGCAACCTGGTAATTGTCTCGGTGACGCTGGTGTTCGGGATTGGTGGCATGCTGGTCGGCACCGGTACCGGCCAGAACGATTTCGGCCTCAAAGGCATCGCGCTGTGCGCGGTGGTGGCGATTGCACTGAACCTGTTGCTGCCGGGCAATGACAGCTGGAAGCACAAGAAGGCGGATGAGCCGCTGTTGTAAGCAGGCGACTCAATCCCCTGTGGCGAGGGAGCTTGCTCCCGCTTGACCGGGCTGGCGCACCAGTGCGCAGCACTCACAAAATCTTCATTGACTGCAAAGATTTTGGGGCCGCTTCGCGACCCGGCGGGAGCAGGCTCCCTCGCCACAACCAGCCAGCCGTCACTTCAATGTACGTTCCTATAAAACCAATGGCGCCCTTTCGCACATGGCACTCAACGCCTTGACCCACAGCGACTCATCGTTGAGGCAAGGCACCAGCACCAACTCCTCCCCTCCCGCCTCGCGGAATTGCTCCTTCCCACGATCACCGATTTCCTCCAGCGTCTCGATGCAATCGGCAACGAACGCCGGGCACATCACCAGGACTTTCTTCACGCCGCTTTTGGCCAACTCGTCGAGGCGAGCTTCAGTGTAGGGTTCTATCCACTTGGCCCGGCCCAGACGCGACTGAAACGATACGGACCACTTGCCGTCCGGTATGCCCACACGTTTGGCAAACTCTGCGGCCGTGCGCAGGCACTGACCGCGGTAACAGGTCGCGACCACTTCCGGTGGCGCACCGGCGCAGCAATCGCCGCCACCCTCGAAGCTGTGCCCCGGATTAAGCTTTTTCAGGTGACGTTCCGGCAAACCGTGGAAGCTCAGCAGCAGATGATCGAAATCCTGTTGCAGATAAGGCCTGACACTGGCCACCAACGCATCGAGGTATTCCGGCTGATCGTAAAACGGCTGAAGAACCGAGAACTGCACGTCGAGCTTTTTATCGCGCACCACGCGCTTGGCTTCTTCGATCACCGTGGTCACAGTGCTGTCGGCGAATTGCGGATAGAGCGGTGCCAGGGTCACTTTCTTATGCCCCTGGGCAGCCAGCCGCAGCAGCGCGGACTCAATGGACGGCTCGCCGTACCGCATCGCCAGCTCAACAGGCCCGTGAGTCCACTGCCGAGTCATGGCCTGTTGCAGGCGACGGCTGAGCACCACCAGCGGCGAGCCCTCCTCCCACCAGATCGACGCGTAAGCGTGAGCCGATTGTTCCGGGCGCTTGATCAGAATCAGCGACACCAGCAAACGCCGCACCGGCCAAGGCAGGTCGATCACATACGGGTCCATCAGAAATTGATTGAGGTAACTGCGCACATCCGCCACCGAGGTGGAGGCAGGTGAACCCAGGTTGACCAGAAGCAATGCGTGATCGGTCATGCAACGTCCTATTTCAGAGGCGGCCGGACAGATCGTCCAATGCCGCGCGCAAATCAGTGAACCGGAAAGTGAAACCCGCTTCCAGCAAGCGAGCCGGCATCGCCTTCTGCCCCCCCAGCAACAACAATGACAACTCGCCCAGTCCGACCTTCAAGACGAGAGTCGGCATCGGCATGAACGCGGGACGATGCAACACGTCACCCAACGTTTTAGCGAATTCGCGATTGCGCACCGGCTTGGGCGCGCAGGCATTATAGGGACCGCTGGCCCCATTGCGATGCAGAAGAAAATCAATCAGGGCGATTTGATCTTCAATATGAATCCACGACATCCACTGCCGACCGCTGCCGATCGGCCCGCCCAGCCCCAGTTTGAACGGCAACAACAGCCGCGACAAAAAGCCGCCCTCGGCGGACAACACCAACCCGGTGCGGATGAGAACCACGCGGATGCCCAAGGCGTCGGCACGTTGCGCGGTTTCTTCCCAGGCGATGCACAACTGGCTGGCGAAATCATCGATGACCGGTGGCGATTGCTCGGTCAACTCCCGCTCGCCGCCGTCGCCGTACCAACCAATCGCTGAGCCGGAGATCAGCACCTGCGGTTTCTGCTCACGACTTTCGAGCCAGGCCAACAGGGTTTCGGTCAGGGTGATCCGGCTGCTCCACAACAGCGCTTTGCGTTTGTGGGTCCAGAGCCGATCGGCGATCGGCGCCCCCGCAAGGTTGACAATTGCATCCACCGGTTCTGGCCCAAAATCCTCAAGCCGTGCGATTCCCCGTACCTGAGTGCCGCAGATTTTGGCGACTTTAGCGGGCGTGCGACTCCAGACCGTGAGGTGATGTCCCTGACTCAACCAGTGTCGGCAGAGCTGACGTCCTATCAAACCAGTACCGCCGGTCAGCAATATGTGCATGACATCTTCCTCGCGTGGCGTTTTACCCAGATCACTAGTCTATTTTTATATGCAGGGATCTTTGGTATCGGGCAGGTTCTGTGTTTAACAATAGGCCAAGCTCTCAGAACGAGAACGCTAAAAGTTATACCAAAAAACAATATTGTACAGGTTTGAACCACGGCGTAGTCTGTACAGAAAGGCAAACGAGGCCCCTATGACTGTACCTATCGCAATCATCGGCACCGGCATCGCCGGACTCTCAGCCGCCCAGGCTCTTACGGAGGCCGGGCATGTCGTTCATCTGTTCGATAAAAGCCGCGGCAGTGGCGGACGCATGTCAAGCAAGCGCAGCGATGCGGGCGCTCTGGACATGGGCGCGCAATATTTCACTGCCCGCGACCGTCGCTTCGTCACCGAAGTCCAGCGCTGGCAAGCCAACGGTTGGGTCGCCGTGTGGACACCGCAGCTCTATACCTACCACGGCGGCCAGCTCAGCCCCTCGCCGGACGAACAGACACGCTGGGTCGGCACGCCGCGCATGAGCGCCATCACCCGTGCCCTGCTCGGTGACCTGGAAGTGCAGTTCAGCTGCCGGATCACCGAGGTCTATCGCGGTGAAGAGCACTGGCATCTGCAAGACGCCGAAGGCTTCACCCACGGGCCGTTCAGTCATGTGGTGATTGCCACGCCAGCCCCTCAGGCGACCGCGCTGCTGCCCTCCGCGCCGAAACTCGCCGGGGCCGCCGCCGGGGTAAAAATGGAGCCGACCTGGGCGGTCGCCCTGGCTTTCGACACACCATTGGATACCCCGATCGAAGGCTGCTTCGTGCAGGACAGCCCCCTCGACTGGCTGGCGCGCAACCGTAGCAAACCGGGACGCGACAACACCCTCGACACGTGGGTGCTGCACGCCACCAGCGCCTGGAGCCGGCAACATATCGATCTGTCCAAGGAAGCGGTGATCGAGCAATTGCATGGTGCCTTTGCCGAACTGCTGCACGACGCCATGCCTGCACCGACTTTCAGCCTCGCTCACCGCTGGCTTTACGCCCGTCCGGCCAGCAGCCATGAGTGGGGTGCCCTGGCTGATGCGGATCTGGGCTTGTATGTATGCGGTGACTGGTGCCTGTCCGGCCGTGTCGAAGGCGCCTGGCTCAGTGGCCAGGAAGCGGCCCGCCGTCTGCACGAACACCTGCAGTGAACCGCCTCGATTCGAGCACATTGCTGCTGTCGACACGGACAGCAGCCCTGAAAAAACCTATACAAAAAAATTGACTTGTACACCTTTGAATCTATGCTGAACGAATGTTGTACAGATTTAACAATCCGTACAGGTCTGGATTCGAGGTGCCCCGATGCCTGCACAATCAACGACCCCACCCAAAATCGCCATCAGCGCCTGCCTGATGGGGGCCGAGGTGCGCTACAACGGCGGGCACAAGACGTCACGGCTGTGCAGCCACATCCTTTCCGATTATTTCGATTTCGTCCCGGTGTGCCCGGAAGTTGCCATCGGCCTGGGTATCCCTCGCGAACCGATCCGCCTGGTCGGCAACCCTGAACATCCGCAGGCGGTCGGCACAGTCAACCCTGAAAACAACGTCACCCGGCCGCTGGCCGAATATGCTCGGAAAATGGCTTTGGAACTGGGCGACATCTGCGGCTATATCTTCATGCAGAAATCCCCTTCGTGCGGTCTGGAGCGGGTCAAGGTCTACCACGCCAACGGCGCGCCGGTGGACGGCGGTAGCCGTGGCATTTACGCCCGGACCTTCTGCGCGCTGCATCCCGATTTGCCGGTGGAGGAAGAAGGCCGGCTCAACGATCCGGTGCTGCGGGAAAACTTCCTTACCCGCGTATTCGCCTACAGCGCCTGGCAGCAGTTGCTGCAAACCGGCCTGACCCGGCGCGGCCTCACGGATTTTCACTCGCGCTACAAATACCTGTTAATGGCCCACAACCCGGTGCAATACAAAACCCTGGGAAACCTGCTCGGCAACATGGGCCGGACCGCCCCTGAAGTCATCGGCCCGCGCTATTTCAGCGAGCTGATGGCGGCCTTGAAAAAATGCGCCACGCGCCGCACCCACACCAACGTCCTGCAACACCTCAGCGGCTATCTCAAACAGGCCATCAGCACTGAAGACAAACAGGAAGTGCAGCATGTGATCAGCCAGTATCGTCACGGCATCGTGCCGCTGGTGGTACCGCTGACGTTGCTCAAACACTACTTTCGCCAGCACCCGGATCCATACATTGCGCAACAGGTTTACCTGCAACCGCACCCGGAAAACCTCAGCCTGCGAAACGCAATCTAATGAAAACCCCACCGGACACCAGCGCCAGCGAAGACCTCGGCACCGACTTCAAAAAGGCCCTGGACGCAGGCTGGCTGCCCATCCGTGAAGTGGCCCGGCAGACCGGGGTCAACGCTGTCACCTTGCGCGCCTGGGAACGGCGCTATGGGCTGATCGTGCCTCAGCGCACTCCCAAGGGGCATCGGCTGTTCTGTGCCGAACACGTTCAACGCATCCTGACGATCCTCACCTGGCTCAATCGCGGCGTGGCGGTCGGTCAGGTCAAGCAACTGCTCGACACGCCTCAGGTACTTGCCGAGCCCGTCGGAAACGATTGGCTGGTGTTGCGCCAGACACTGCTAAAAGCCGTTACCCAACTGGCCGAACGCACCCTCGATGACACCGTAAACCAGGCGATGGCGCTGTATCCGCCACGCACCTTGTGTGAACACCTGTTGATGCCGTGGCTGGCGGAACTGGAACAACGCTGGCAAGGCCAGTTCGGCGCGCAGATGGAGCGGGTGTTTGTCTATTCCTGGTTGCGCAGCAAATTCGGCGCGAGGATTTACCACAACAACCGCCAGTTACGTACCGCGCCGCTGTTGCTGATCAATCAATCGGACCTGCCTCTGGAACCTCATCTATGGCTCACCGCCTGGCTGATCAGCAGCACCGATTGCCCGGTGGAAGTTTTCGACTGGCCACTCCCGGCCGGCGAACTGACGCTGGCGGTCGATCACCTGCAAGCCCGCGGCGTCCTGCTGTATTCCAGCAAAGCCATGAATCTTGCAAAATTGTCGAAACTTTTGAATGGCGTCAGTTGCCCAAAAATGATCGCCGGACCAACGGTGTGCATCCACCACGCCGATTTGTCCGCAAAAAACACCGCCATTGCTGATTTGATCCTGGCCGATAACCCGTTATCGGCCCATCTGGACCTGATACAGCGCGGGCTCATTTAATGGCGCTTTTTTGATGAATCGTACGGATACGACCATGCAATTGATCTGGCTGCGCAGCGACCTGCGTCTACACGACAACACCGCCCTCTCGGCCGCCGCAGCCCGTGGCCCGTGTGTGGCGGTGTATTTGCCGAGCCCGCAGCAGTGGCTTGCGCACGACGACGCGCCGTGCAAAGTGGACTTCTGGTTGCGCAACCTCGCCGAATTACGACGCGCGCTGGACGCCCTGAACATCCCGCTACTGATTCGCCAGGCGTCCCGCTGGGATGAAGCGCCCAAGGTTCTGCTCGAACTGTGCCAGCAGCTGAAGATCGACGCGGTGCACGTCAACGAGGAATACGGCATTCATGAGACCCGCCGTGATGCGGCGGTGGCCCAAGCGCTGAAAGCCCGGGGCATCGACTTTTACAGCCACCTCGATCAGCTGCTGTTCAAGCCAGGCACCGTGCTCACCAGAACCGGAACCTACTTCCAGGTCTTCAGCCAGTTTCGCAAGGTCTGCTACGAACGCCTGCACGCTTCATTGCCCGGATTGGTCGCTGCACCCGCCCTTCAGGCTCCATTGGATATCAGCAGCGACGAACCGCCCTCCCGTGTCGAGGGTTTCGATTCTCCCAACGACAGCTTGCGTGCCCTCTGGCCAGCCGGTGAAACCGAAGCCCGGCGCCGCCTCGACACCTTTGTCGACGCCCAGATCGACTATTACCACAGCGAACGCGACTTCCCGGCAAAGCCCGGCACCAGCCAGCTCTCGGCCTATCTCACCGCCGGGGTGATTTCCCCTCGTCAGTGCCTGCACGCCGCGTTGCGAAGCAATCAGGGCGAGTTCGAAAGCGGCAAGGTCGGCGCCATCACCTGGATCAACGAGCTGCTGTGGCGCGAGTTCTACAAACACATATTGGTGGGCTACCCCCGTGTATCCCGGCACCGCGCCTTCCGGCCGGAAACCGAAGCCCTGGTCTGGCGTGACGCCCCGCAAGAACTCAAGGCCTGGCAGCAAGGCCGCACTGGCCTGCCGATCATCGATGCCGCCATGCGCCAATTGCTGGAAACCGGCTGGATGCACAACCGTCTGCGCATGGTGGTGGCGATGTTCCTGACCAAGAACCTGCTGATCGACTGGCGTGAAGGCGAGCGCTTCTTCATGCGGCACCTGATTGATGGCGACCTGGCGGCGAACAATGGTGGCTGGCAGTGGAGTTCGTCCACCGGCACTGATTCGGCGCCCTACTTCCGGATTTTCAACCCGCTGAGCCAGTCGGAAAAGTTCGATGCACAAGGGGTGTTCATCAAGCACTGGTTGCCGGAGCTCAACGAAATGAACAATAAAGACCTGCACAATCTGGCCAATCTCGGCGGATTGTTCGGTGTGAGGGGCTACCCGTCGCCTATCGTCAATCTGAGTGCTTCCCGTGAACGGGCCCTAGACGCGTTCAAGAACCTGCCATCACGACAGGGTTTATCGCCACCGTCATTAAATTGATGCTGCAGCGTTGCGTCATGAACACGGAATTGAGCCAGGGAAATATTGGGTAAATAAGGGGATTGGGATGAGTCGTACACCTCCAAGGCGATACTGGTTGACCGGCGCCAGCAACGGTATTGGTGCTGTGCTGGCTGAAGAAATACTGAAAACCGGGGCTCATCTGGCGGCCAGCTCCCGCTCGGTGGCATCACTGATATCCCTGTCTGAGCGCTATCCCGGTCAAGTGCTGGTGGTCGCGGGCGATTTGACCAACAGCCAAAGGGTGCGCGAAATCGGTGAGCAGATTGCGCAGGAATGGGGCTCTCTGGACACCATGATCCTTAACGCAGGCACCTGCGAATACGTCGACGCCAATCAGCTCGATTCGTCAATCATCGAGCACATCATGCGTACCAACTTGCTTGCCAGCAGTTATTGCATCGCAGCCGCCCGGCCTTTGCTGCAGGCGGGCACTGCGCCGCATCTGGTGGGCATTGCCAGTTCGGTGACCTGGTTACCCCTGCCGTGGGCCGAATCCTATGGCGATTCAAAGGCCGGGTTGCGTCATCTATTCGAGTCATTGCGCATCGACATGACGCCGGAAAACATCGAAATGACCGTGGTCAGCCCAGGGCTTATCGATACGCCTCTGAACGACGGCGCCCCGATACATCTCGACTGGTCGGCAGGCCAAGCCGCGCGATACCTCCTCGACATGATCAAGAATCGTCCACTGGAATGCTCCTTGCCGGAGCTGCTCATGCCTGTTCTTTGGCCCCTGCCGCAACAACCCGACCGGGCGGGACTGGCAATCGACGAACAAGCGCGAAACAAGCCGCCGATCGAGGATCTGCCGTGAAGCCTGAGCGTCTGTCAGGCCTTTTACACAGCATGGGCCCACTGCCTTACACTGCGCGCCATGAAAACCATTCCCCACACGCAAGTCGCCGAGCCTGCGGTCACCTGCTCAACCTGCGCAGCCTGCTGCTGCCAGCTTGAAGTGATGCTGATCACTGACACCGGCGTGCCCGAACGTTTTATCGATACCGATGATTGGGGTGGTGAAGTCATGCTGCGACTGGATGACGGCTGGTGCGCCGCACTGGATCGCAACAGCATGATGTGCACCATCTATGAAAAGCGTCCGCTGATCTGCCGGGAGTTCGAAATGGGCGCACCGGAATGCATCACCGAACGCCAGGGGATTGCGACGGCGTATCGGTGAGATCGCAGTCACCCGATGCCATGTGAGAGCCCCCGCCACAGGTAGCTCCCACATCTAAACACTGCAGGCTTACAACGGCATCGTGTAATGCAATGCGTAGCTTTCTACACCGTCGTTCGGGTTACTGATCCCGGCATTGGAGTAGTGGGTGGCGCGAATCCCGACTTCATGTCCGCCGGCAAAGCGCAGACCAAACCCGAAACGGTCTTCGAACTGAAAGGCACTGCCGAGCTTGTTATCTTCGTATTCGGTGTTGGCAAACACCGCGATACCGATACCCGCTTCGACGTAGGGCTTGATGGTCTGACCGGCAAACTCGTACACCAGTACCGGCGAGAACGACAAACTGTGATTGCTCGCCGTTTTGTCGCCTTCCCAGTAGGTGTAAGCGCCGCTCCAGTAGCCGGTCAAGCGGCCAACATCACTCTGCAACCAGCTCTTGTCCCAATCGAACTGCATGCCCAGTCGGTAGGTCATGGTCGAATCGCTGGTCTGGCCGACCCCGAACTCCACCCCTGCCGCCTGCGCGGTAAAACTGTGCCCCATCAATGCGGTCGCAATCGCGGCCAAACAGAATAGTCGCTTCATTAGAAACATCCTTTTCCGAACAATTTAGTATGATTTTTATGCTGCAAAACAAACAAAGCTATAGAAGTCACCGTTTAATCAGAAGCTCACCCCAATTATTCGTTTGCTACGCGTCTCTACTTTTCGAAGCTTCGCACAACCCCAGACATATTCCACAGGATCGGCAAGATATTTCTGAAATGTTCTGGGTCCGCACTCGACCAGAACTGTGCGGGGCGAGCAGGCCCCTCGGCCAGCAATTCACGCTCGGCCAGCAGACGCTGGAGCTGCCGCGCCACAGCGGCACCCGTATCGATCAAGCTGATGCTTTGCGGGAGCATCTGCCTTAGCAGTGGCTTTAAAAAGGGATAATGGGTACAGCCCAGAATGATCGTATCTGCACCTGCAGCCAGCAGCGGCTCGACATACCCTTGCAGCAACTGACGCAATGTCTCGCTGTGCAGATCGCCATTTTCAATCAGCTCCACCAGCCCGGGGCACGGCTGAGTAATCACCCGTACATCGGTGGCGAAACGATCGAGCAAGGCAGCAAACTTGGCACTCTGCAAAGTACCGGTGGTGGCGAGCACGCCGACCACACCGCTGCGCGTCGCCGCAGCGGCCGGTTTGACCGCAGGCTCCATGCCGACGATAGGCCACTCGGGGTAATCGCGCCGCAAGTCCGCAACACCGGCCACCGTCGCGGTGTTGCAAGCCAGCACCAGCGCCTTGGCGCCTTGCTGCTGAAAGAACTGCGCCATGACACTGCAACGCTGGCGGATGAATGCCGGGGTTTTCTCGCCGTAGGGAATATTCCCGCAATCGCCGAAGTACAACAGAGACTCGTTGGGCAGCAACTGCTGGATCTCGGCCAGCACGGAGAGTCCACCGACGCCGGAATCGAACACAGCAATCGGCGCTTCACGCATGGCGCGACCCGCAGACGCTGCAGCCCGGATCACGCTTGACCCGCAATTCACGGAAGCGTGAGCCCAAGGCATCGATCAATAACAGGCGCCCCACCAGCGGCTCGCCGAACCCCACCAGCAGTTTCAGCGCTTCCAGTGCCTGGAGGCTGCCGACCAACCCGACCAAAGGACCGACGACGCCCGCCTCGCTGCAGGTCAACTCGGCCTCGCTGCCGTGCCCGTATAAACAGTGGTAGCACGGGCTCTCTGGACGACGCGGGTCGAACACCGACAATTGCCCTTCCAGACGAATCGCCGCACCGCTGACCAGCGGCTTGCGCGCGGCCACACACGCAGCGTTGACCGCCTCGCGGGTGGAAAAATTGTCGGAACAGTCCAGCACCAGATCCACCGCGGCAACAGCGGCGGCCAGCGAATCCTCGTCCAATGCAGTGCGATGGGCGATCAGCTGAATCTCTGGATTGATCGCGGTCAGGCGACGGATCGCCGAATCGACCTTGCTCAGGCCGACGCTGTCGGTGTCATGAACGATCTGGCGTTGCAGATTGGTCAGGTCGACCGTGTCGAAGTCCGCCAGATGCAACTCACCGACACCGGCCGCGGCCAGGTACAGCGCAACCGGCGAACCTAGGCCACCGAGACCGATAATCAGCACACGGCTTTCCTTGAGCCGTAACTGGCCGTCGATGTCGACGTGTTGCAGCAGAATCTGCCGGCTGTATCGCAGCAATTCCTGATCATTCAGCACGGCAAGCGCCCCAGACTGATGCGTTGGTGACCGCCCAGATCGGTGCGGCTATGGACTTCTTCAAAGCCGCGGGTCAGCAGCAAATCGCACACTGCGCAGGCTTGATCGTAACCGTGTTCGAGCATCAACCAGCCACCCGCTTCAAGATAATCCGGTGCCTGGGCGACGATCAGACGCAAATCGTCGAGCCCATCGACACCCGCCACCAAGGCACTGGCCGGCTCAAAGCGTACGTCGCCCTCTACCAGATGCGGATCGGTCGAAGCGATGTAGGGCGGATTGCTGATGATCAGTTGAAAACGCTGGCCTTCCAGGGCACTGAACCAATGACTGCTCAACACCGTGGCATTGTTCAGGTTCAAGCGCTGACGATTGCGCTCGGCCAGGGCTACGGCTTCCAGCACGCGATCCACGGCGGTGACCTTCCAGGCCGGACGCTCGCTGGCCAGCGCCAAGGCGATGGCACCACTGCCGGTGCCCAGATCGAGCACCTTGGCTGGGGTGGCCGGCAACAGTTCCAACGCCGCTTCCACCAGCAATTCAGTGTCGGGACGCGGAATCAGCGTGTGGGGCGCGACTTCCAGGTCGAGCTTCCAGAAGCCTTGCTGACCCAGAATATAGGCCACTGGCTCACCGCTGCGGCGGCGCTGCAAATACTCGGCAAACTTCAGTGCCGCTTCGCTCGGGACGATACGCTCAGGCCAGGTGTGCAGAAAGCTGCGGGACTTGCCCAAGGCCGCCGCCAACAGCAATTCGGCATCCAGACGCGCGGTGGGCGAATCAGGCAAATCGGCGGCGCGCAGCAAGCTGGCAATGATCGTCATTTACTCACCTATCGCTGCCAATTGATCGGCCTGGTACTCGGCCAGCAACGGTTCGATCACCGCATCCACGCCGCCCGCAAGAATTTCGTCGAGCGAATACAGTGTCAGGTTGACCCGATGGTCGGTGACCCGGCCCTGGGCGAAGTTGTAGGTACGGATCCGCTCGGAGCGGTCACCGGAACCGACCAGCAATTTACGCTCGCTGGCGATGGCATTGGCCGCGGCACTGGTCTGCTGGTCGTTGAGCTTGGCCGACAGCCAGGACATCGCCCGGGCGCGGTTCTTGTGCTGGGAACGTTCTTCCTGGCACTCGACGACAATACCGGACGGCAAGTGCGTGATACGAATCGCCGAGTCGGTCTTGTTGACGTGCTGACCACCGGCACCGGAGGAGCGATAGGTGTCGACCCGCAGATCCGCCGGGTTGATCTCAATGGCTTCCTGCTCATCCGGCTCGGGCAATACCGCCACGGTGCAGGCCGAGGTGTGGATGCGACCTTGGGATTCAGTGGCCGGAACCCGCTGCACACGGTGCGCACCGGATTCGAACTTCAGTTTGCCGTAGACGTTCTCGCCTTCGACACGGGCGATAACTTCTTTATAGCCACCGTGTTCGCCTTCGTTCTCCGAGAGAATCTCTACCCGCCAGCCACGCCGCTCGGCGTAACGCGAATACATGCGGAACAGGTCGCCGGAGAAAATCGCCGCCTCGTCACCACCGGTGCCCGCGCGGATTTCCAGGAACACGTTACGACCGTCGTTCGGATCCTTGGGCAGCAGCATGCGTTGCAGGCTGGCTTCGAGCTCGATCAATCGTTCCTTGGCTTCGCGGACTTCTTCCACGGCCATTTCACGCATGTCCGGGTCGCTGTCCTTGAGCAGTGCCTGTGCGCCTTCGAGGTCGCCCTGCACTTTAAGCAGCTGTTTATAGGTGTCGACGATCGGCTCGACCTCCGCGTATTCCTTGGAATAGGTGCGGAATTTGTTCTGATCGGAAATGACTTCGCCATCGCCAAGCAGGGCGGTCAATTCCTCGAAACGGTCCTGGAGGATGTCCAGCTTATTGAGCAGTGACGCTTTCATTGCGGTTTCTTATCCGAAAAGCTATCCGATGAGCCCTCACCGAGGGCAAAGAGTTCCTGGGCCATGGCCAGCGCATCGAGGCGGCCTTCGGCAGAGAGCTTTTTCAATTGCACGCTCGGGGCATGCAAGAGTTTGTTGGTCAGCCCACGGGCCAGTTGCACCAGCACGTCCTCGGCACTGCTGCCGTTGGCGAGCATACGCTGGGCCTTCTGCAATTCTTCGTCGCGCAGGCGCTCGCTTTGTTGACGATAAGCCTTGAGCACATCCACCGCCGCCAGTTCGCGCAGGCGAACCATGAAATCTTCGGCACCGACCGACACCATCTCTTCGGCCGCCTGAGCGGCGCCCTGACGGCTCTTGAGGTTTTCGGCGACCACTTCGTGGAGATCGTCGACGCTATACAGATAAACGTCATCCAACTCGCCGACTTCCGGCTCGATATCCCGAGGGACTGCGATATCCACCATGAAAATCGGCTTGTGCTTACGCAATTTCAAGGCGCTTTCCACCGCGCCTTTACCGAGAATAGGCAACTGGCTGGCGGTGGAGCTGATGACGATGTCGCTGCGCACCAGTTCTGTCGGGATGTCCGAGAGCAACACCGCATGGGCGCCAAACTGCTCGGCCAGGGTGCTTGCGCGCTCCAGGGTGCGGTTGGCGACCACGATTCGCTTCACGCCCAGCTCATGCAGATGGCGGGCGACCAGGGTGATGGTCTCGCCGGCGCCGATCAACAAGGCCTGGCTGCGTTGCAAATCACTGAAAATCTGTTTCGCCAGGCTGACCGCGGCAAACGCCACGGACACCGGGTTTTCACCGATGGCGGTGTCGGTTCGCACCTGTTTGGCCGCATTGAACGTGGCCTGGAACAAACGCCCGAGTAGCGGACCAATGGTGCCCGCCTCGCGAGCCACGGCGTAGGCCGATTTCATCTGGCCGAGAATCTGTGGTTCACCCAACACCAGCGAATCGAGCCCGGAGGCGACCCGCATCATGTGGCGAACTGCCGCATCATCTTCATGCACATAAGCGCTCGCACGCAGCTCATCGAGGCTCAAATGATGATAATCGGCCAGCCAGCGCAGCACGATGTCAGCCGAAAGGTGATCCTGTTCTATATACAGTTCACTGCGATTGCAGGTGGAGAGGATCGCAGCTTCGCGGCTGTCGGTGAGTCGGCAGAGCTGCTGCAAGGCCTCAACCAGCTGCTCAGGGGTAAAGGCCACGCGCTCGCGGACGTCTACTGAAGCAGTCTTGTGGTTAATACCGAGTGCAAGGAAGGCCATTCAAGGTCGCTGATGGTGACGTGAAGCCGACAATTGTCCTACTTCGACAGAGCCAGAACAACCACTCGATATCTATCGTCCCGGTTGACGCTGCCGAAGCTGCGATCCGTTCTCGTTTACACCGGCACCGGGCCTGCCGGGATTGCGTATGCGGGTAAATTGGCCGGGCGGTTATGTTTGGCCGAAGGCTTGTGTCATGATGATCCGACCGCAGGTTAGTCGTCCTCTTCCTATATGAATAGATCTTCCGCGTTGCTCCTCGCTTTTGTCTTCCTCAGCGGCTGCCAGGCCTTGGCACCCGTTTCGTCGGACGGTACGCCGCCGGTCGAAGACAGCACTCCGGCGCCTGAAAAGCCCAAGGTTTACAGCTCGTTCAGCGAAGAAACTGTCTTCAGCCTGTTGAGCGCCGAACTGGCTGGCCAGCGCAATCGTTACGACATTGCCCTGGACAACTACGTGACCCAGGCTATCAATACCCAGGATCCGGGCATCTCCGAGCGGGCATTTCGCATTGCCGAATACCTGGGCGCCGATCAAGCGGCCCTCGACACTTCGCTGATCTGGGCAAAAAACGCCCCGAACGATCTCGAGGCGCAACGGGCGGCGGCCGTGCAACTCGCCCGTGCCGGGCGTTACGACGACTCCATGGCTTATATGGAAAAAGTCCTGCAAGGCAAAGGCGACACTCATTTCGACTTCCTCGCCCTGTCTGCGGCCGATACCGACCAGGAAACCCGCAACGGCCTGATGAAAGGTTTTGACCGTTTGTTGCAGCGCCACCCGCACAACAACCAGCTGATTTTCGGCAAGGCCTTGCTGTTGCAACAGGATGGCGACGCCAAAGGCGCGCTGACCCTGCTCGAAGACAACCCGCCGGAAGAAGGCGAAATAGCGCCGATTCTGCTGCGCGCGCGCCTGCTGCAAGGGCTCAACCGTGGCGGTGAAGCCTTGCCGTTACTGCAAAAAAGCATCAAGAAATACCCGGACGACAAACGCCTGCGCCTGACCTACGCGCGCACGCTGGTCGAACAGGACCGCATGGACGACGCCAAGGTCGAGTTCTCGAGCCTGGTGCAGCAATACCCGGAAGACGACGAACTGCGTTATTCGTTGGCTCTGGTCTGCCTGGAAGCCAAGGCCTGGAACGAGGCAAAAGGTTATCTGGAAGACTTGATCGCCAGGGAAAGCCACGTCGACTCGGCGCATCTGAACCTTGGGCGTATCGCGGAAGAGCGTAACGACCCCCAGGGCGCGCTGATCGAGTACGCCCAGGTCAGGCCGGGCAACGATTACCTGCCAGCGCAATTGCGTCAGGCCGATATTCTGATGAACAACGGCAGGACCGCCGAAGCCCAAAGCCGTCTGGCGGCCCAGCGCGACGAGCAACCCGATTATGCGATCCAGTTGTACCTGATCGAAGTCGAAACCTTGTCGGCCAACAAACAGGGCGACAAGGCCTGGAACGTCTTGCAGCAAGCCCTGCAGAAATTCCCGGATGATTTGAATCTGCTGTATACCCGAGCCATGCAGGCGGAAAAACGTAATGACCTGGCGCAGATGGAAAAAGACCTGCGACTGATCATCAAACGTGACCCGGACAATGCGATGGCGTTGAATGCCCTCGGCTACACCCTGTCCGACCGCACCACGCGTTACGCCGAAGCCAAGGCCCTGATCGAACAGGCGCACCAGTTGAACCCGGAAGACCCGGCCGTTCTCGACAGCCTCGGCTGGGTGAATTTCCGCCTGGGCAACCTCGATGAGGCCGAGCGCTATTTGCGCCAGGCACTGGAGCGCTTCCCTGATCAGGAAGTTGCCGCTCATCTGGGCGAAGTCCTGTGGGCCAATGGCAAACAACGCGAAGCCAAACAAGTCTGGAGCAAGTTCCTCAAGGAGCAGCCCGACAGTCCTACCCTGCGCAGTACCATCAAGCGCCTGACCGGATCAGAGACTCTTTAAAATTATGTTTTTGCGCCACATTATCGTTTTCAGCTTCATCGCCCTGCTCGCCGGTTGCGCGGGCTTCAGCGCCCGTGAATCGGTCGGGGGACACGGTAACCCGGCCCAATGGCGCGAGCACAAACAACAACTGAGCAGCCTCGACGGCTGGCAGATCAACGGCAAGATCGGTATCCGCGCGCCAAAAGATTCGGGCAGCGGCACCCTGTTCTGGCTGCAACGCCAGGATTACTACGACATCCGCCTCTCCGGCCCGCTGGGTCGCGGCGCGGCCCGCTTGACCGGGCGCCCCGGCAAAGTCTCGCTGGAAGTGGCCAATCAGGGCCGTTATGACGCGTCGACTCCGGAAGCCCTGGTCGAAGAGCAACTGGGCTGGAAATTGCCGGTGTCCCATCTGGCGTGGTGGGTTCGCGGTCTCCCGGCCCCGGACAGCAAAAGTCGTCTGACCCTGGACGTCGACAGCCGCCTGGCCAATCTCGAACAGGATGGCTGGCAGGTCGAGTACCTCAGTTATGCCGAGCAAAACGGCTATTGGCTGCCCGAGCGGATCAAACTGCACGGCACCGACCTTGATGTCACGCTGGTGATCAAGGACTGGCAACCGCGCAAACTGGGGCAGTGAAGATGACTGCCCCACGCCTGACTCTGCCCTCGCCCGCCAAACTCAACTTGATGCTGCATATCCTCGGCCGCCGTGAAGACGGTTACCACGAGTTGCAGACGATTTTTCAGTTTCTCGATTACGGCGATGAAATCACCTTCGCCGTTCGCGACGATGGCGTGATTCGGTTGCACACCGAATTCGCCGACGTCCCTCACGACAGCAACCTGATTGTCAAAGCCGCGAAAAAACTCCAGGAGCAATCCGGTTGTTCGCTGGGCATCGACATCTGGATCGAAAAAATCCTGCCCATGGGCGGTGGAATCGGTGGCGGCAGTTCGAATGCGGCGACCACGTTGCTGGGCCTCAATCATCTTTGGCAACTGGGCTGGGATGACGACAGGCTGGCCGCGCTGGGTCTGACACTTGGCGCCGACGTCCCGGTTTTCGTGCGTGGCCACGCGGCTTTCGCCGAGGGCGTGGGGGAGAAACTCACGCCTGTAGAACCCGAGGAACCGTGGTATCTGGTGCTTGTGCCGCAAGTATCTGTAAGTACAGCAGAAATTTTTTCAGATCCGCTGTTGACACGTAACACTCCTCCCATTAAAGTGCGCCCCGTTCCCAAGGGAAACAGTCGAAATGACTGCTTACCGGTGGTAGCAAGACGTTATCCAGAGGTACGTAACGCCTTGAATTTGCTAGGTAAATTTACCGAAGCAAAACTCACCGGAACTGGAAGTTGTGTGTTTGGGGGCTTCCCAAGCAAAGCTGAAGCTGATAAAGTCTCGGCCCTTCTTACAGAGACCCTTACAGGGTTTGTAGCAAAAGGAAGCAACGTTTCGATGTTGCATCGCAAGCTGCAAAGTCTGCTCTAAAAGGAATCGGGTACTGGGTACTCGTAGCAACAGATACAGGGGCGTCGCCAAGCGGTAAGGCAGCAGGTTTTGATCCTGCCATGCGTTGGTTCGAATCCAGCCGCCCCTGCCATTTTCCTATACTCATCCAGGTTACCCTCAGCCTTCAGGTACTGCGCGTGTCCAAGATGATGGTCTTTACGGGGAACGCTAACCCCGATCTGGCTCGGCGTGTCGTACGTCAGCTGCATATCCCTCTCGGTGACATCTCTGTCGGTAAGTTTTCCGACGGCGAAATTACAGCCGAGATCAATGAAAACGTCCGCGGTAAGGATGTCTTCATTATTCAGCCGACTTGCGCTCCGACCAACGATAACCTGATGGAACTGGTAGTGATGGCTGATGCCTTCCGCCGCTCCTCGGCTACTCGTATCACTGCTGTTATTCCTTACTTTGGTTATGCCCGTCAGGATCGCCGTCCGCGTTCCGCACGTGTGGCTATCAGCGCGAAAGTCGTTGCTGACATGCTTACCGTAGTCGGCATCGACCGTGTTCTCACGGTTGATCTGCATGCTGACCAAATCCAGGGTTTCTTCGATATTCCGGTAGATAACATCTACGGCTCCCCGGTACTGGTGGATGACATTGAAGATCAGCGCTTCGAAAACCTGATGATCGTGTCCCCGGACATTGGCGGCGTCGTGCGTGCACGGGCTGTTGCCAAATCCCTGGGCGTGGATCTCGGGATCATCGACAAACGCCGTGAGAAAGCCAATCACTCTGAAGTGATGCATATCATCGGTGATGTCGAAGGGCGTACCTGTATTCTGGTCGATGACATGGTCGATACCGCCGGCACTCTGTGTCACGCGGCCAAGGCCTTGAAAGAGCATGGCGCTGCCAAGGTTTTCGCCTACTGCACGCACCCTGTGCTGTCGGGTCGGGCGATCGAAAACATTGAAAATTCCGTGCTGGACGAGCTGGTGGTGACGAACACCATCCCGCTGTCCGCTGCAGCACAAGCCTGTGCGCGTATCCGCCAACTGGATATCGCACCGGTAGTTGCCGAGGCGGTCCGCCGCATCAGCAATGAAGAATCGATCAGCGCGATGTTCCGTTAAGGGCCCTGCCCTTTTCATTACATCCTGTTGACGAAAAGCGCCCCGCCCCGGCATTCATGTCGGGGCGGGGCTTTTTTGCCCATATCGCCTTTAGCGCTGGTCGCAAACGCTGGGGCGAATGTGGTTATTTTGGAGATACAACATGAACGATTTTACTCTGAATGCTGAAGTGCGTTCCGACCTGGGGAAAGGTGCGAGCCGCCGCCTGCGTCGTCTCGCAAGCCTGGTTCCAGCTGTAGTTTACGGTGGCGAAAAAGCCCCTGAATCCATCAGCATGCTGGCTAAAGAAGTTGCCAAACTGCTCGAAAACGAAGCGGCTTACAGCCACATCATCGAGCTGAACGTTGGCGGCACCAAGCAAAACGTAATCATCAAGGCTCTGCAGCGTCACCCGGCCAAAGGCCACGTGATGCACGCTGACTTCGTACGCGTAGTTGCTGGCCAAAAGCTGACCGCTATCGTTCCAGTGCACTTCATCAACGAAGCTGCTCCGGTGAAGAAAGGCGGCGAGATTTCGCACGTTGTTGCTGAAATCGAAGTGTCCTGCCTGCCGAAAGACCTGCCTGAATTCATCGAAGTTGACCTGGCTAACGCCGAAGTCGGCTCGATCATTCACCTGTCCGACATCAGCGCTCCTAAAGGCGTTGAATTTGTTGCTCTGGCTCACGGTAACGACCTGGCTGTTGCCAACGTTCACGCTCCACGTGTTGCTCCAGAAGCTGCAGAAGGCGCTGCAGAGTAATTTCACTCTGTACGCCGGAGTGACCGGAAACATCGCGGACTAGAGCGTAGCGAGAAAGCGGGCGAGAACGCGGAGTTTACATAATGGTAAATGAGCACTTGTCGTCCACTTTCGCCGCACTCCCTGATGGCGGCGATGTTATCCACCACTTCAAGGAAGGGCCCCTATCGTGACTGCCATCAAACTGATCGTTGGCCTGGGAAATCCAGGCGCTGAATACGAACAGACCCGGCATAACGCAGGGGCCCTTTTTGTTGAGCGCATCGCGCAGGCACAGGGTGTCAACCTTGTGGCCGATCGCAAATATTTCGGCCTGACCGGGCGCTATTCGCACCAGGGTCAGGATGTTCGTCTACTGATTCCCACCACCTACATGAACCGCAGCGGCCAGGCCGTAGCGGCACTTGCCGGCTTCTTTCGCATAAAGCCGGAAGAAATTCTGGTGGCGCATGACGAACTCGACCTGCCTCCGGGCGTTGCCAAGCTCAAACAGGGCGGCGGCCATGGCGGTCATAACGGGTTGCGCGACATCATTGCGCAACTGGGCAATCAGAATACCTTTCACCGCCTGCGGCTTGGCATTGGCCACCCGGGCGTTGCCAGTATGGTTTCAAACTTCGTCCTGGGTCGTGCGCCACGCGCCGAACAGGAAAAACTCGATGCCAGCATCGACTTTGCCCTCGGCGTGCTGCCGGATATCCTCGCCGGGGAATGGAACCGCGCGATGAAAAACCTGCACAGCCAGAAGGCCTGACTCTTACCCGAGGGGAAACACCATGGGATTCAATTGCGGCATCGTCGGCCTGCCTAACGTCGGCAAGTCCACCCTGTTCAACGCCCTGACCAAGTCCGGGATCGCGGCCGAGAACTTCCCCTTCTGCACCATCGAGCCCAACAGCGGTATCGTGCCGATGCCGGATCCGCGCCTGGAAGCCTTGGCGGCCATCGTCAAGCCCAAGCGTATCCTGCCGACCACCATGGAATTCGTCGACATCGCAGGCCTGGTGGCCGGCGCCTCGAAAGGTGAAGGCCTGGGCAACAAGTTCCTCGCCAACATCCGCGAGACCGATGCCATTGCCCACGTGGTCCGCTGCTTCGAAGACGAGAACGTGATTCACGTCTCCAACAGCGTCGACCCGAAACGCGACATCGAAATCATCGACCTGGAACTGATCTTCGCCGACCTCGACAGCTGCGAGAAGCAGCTGCAGAAAGTCGCTCGTAACGCCAAGGGCGGTGACAAGGACGCAGTGGTCCAGAAAGGCCTGCTGGAGCAGCTGATCGCTCACTTCACCCTGGGCAAGCCTGCGCGCAGCCTGATGAAAAACATGAGCACCGATGAGAAGCAGGTGATTCGCGGTTTCCACCTGCTGACCACCAAGCCGGTCATGTACATCGCCAACGTCGCTGAAGACGGTTTCGAAAACAACCCGCTGCTGGACGTGGTCAAGGCCATCGCCGAAGAAGAAGGCGCCGTGGTGGTTCCGGTCTGCAACAAGATCGAAGCCGAAATCGCCGAACTGGAAGATGGCGAAGAGAAAGACATGTTCCTCGAAGCCCTGGGCCTCGAAGAGCCTGGCCTGAACCGCGTAATCCGCGCCGGCTACGAAATGCTGCACCTGCAGACCTACTTCACCGCCGGTGTCGAAGAAGTCCGTGCCTGGACCGTCCGCGTCGGTGCTACCGCACCGCAAGCCGCCGGCGTGATCCACACCGACTTCGAAAAAGGCTTCATCCGCGCCGAAGTCATCGCCTACGACGACTTCATCCAGTACAAGGGCGAAGCCGGCACCAAAGAAGCCGGTAAATGGCGTCTGGAAGGCAAGGACTACATCGTTAAAGACGGCGACGTGATGCACTTCCGTTTCAACGTGTAGCGTTGTTGGCATCGAAGAAGCCGCGTTGATTCGCGGCTTTTTTTTGGGCGTTATATCGACCTGCTATGCGCGACTAGAACAGATAGCCCATGTAGATTGCGGCGCCTCCACCGGCCTGAACACCAGCGTTCATGCCGGCCATGACCACCGCCCCCTTGGCCGACTGCAGCAACTGCCGGTTGACCGTGGAGGAGGCAATGGGAACAAATGTCCCTGGCGCCGCCTGACACCCTGCTGAACTATTACGGAGTCCCGTTTCTTCCATGCAGGAGGTAGCCAGGTCGACGACTCAACCGTTCGTAATAGGCACTTACAGCAGGAAAGTCTGGATGATCGAGCGGTGTTTCAAACCATCGGTTAACCGACAGGCCTATCGGTATGTCTGCGAGAGAAAACCCGTCTTCACTGATGTAGGCTCCTGTTGATTCGAGTTGTCGATTCAGGATCTCCATGTGCCTTGACCACAGGCTGCAAGCGGCTGCCAAGGCTCTGCTGTCCTGATGGTCAGGCGAATGCCTGACCAACGACATGAAGGCATACGTCCACGATCTGTTGAGGTCCGACGCTTGCCAGTCTATCCATTGGTCCACCCGCGCTCTTGCTCTCGGTTGGACCGGGTAAAAATGACCTCCGTTATAGCGAGACGCCAAATACCGAATGATCGAGTTTGACTCCCAGAGCACGAAGTCGTCGTCCAGGATCACCGGCACCGTTGCGTTGGGGTTCAGCGAAATGAATTTGGGCGTGCGCGTCGACTTGAAACCAGCCCCCCAATCCTCTCGCTCAAAGGGGATTTCGATCTCGGCGCATGCCCAAAGCACCTTTCGTACATTGATCGACGATGCCTTACCCAATATGCGCAACATTTCATGTCCTTATCGTTCAGGGTGGTTGGTCAGGGGCTTTCGATAACCCACTCGGATCTTTTTCTAGTGCGCCTGGCGCGATGCACAGGGGCCGCTCTCAAATCCGGGTGACGCAGGTTTAACGCGCCGCACCAACCGCAAACAGCCCGGTTCAGCGCCGCCCTTCTACGGCCATGCGCACGGCCAGCTCGCGAGGACCGTCCCCGTCCCCATCAGCCAGCGTTGCACGATCTGCCACACGGGCCTGCTGGCGAGAAATGTCACGATGGCGCCAGCCATGACGGCAATCAGCGCGTTGACGCTCACGCTAATGACGATCTGTGTAAAACCAAGCACGATGTATTGCGCCAGCATGCTGCCGTGGTCGGCGTGTTGGACTTGACCGCTTGCCAGGCAAGGTAGAGCAGATAGCGCGCGCAGCCGAGTCGTAGCGCGTCATACGCATAGGGAACCGCCAAGACCAAGGCTGCGATAGTAGGGTGGTCAAAGGGGGAACGTTAGATACAGATTGACTGACAAAACGTCATACAGCGGTCGCAGCACTGGGTATCCGCTCCCTTGGAATACGTTCGACTTCAACGTGAGCAATGGCTTGCCCCAATAGCGCATCCAAACACTCTGACGCAGTCAGCCGCGTGCATTATGGATGAGGGCTTTCGGTCAGGAACCGACTGTTGTGACAGGCCAAACAACACCCTGTCGCGGCAGCGGGGGGCTTGGGCCTTGTCGCGCTACAGTTCTGCTGCGAAGGTCTTGGCTTTCTTCGGCGTGACACCGTACCGTTGCTTGTAGACCTTGATGAAGTGGGAGGTATTTTCATATCCCACCTCCGCAGCCGCGTCGGTGACGGAATAATTTTTAGCCGTCAACAGCTGATGCGCGATGTCGACTTTTTTTTCGATGATCCAGCGGTTCGGGGTGGTGTTGTAGCTGCGCCTGAAGTCGCGGATAAAGGTCGACACGCTGCGTCCCGTCAGCAGGGCATAATCTTCAATCTTCAGCTTGTGCGAATAGTACTGCTCCATGAAGTCGGTGATGAGGCGGCGTTTGCGGCTGCCGCCGCAGGACAGCTCGCGCAGGAAACGGAAGGACTTGTCCTGGATGGCGATCAGGTGCAGTAGTTCGAGCAGTTTCAATTCCAGCAGCGCGTCGGAGCCCTCCGCGCCCTTGTAGACATAATTCAGCGAATCGATATAGCGCTGAATCTGTTCATTGGCGTGCAGGGTATAAGTGCCGTGCACGTTTTTCTGCAGGACGTCCGTATGCGAATTACCTGTGCCGGCCGCACGCGACAGGTATTTGGCGATCAGCTTGTCGTCGAAAAACAGCAGCACCGCCTCGAAGATATCGCTGCCAGTGACGTAGTCCGATACCGTGTAAATGCCTTTGGAGAGGAAAATCAAATGATTCTCGTCGACGACATTGGCCATGGCGTCATAGTCGCGAATAATCTGCTTGCCCTGCTTGATGTAGACGATCAACGGCGTGGCGATATAGATCGCCTTGTTTTCCAGGTTCGTTTCAAGCGTTTTATGGAGGATGGACGAGCTACCGTCAGCGAGGATTGGCTTTACGTTGCGCATCGAATAAAGCGCCGCCGGTACTACTTCGAGTGTCATTGTTATGGTTTCTCAACAAATTGGCCGCCCCATTTGGACAGGACGGTATCCAGCAGCGCGACATGCTGCTACCCAAGCGTGTAGGACGTTCGGGACGGAAGAGGATATCCAGGAAAATAGCAGAAAATACATAACAGCAAATAGCGCGTGTATGCCCGAGATGGCGCCGGAGGCGCAGCCGGACTCGCCGCACGCGCCCTGCCGCTGACGTTACGGCATCAAACTTCGCTGAAGTAGCCGCTGACCGGTGCACTGCTCAGATGCTCGACGATGACGCTCCACTGACCGCTCGAGATCATCTGGTCGACGTGGGTGCCGTGCATTTCACGCGAATCCCAGGCTTCCACTAGCGTGAACGCGAGTGGATCCTCCAAGTGGTTGAGGATCTTGACCGTTTGGCAACCGTCCACCTTCGGCAGATTGATCTTCACGTCGTTCATGATGTCCTTGAACGATTGCAGCTTTTCTTCTTTTACATTAAAGCTGATGACGAGATTGACGGACATATTACTTCTCCAGTTGGATTTGAATACAAAATACATCGTCGATTACAGGAACCGTAGATTGACGAGGCGGCCAAACAAAATGCGCAGGATACGAAAAGAATGTTCAGGCTTTCATTTGCTGTTCCGTTCCCGCATCTAACATGGCCAAGCCGACCAGCGAAACCACTAAGTTCTTGATCCATTGCTTGACCTGGACTGCATCAATAAAATCTTTTCCTTTCACATGACGCACAGCGCTAGCCCAAAACCCTCTTTCGTTAGAGATCATTATGTAAATTCCTTTTTGGTGCAGATTCGATATGGCGTAAAGAATTCGCTCTGGAAGCAACTACTATATATATAGTTAAAAAATGAAAATGATTAAAAATGATTAAAAATGCACGATTCCAGTCACTCTTGCGTTTTTCTTGCGCGACGGTCGATGGCATGCGCCGCCTGCGGGAACGGGTCCGTGATTCACTCTCTGGATGACTTATCTACAGGAAGCGGGACAAACCGCGCATCAAGACCTGAAAAAAGAGTAGCCAACATTAAAGTGTATACGGGGGTGACTATATTTCTGATTCCAGCGCAAACATCCCTTCAGCCACGGCCCCTGCAGCCTCGACTTCCGGTTTAACGTGTAAAGAGGAACCGTGGTTTTCCACGGACCTCGATAGACACAAAATCCCCGTAATCACTCGCTGATACGGGGATTTTGCATATTGGCCCCCCCCATCCTCCATCCGTAGCCTGTCCGGTAACGCGGGAACGCTGCCCAGTTATGCAAGAATAGTTTTATTGGCAATCACTACAGGGATGAAGAGCATGCCATTTCCTTTCGAGTGTCTCCTGGTTTTGCTTGATGGCATTGCCATCAGGTCCCAGATCATCGCCGGACTTGAACACCTGGAAAAACATACCTCAGGCTTGCCGCTTCAGGTCGCCAGCGTTTTCGTGCAGTGGGCACACAGGAATTTCAACAAGTGAGCCTGGTTACAACCAAAGACGCCTCTTTCGCCTATCAGGCGGTGTACCGCTATCTGGTCGAGCTGATCGAAACCGCCAATTCGGAACGTGAACAGAAATTGCCGTCCTTGCGGCAACTGGCCCGGCGCCTGAATGTGTCGGTGTCGACGACCAAGTACGCCTATTCGCTTCTCGAAGACGAGGGACGGATCTATGCCAAACCCAAGTTCGGTTATTTCACCAAGGCGATGCCGGCCCCCTTATTGAACGAGGGCTCGCCCAATCTGCTGGACAGCGTATTCTCCAACGCGCGCCAGCCGGGGATGCTGGCCCTTAGCAGCGACGCGCCGGCGATGTTGTTGTCGCTGGAAAACCCGTTGTTGATGATGGAGCGCGAACTGGCCCGGCAATACCCGCGCTCCCATGCGCCACTCTATCAGCCGTTCGGCGAGCCCGAGTTACGCGGCGCCCTGGCCGACCGCTACACCCGTTCCACTCACAGCTACTGGCAGGCCGAGCACGTGTTTATCGGCTCGGACCTGCGCAGTGTGCTGGAATTGTCCCTCAGCGCCTTGAATCTGGGGGGCACTGTGGCGCTGGTGGAGTCGCCTTGCTCATGGGCGATCCTGCGTCAGCTGCAGGCAGCAAAGATTCGCGTGATCGAAGTCCCGCTCGGCGAGGATGGACGCTTCGATCTGTCCACGCTCAGTGAGTTGCTCAGGCGTGAGCCCATTCGACTGGCGGTGCTGTCGTCGACCGTGAATATTCCCCAAGGCAAGCTGATGCCGGCGCAGGATAAACAGCAAATCTGTCGCTGGCTGGCGGAGCGGGATGTCTGGCTGTTCGAAAACGACAGCTACGGCGAGTTCTATTTCTCTCCCAAACCCGCGCGCTATCGCGATTTTGCCGATCCGGAAAAGCTACTGGTGTTCTCAACCTTCGACAAAATCATCGGCTCGGAAGCGCCCTATGGTTATGTACTGTGTCGCCGACACGGGCCTCAGTTGCATCGGCTATTTCTGGAACGGGCATTTCGTCTGTCGCCGATCCGTCAGAAAGCGATCGCCAAACTCTTCAGCTCCAAGCGCATCGACCAGCATCTAATGGTGCTGCGGGCCATGCTGCTGGACCGGATGAAACGGATGGAGGCCTTGCTGGAGGCGCACGGCGATGGCCAGTTACGGGTTGTCGCCCCGCAAGGCGGAGCGACCTTCTGGCTCGAGGCCAGACACTCGGTGGACATGCGGCGGGTGTTCGAGCGCTTGCTGGCCCAGCGCATCGTTATCGCCCCCGGGGAAATATTCAGCCAGCAGGGGGCCTGGCGGCATCACGTGCGCCTGAGCTACACCCTCGACTGGAGCAAGGATATTCCCCTGGCCCTGAAGAAACTGGCCCAGGCTATCAGCGAAGAACCATAGCTATGCCTAGAGCCCATAGCAATGCCGCGATTCAGGGAAGCGGCCATCGCGCACCTCTTCGGCAAAACGCTCACAAGCGCCGCGAATCACCGCGCCGACATCAGCGTACTGCTTGACGAAGCGCGGCACCTGTTCACCGCCCAGACCCAGCACGTCCTCGGTCACCAGCACCTGGCCGTCACAGGCCGGTGAGGCGCCAATGCCGATGGTGGGCATTTTCGAATCCAGGGTAATTTGCCGGGCCACGCCTTCGGCCACCCCCTCGAGCAGCAGACTGAAGGCACCGGCTTCGAGGTTGGCCCGAGCGTCCTCGGCAATCATCGCACCGGCTTCGGCGGTCAGGCCCTGGGCCTTGAACCCTCCCATGACATTGACGAACTGCGGCATCAGCCCGACGTGGGCCATGACCGGAATACCGCGTGCCACCAGAAACTCGACGGTACCCGCCAAGGCCTTGTTGGCTTCCAGCTTGACGGCATCGCAACCGGTGCGCGCCAGGACCTGCGCGCAATTGCGAAAGGCCTGTTCGTTAGATTCCTGATAGCTGCCGAAAGGCATGTCGGCGATGACGCAAGACAGGCGCGTGCTGTCGACCACGGCCCGGGTGTGTCCGATGATTTCTTCGAGCTGCATACTCAGCGTCGAGGCCCGACCATAGCCGACCATAGCAGTAGAGTCACCGACCAGAATGAAATCGACGATTGGGTCTATCAACCTGGCAATAGAGCTGGAGTACGCCGTAAGGGATACGATTTTCTGTTGGCCCTTCATCGCGACCAGTTGCGGAACCGTCAATCGTTTAGTACGGGTATGAGCGCTCATAAGTGTCTTCCTGTGATGATTGAAAACCCCGGGGATGGGGCGTCTGTCACTACAACCAGTCTTTCTCCCATTCACGCCAGGTTTCATGGTCCTGGCGGATTCTGTCGGCGCTCGGGTGCACCAGGAATACGGCACCCGGCGAGCTGTTGAGGTCGATGGTCGGCGTTTTTGGGCGACCTTCGGTAAAACGAAAGCGCGCGTTGTAAAAGCTCGGCAGAGCCTCCAGGCGCTTGCGTACATCGAGTTGGGCGAAGACGCCGCTATGGCGGGCGATCAGGTTTAGTCCGCGGGCGTGCTGCTGCAAGCGATAGCGCTTGGGAAACGATGCCAGTCGGGCCGGCTCCAGATAGCTGGTGCAGGTCAGCGCGACCTGGTCGTTGCCAGTCGCCGCTTGCAGCGCCGGTGGGTTGGCCAGCCCGGAAAGACGGGCACCGGTTTCCAGCAGGCGCGGGCCGCGAGTCGTGAGGATCACTTCGGTATGGGCCGGACCGTGGGTGATGGCCAAGGCATCGAGCACGCCTTCGACGTAATCGATCAGCCCATCAAGCTCCGGCGCATCGGCGGGCAGCAGGTCTTCACGGTCATAGATCTTGCGACCGTCGGCGCTCAACGTCTTGGTGCATTTCCAGACATCAGTGATCCAGTGCTCGCCCTGATGACTGACACTGTTGATAACGTACTCGTCGCCTTCCAGGTATTCCTGCAACAACAGCGCCCGGTTGCTGCGCATCATCAGGTTAGTAGCGCCGAGAATGCAGTCGATGGCCGCATGCAGTTGAGCGGCATCGTGACAGATGAACACATTATCGGAGCCCGCACTGTCCAGTGGCTTGACCACCACCGTCGATTCGCCACGAGCCTGGAACCAGGCCAGAGCCTCTGCGCTGGAGGCGGTACGCAGTTGCGCAGCCACCGGCAATCCGGCAGCAGCGACCTGTTCGGCCATCAGTGATTTGTCACGACGGGCGGCAGAGTATTCGGGATCATTACCGGGCAGGCCGAGACGGGCGGCCAGCAAATCCGCCAATTCGACACCGAATTCGCTGCCGGTCAACACCGCCGCTGGCGCTTGGGCCGCGAGCTTTTCCAGCAACGGTTCAAGGCCTTCCTCATGCACGCCGTAGTGCACGCGGAACAGTGTCTGCGGGCAACTCGCGGCAAAGGCCGGTGGCATGTCGTTGCGTGAACGCACATGCAGCAGTGGGCGATGCTCCGCCAAAGCCTGGGCCAGCAGAGCGCCGGTGGAATAGGCGTCGACCAGAATCAGCGGCGCCAAAGTGGAGTCAGTGCAAGGGTTGGTCATAACGGTTCACCGTGTAATGCAACATCTGGAACAATTCGGACGAGGTAATACCCGGTCCGATCGAAGAAAGACCGCAGCTCTGGGGCAACGGCAGGCCACCGACATTGCCCCAACGCAAGGCACCGTGGTCGTCAATGCGGGTCGTGGCGCGGCCAGGGTTGTCGGGGTGCAGGCAGTAGGGAATGTCGAGCCGCCCACGGGCGAAAGCCTGGAGTAACGCGACGCCAATATCGGTGTGCAGGTCCAGCGTGCTTTCCACCAGTTGCCGTGCCTCGAACAACACTTCCTGGCGATAGCCTTCACTGACCGGGTCGATCTCCAGTGCGTCGCCCGCGGCGGCTTCGGCCGCCATTGCCAGGGCTTCGAGGTTGTCCGCGACCGATGGAATCTGCCGGGATTCGGCAACGGTCTTGACGATCAATCGCTCGCAGCCGGCAGCCTGGGTCAGGCGCGCACTGTCATAGATCAGGCGGCGAGCACCATGACCGGTGGAGGGAAAGACCCCCATGTAGGAATACACCACGACATGCCAATGGACGCCGTCCAGATAGTCGGCAGCCAGTTCGCGCAGGGCCTGCAAAGCTCCGAAATCCTGGGCCATGGACGTGCCTTGGGCGTAGCTTAACGAGACGCTGCGAATGCCCTGCTGGCGAAAGAACAAAGCCTCGAGCAAGGTCATCGCGATCAGCATTGACGGCGGGCACAGCTGACCCAGCAAACAACCGCCGAAGCTCTCGATATGACCATGGGCAGTGGCATCGGCCAGCAACTGACAACTTTGCGCCCAAGCCTCGACTGCCCGCGCCAGCGGCAAACGGCTGTAAGGCATGCAGTAGGACACCGGGCCGCCTTCGGTGGCGTCGAGTCCGAGGGCCGCCAACCGCTTGAAAACATGCTGCGGTTGGGCGGTGCCATGGCGGACCTGGATCGGGAACGACGGGCCGTAGAGCCCATCGAGCATGCCACGCACCGCTTCCAGCGGATGGCTGATGATCGGGAAACCGTTCAGTGGGCTGTCGCTGTTCAGGCACTGCAGCGCGCTCTGGTAATCACCGACCCGGGTGTAGCTGTCCAGGGTGATGGTTCCGATGGTGGCGCAAGGCAACCCGGCCACTGCAGCCAACCCGGCGCGCATCGGCGCCAGTCCGCCGAAGCCCATGCGTGGTTGCACCACCAGTTCGCGCCGTTCCCGGGCCTGCTCGATGAAGCGCTGGAAATGACCTCCTGTCATGTCCATCACTTAGCGCCCCGACACCAGTTCAACCACGTTTTCACCCGTGGCCGGGTCGAAACGGGTTATCCGGCCCTTATGCGGATCACCGGCGCGAACCCGGGCAATCAGGCTGCTGTCGCTATCGAAATCGATCTGTTGATGGGCGTACAGACTACGTAGCGCCGGCAACGGCAAGCCGCTGACCTGGTTCAGCCACAGGCTCAGAGCGCTGTCCTGGCGACTACCGGCCAGGACGCCGTGAAGGTCCTCCAGATCTGCCAGGCGCTCAGGGTGACAGGTCGTGATGAAGCTCGACAGCTCGCGGCCACGCTCGACGAAGGGCGCGAACTGCAGACAAGTCAGTTGTATCTCGTCGAGCCCGAACGCCTCGTTGGCGAAACGGTTCGCCAGCGCCCGACGAGCGTCCTTGCCTTCGGCCCCGGCGTAGGCCGACAGTGCCAGGTCGATCAGGCGCTGGGGCATTTCCTTTTTGCGCATCAAGCCCTGGGCCAGCTCCAGGTATTCGCTGATACCGTCATGGTAGTGACGACCCTGTACGTACTGCGCCTTGAGCCCGCGAAAGTGCGCCATCAGCATGGGGTTGGCGCAGTCTGATTCAGTGAAACTGAACGCCAGTTCTTCGAAGCGGAAATCGAGAAACTCGGTAATCAACTCCCAGTGGTCTTCCACCCGGTAGCTCACCAGGTCGTAGATGCTGATGAAGTCCGGGTCGGCGCTTTCGCTGCCGCTGGCCACCCGACGTTCAGCCCGCTGTTCGTCGAAGCCCTCACCGAACAGTTCGACGAAATACACCTGGGCCACCCCATCAAGGGCCTGGAGCAGGCCGCGAAATCCCTGGCGCCGACACTCGTCGACGTTCAGCCCCAAACGTTGGGCCAGGCGCATGATCCAAGTGAAGTAATGCTTCTGTTCCTTGCGCGAATCACCCGTGACCACCGCGTCGACACCGCCTTGCCACCAGGCCGCACGCCCGTAGAAGTCGGCGACCGCCAAGTTGCAACTGTTACAGAACGTCGGGCGGCCGTCGCCAGCGGTACGATGGCCGTTCATCAGCACATCGAAGCGGTTCATCGCGCGCACCTGCCCAGGGAATGGCAAGTGACGTTCGAACGGGCGAATCTGCTGGTGATCGACCACCAGCATCTCGACCCGAGGATCGTCATACAGGTGCAGGGCCCGATAGACCCGGTCGATGTTCGCCATGACCGCATCCGGGACCCCGGCGTGACGCATATTGGCAATGCGCAAGAAGAAGGTGCGGCCATGCAGTACGTTCAGGTGCAGTTGCACGGCGCGGATCAGCGATACGGTGTAGGAACTGTCCTTGCCGCCGCCATAGGCCACCATCAGCTTGTAGTCCGCGAGCCCGTCAACACCGCCAGCGGCATCGACCAACCGTTCCCCCAGGGTGGCGACGGCACGTCGGTCCACCGCACTGAGGTAGCGATTCAACTCGCCGAGCAAGGGGGCGTCGGCCATTTCAGAGGTAATGGCAATGTTCATATCGGTTCGGCCTGGAAGTGAAAGTTCTTGATCGCGTGCTGGATGTCGCTCTCGATATCCATTTCGCTCGCGTCGGTGAAAATGAAGCGACCGCTGTGCAGGGCGTCGTAGCTGCCGCCGGCTTCAAGGATCTGTCCGGGCCGGGGCAGCAGTTCTCGCCAGAGCGAGTTCAGGTGCGGGCGCAGCGTTTGCGCCTCGATTACCCGGCATGGCAGTTGTGCCGGTTTGGGGACGACCAGCCAGCCACCGCTGGGATCCGCCTGGATCGTCGGCAAGGGCACGCGCTCACCGGCCAGGCCTTTGAGCCAATGCTCATAGAGGTTCACACCGAAGACTTTGTTGATCAGATGTGGCACTTCGGCGCCGCCCACCCGGGCTCCCACTTCAAGGAACACTAGCGAGCCATCCGCCTCGACGAATATCTCCAGGTGAAAGGCGCTGTTGCGCAGGTCCAATGCCCGCAGGCAGGACTCGCTGAAGACTTCGATCCGGGTGCGCAACTCCGAAGACTGGAGGATCACTGAACCCAGCGGTTTGGCGTTGGCGAAATCCAGGCAGCTGTTGATATAGCGCGACACCACCTGGAAAGGCACCCCGGCGCTGTCATCGGTGAAACCGTCGATGTGATAAGTCTGGCCCTGGATGAAGGCCTCGACTTCATAGCGCCCCAGGTCCACTTCGCTGAGTATCACGCGCAGGGCCTGGGCGTCCTCGACCTTGGCGACGCCGATGCTGGCGGCGCCATCCACCGGTTTGACGATCACTGGATAGCCGACAACATCGGCGAACTCCAGCGCCTGTTTCACGTCATTGCAGCGAATGAACGGTGGCACCGCCAGGCCGTGTTCCTGGAGGACTTCTTTCATTCGTGCCTTGTCGCGGTAAACCGCCACCTGCTCCAGGCCGTGACCAGGAATGTTCAGGGTCTGTCGTACCCACGCCGCGATCTCCAGAGTGAACTCCGACAGCGCGATCAATTGGTCCACGGGACCGACGCGATCGATGATTTCCTGAACGCCTGCCAACAACTGAGGGTACTGATTGACGTCATCGACCTGTACCAGATGGGCGATGTGCTCCCGGGGGGCCAGTACGCCCTCGGCGCCAAGGCCGTCGACCACATAGCTGATCCGATGTCGCTGATGATCGAAGAACTCTTCGTAGCGGGTCAGTTCATTGTCCCAGCGACTTGGGTCCTGGAAACGCGGCCAGCGATTGACGATAACGATATGCATCGATTCGATCCTGTGAAAAAAAGAGGGCTGGACTCAGGTCCAGCACGGTGCCGTGCCGGTACCCAGGACGAGCGCAGGTTTCGAGCGCTCAAGGGTGTTCAGGTAGTTTTCGAAGTTCTCGATGGCGTCGGGGCCGATGAACACCTCGTTGAAACCGGCGGCCAGCAGCTCCTGGCGAACCGCCCGCGTGTGGTCTTCCGAGGTGGTCAACTTGCCACCGATGACACAATGCAGATCCGGGTGCTGTTGACGCACCTGACGAATCAGCTCCAGCCCCTGGAAATGTCCATGGCCGTTGACGCTGCTGACCACCAACAATTGCGTGCGCCGCAGCTCAAGGGTGGCGAGAACCACCTCCACCGGGGTGCAACTGCCGAGGTTCTTGACGTTGAAACCGTGCTCCGCCAACCACAGCTGCAGATAAACCAGATTCCACATGTGCGAATCCGATTCGACGGTTGCAATCAGGCAGTCTTGCGATCCTTTCATTGCGTTGCCTCCATGGCTGAGGGGGGAAAGTCCAGGGCGGTGCGAAAGCGCCGGGTGGTCAGGTTGAACAGCAAGGCGCCGGGGATGGCGAGCAGCAGCGCGAGGGCCAGGATCAATGTCTGGACTCCGTACTCATGGCCGATACTGGCGGTCAGCAGGCCGCCCAATGGGTAGGACAGCAGGTTGACCAGGTAGAACGGGCCCATCACCTTGCCCAAGTGGTCGGCGGCAATCGCCTTGATACGCTGAGTCCGATTGAACACGTTGAACAAGGCACAGCCGGCCATCGCAAGGAGAAAACTGATGGCATAGAGCGCTACACCGCTGGCCGCGCCCATACAGATCAGGCCCAGGCAGAGCAAGGCAAAACCCCATGTACCGAGGCGGTAGATCGACATCCGCGCCAACAGCCGCGGCACCAGAATGAAATTGAGCAAGCCCAGTGCACCGGCCCCGGCGTTCATCAGGCCGAACACCCCGTCGGCGGCACCGAACACGCCACTGATGACAAAGGCATTGGCACTCAGAACGCAGGCAAAGGCCAGGTTGATGGTGAAATTGAGCAGCGCCAGGGATAAGACCGGCGGATTGTTCAATAACAGACTCCAGCCCAGGACCAGATCCTTGCGGATGCTCTTCGGCGGGCTGGCCGACTGGGTATTGGGCAGGCCTTTCCAACACACACCCGCCGCGGCGAATGCCAGCGCCGCCAGCCCCAGAAGCAGGCGCTTGTCGGCGTACATCGCCAGCAGTGCCGCCAGCGCCGGGCCCAGCGCCATGGCCAGCAGCTCCATGTTCTGCACCAGGGACTGGCAGTGGGCCAGGCGTTCGGGGCCAGCGATCAGCGGTACGCTCTTTTCCACCGCCATACGCACCGGCGCCATCAGCAGCGAGAGCACGATGCCGTTGCCGATCAAGGCCCAGACCGTAAGCATTGGCGCATACCAGCAGACCCCGGCAGTCAACCCCAGGCTCACCGCTCGCGCGGTATTGGCGTGGCGAAACAGCAGACGCCCGCCGAAGCGATCCGCCAGCAGTCCGGCAAACGGATAGGCCAGCAGTGCCGGTAGCCACTCCAGAGCGAACGCCACTCCGGAGTAACGGACATTGCCGGTGAGCTGGAAGATCATCAACGGTACTGCGAACAGCACCGTTTGTTCCGCCAACAGCGCGAACAGCAGGCCGGCACCGAAACGCCGCAGCCGGGCTGTGTCATGCATGCTGGCTTTCCAGTTCGGCCTCGAGCTTGCGCAGGCGTGGCAACACATGGCGACAGAAACCGCGCATTTCGTCACGAGTCGGCCAGCCGGAAAAGATGAACTCGCTGACCCCTACTTTCTTGTATTCCAGCAGATATTCGGCCACTTCCTGATAGCTGCCGACCACGCACAGCGCCGGGCCGCCACGGTAGGCCACGGCACCGGACCAGAGCATTGGCGAGAGCCAGTCATGTTCAGCCTTGTCGGCCAGACGGAACGAAGTCTTGACGGCTTCGGAGTCGCAACGCCCGACGAACTGACGAACCCATTCGCGATGCTGCTCATCCGGGTTTTCCATCATGCTTTCAACGGCCGACAGGGCTTGCGCACGGGTTTCCCGAGCCAGCACATGCATGCGAATCCCCACCGAACAACCCGCCTCGAGCACTGCCCGGCTGGCCTCGGCGATACCCTGCGGCGTGTCGCCGTAGCGTAACCAGCAATCGCTGTGTTTCACGGCGATCTGCTGGGCGATTTCCGAAGCGCCACTCAAATAGATGTGTGGACGTTCGTTGTCCTTGAAAGGCAGTCCCAATTGCGCTTGCTCGATACGGTAATGAGCGCCGTGATGGGTCAGGGGCGTTTCGCCTTTCCAGAAACGATGCAAAATCTCGAGGAATTCGCTGGTGCGTTCATAACGTCCATCGTGGGCCACGAAGTCGCCATAAAAGGCTTGTTCATCGGGGGAAATACCGGCGACCAGGTTCAATGCAATACGCTTGTCGGACATCCACGACACGGTATTGACGATCTGCGTGAACAACGTCGGCGGCAGCAGGCCGGGGCGATACGCCAGGATGAATTTGACTCGGCTGGTCTCTCGGACCAGGGCGCCGATCATTGGCAGCGGGTCAGGCATGTGGTAGCTGATACCCATCAGCAACGAGTCGATCCCCAACTCATCGGCTTCCTGAGCGAAGTCGACAATACCGGCAAAGTCCAGGGCACCAGTGTTGTATTTCTCGGAAGCCTTTTGTTGACCGCTGTCGAGCGGTGAGCACCAGTGGATACGCAACGCGGGCATGGTTTTTCTCCAGAGCAGCGCCTGCCGCCGCCTGAAAGCGGGGCAGCGCAAAAGTGACGGTGGGTCAGAACAGGAAGCTGGTACCGACGGTGCGGTCGAACAGCGCAACATCGCGGATGCGACGTTTGCCGCAGATAAACTTCAGCAGTCGCTCGATCCCCAGCCCGCCGCCGGCGCTCGGATGAAGCAGGCCGCGCTTGGCGACTTGGAGGTAATTGGCGAAGGGCGCAAGGTCCATCGACAACTCTTCCATGCGGTAGATGATCTGTTCGTACTCGAACTCTCGTTCGGCACCCGACAGGGCTTCGCCATAGCTGTCGGGATAGATCAGGTCGTAGTTGTTGTACTGGCCGCGCTTGCCGGGTGTTTCGCGATCATAGAATTCCCGGCGGTAGTTGGTGACGAAGAACGGCGTGTGGGCCTTGGCCGACATGATCTTCTCGAAGTCGTCGCCATACTCGGCGCGCAACTCGTCCGAGCTGTATATCGGAAAGTGCGTCTCGTAGTGCGGCAGCTGGCGATTGAGGTGGGCCAGCTGGGCCGAGCAGTGTTGCCTGACCTCGGCGAAGGTGTGCTTGATCAAGCCTTCGATCAGCGCCATGACCTGGTGCATGTTGCCGCCACGTATTTCGAAGTCGAACTGGGAGAATTCCAGCAAGTGGTTCTCCGAATCCTTGATCTCGGCTTTTTCCAGACGAATGTTCGGCGCCACGATAAAGATCTTGTCATGACCTCTGGCGGTCAATGCCAGCTGTTTATGGAAGATCATGCTGGCGGTCAGTTTCAGGCGCCGCGTTTCGTACTGGAGTTCAGCGGGGTAGACCGCATGGTTCAAGGGGTCAGTGATGGGCGACATGAGAATGGGCATCAGCTGCTTGAAGTCGCGCTCCAGCAAATATTGTTGCAATGCCTGCAACACGCGACCGCGGATAATCGCGATCGCTTCAACGTCCGGGTGATTAAAATCGTCGAAATTACGCTGAATTTCTTCCATGTTGCGCTCAATATCCAGGGTTAGGAAGTGCCCGATTATTGGTTAAACACGCAAAAACTCAATGTACAGATTTGCCCTAAAAAGCAACCCAGATGCATTGTCTGGTTGTCCCGCCCGGTAATTGGATGGACCATTACCGGCTATGTACCTGATGGCTTCATTCGAACGACACTGCCTGTTCAAGGGCGTGGTTTCGAATGCTGTTTCAGTCGCGAGTTTTCATGAGTTCCTGTTTAGAGTCCCTTTATGACGGCCCACATTGATCCACAACCCGGTCGCTTTTCCCGGTCTGACTACAAGACCCTGGGCCTGGCGGCGCTGGGTGGTGCGCTGGAAATCTACGACTTCATCATCTTTGTGTTCTTCGCCCTGACCCTCAGCCAGTTGTTCTTTCCGCCAGAGATGCCTGAGTGGCTGCGCTTGCTGCAAAGTTTCGGAATTTTCGTCACCGGCTATCTGGCCCGTCCGCTGGGCGGCATCCTGATGGCGCATTTCGCAGACCGGGTGGGGCGCAAGCGGGTGTTCAGCCTGAGCATCCTGATGATGGCTTTGCCCTGCCTGTTGATCGGAATCATGCCGACCTACGAACAGATCGGTTACTGGGCGCCCTTGACGCTGCTTCTGTTGCGGGTGCTGCAAGGCGCCGCTGTGGGCGGCGAAGTGCCTAGCGCCTGGGTGTTCGTGGCCGAGCATGCACCGGTCAGGCATCGTGGCTATGCCCTGGGTGTGCTGCAGGCCGGATTAACATTTGGCTATCTGCTGGGGGCACTGACCGCAACCCTCCTGGCGCGGCTCTATAGCCCCGCCGAGATACTCGACTTCGCCTGGCGCCTCCCCTTCCTGCTGGGTGGTGTATTCGGGGTGATCGGGGTCTGGCTGCGGCGCTGGCTGAGTGAAACCCCGGTGTTCATGGCCTTGCAGGCGCGACGTGAGTTGGATGCGGAGTTTCCATTACGGACAGTATTGCGCGATCACCGCAAATCCATCCTGCCGGCGATGCTTTTGACCTGTGTGTTGACATCGGCGGTGGTGGTGCTGGTGGTGATCACCCCGACTGTCATGCAGAAAAGCTTCGGCATGAGCGCCAGCCATACGTTCGCGCTGAGCAGCCTGGGAATTGTGTTCCTGAATATCGGCTGTGTACTGGCTGGATTACTGGTGGACCGGATCGGCGCCTGGCGCGCGGTGCTGGTTTATAGCCTGCTGCTGCCGGTGGGGACCGCGGTGCTTTACGCCAGCCTGATCAGTGGCAGCTACTGGATCAGCGTGGCCTATGCGCTGGCCGGCCTGACCTGCGGCGTAGTGGGTGCGGTGCCCTCGGTAATGGTGGGGTTGTTTCCGACCCGGATCCGGGTGTCCGGTATCTCCTTTACCTACAATATTGCCTACGCACTCTGGGCCAGTACCACACCGCTTCTGCTGATCGGACTGATGCCGTGGAGCCCTTGGGTCTGCGTAGGCTATTGCGTGGTCATGGGGGCCGTCGGGGCACTCATGGCGTTGTTCTTCGGCTTTCGCTCCTCGTCGGTGGCTGACGTTTCGGTGGTTCCAGGCGCCTGAGCCTGACCTTTTCGCGCCGCCGGTCGCGGCGCTTGCCCCTGAATACCAAAGGACGGCAATTGGCATGAGCTGCGTCAACGATTTGCATGATCTATCGGCGGTGCAACTGTTGGTGTTGTTCGCCAGCAAGGAACTGTCACCGCTGGAATACTACGACCATTTGCTGGCCCACATCGAGCGCTGGGAACCCCATCTTAATGCCTTGTACGCCTTTGACCCGCAACGGGTCCGGGAACAGGCGGCTGCCGCCAGCGAGCGCTGGAGCCGGGGCCAACCCCGTGGTCTGCTCGATGGTTTACCCGTGACACTCAAGGAGTTGATAGCGACGCAAGGCGACTGCATTCCCCTGGGCTGCGCCGCGACCGAGCTGATCCCGGCCACAGCCGACGCACCACCGGCGGCGCGGATGCGTGAGGCCGGAGCGATAGTCCTGGGCAAGACAACGGTTCCGGACTACGGGATGTTGTCGTCGGGGCTGTCGAGTTTCCACGGAGTGACACGTAATCCCTGGAACCTGGCGAACAATCCCGGAGGCTCCAGTGCCGGCGCGGCGGCGGCAGCAGCGGCCGGCTATGGGCCGCTGCATGTCGGCACCGACATCGGTGGGTCGGTCCGTTTGCCCGCAGCCTGGTGCGCCCTGGTGGGATTCAAGCCGACACTCGGGCGCATCCCCATCGACCCCTATTACACCGGCCGTTGTGCCGGCCCCATGACCCGCAGCATGGATGACTGTGCGCTGATGATGCGCTACCTGTCCCGCCCCGATGCGCGGGATGCCACCAGCCTGCTACCGGAACAAGGCGATTGGGCCCTGGGACAGTTGTCGGTCCAAGGGCTGAAAATCGGTCTGATGCTCGATCCCGGCTGTGGCATTCAACCAGACGAACAGGTGTGCTCGGCGGTTCGGGAAGCGGCTCGCCTATTCGAAAGCAGGGGCGCCCAGGTACGTCAGATCAAGCCACTGATGGACCGCGCCGTGCTCCAGGGCCTGGATCAATTCTGGCAGGCGCGACAGTGGAGTCAGTTGCAGGCCCTGAGCCCCGAACGGTTCGATCAGGTCTTGCCCTACATTCGCGACTGGGCGGCAGCGGCCGAGAACCTGAGCGCCGTGCAGGCGGTTGAGGGGTTCAACCAGACGTTCGAAATCCGGCGCCGGGCAGCCGAGGTCTTTCATAATGTCGACCTGGTGTTGTCGCCGACCAACCAGGTCAGTGCCTTTGCGGCTGAATGGGCCTCGCCCACCAATGACCCGCGCCTGCCGTTCGAGCACATCGTCTTCACTGTGCCGTGGAACATGGGCGAGCAGCCAGCCCTGTCAATCAACTGCGGCTTTACCGACCAAGGCATGCCGATCGGCCTGCAGATGATCGCTCCGCGCTTCGCAGACCAGTGGTTGCTTCGGCTCGGCAAGACCTATGAAAACTGGCGCGGCACGATTCGCCACTGGCCCAGCCCGCCGTCTCGCCTGTGGGAGCGTGGCTTGCCCGCGAAGAACGATAACGCGTAATCGCTGAAACACCGCGGTGCATTCTTCGCGGGCAAGCCTCGCTCCCACAGGATTTTTGTCGCTCAAATTTCTTCACTGACAGCATTAGCGACGTGCGCCTGATTTGTTCCTCTAGAGACTTATCGAAATGGATTTTCGTGTACTTCTGATGGCCGGCATTGCCGTCGGCAGCCCTTTGATTGTAACGGCGGATGAAACACCGACCACTCAAGCCCAGGCCCCGGGTTTTGTCGACGGCAGTCATTTGGGGCTGAACTTGCGCCATTACTATGCCAACCAACACACCCGACGTTCTACCTACCTGGGGATCAAGAAAGAAGATGGCCTGGAGCGGACCCGCATCCGTGAAACCTGGGTGCAAACCGCGATGCTCAACTACAGCTCCGGATATACCCAAGGGGCGGTCGGCTTCGGGCTGGACGCTTCATTGTTCAGCGCCATCAACCTGGAGCGCGGACATGGGCGTGTCGCCAATGGTGGCGATCGGGTGCTGGTGGACAGCGATGGCGATGCGCTACCGACCTGGAGCCGTTTGGGTGTCGGTGATCTGCGGCTGCGTTTTTCCAGCACAGAAATCAAGGCCGGTCGCTTGCTCACCGACAACCCGATTCTGCGTTACAAGGACAATCGCGCCCTGCCCTCGAGCTTTCAGGGCGTAGGCCTGTTCAGCAACGAACTCGATTGGCTGTCATTGCAGGCCGGCAGCTTCGAACGGGCGATTCCACGTACCGGTACCGGCAGCGAAAAACTCACCACCACCTTCGGTAACCGGGCGTATTCGGGGTCGCGTATTTCCTACCTCGGAGGAATGGCCAAAACCCCTTACGGTCTGGACGTCAGCCTCTACACCTCACGCTTCGAGGACATGTGGCAGCAGACCTATCTGGGATTGACCCAGTTGATCGGGGATCGGCGCGAGATTGCGCTCAAGACTGCACTGAATTACTACCACACCGAGGATCAGGGCGAGCAGCGCCTGGGCTACATCGACAATGACGCCTTCAGCCTGGCGTTCACCGCATCGCACCGGGCCCACAGCCTGACTCTGGCCTGGCAGCAGGTGTTTGGCGACGAGTATTTCGATTACGTCTGGGAGTCCACGGGCAATTACATGGCCAACTCGTTGTACTCGGACTACAACGGACCGAACGAGAAGTCCTGGCAACTGCGCTACGACCTGGATCTGGCGTCTTTAGGGGTACCGGGCCTGACGACCAGTCTGTGGCACGCAAAAGGCTGGGACATCGACGGCACCCATTACAGCGGCGACCGTAACGGGCGCAATACCGGTTACAACGTGCGGGGTCTGGACAATGCCAAACACGATGAAAACGGTTTAACGGTGGCGTACGTGGTGCAATCCGGAGCACTGAAAAACGCGGTGTTTCGCACCATTGTCTACAACCATCGGGCCACGGGCGGGCAGATCGACGGTAGCTACGACGAGGTCCGCCTGGTGGCGAATCTGCCGATGTGGATTTTTTGAGGCGGGCTTTTTGGGCCGAACAGAATCATCGGCCCCACTTGCGAAACACTGTGGAAGCTTAGCGAGCTCGCCGGTCCCCACAGTGGAGGGATGTTGGTTCAGACTTTTTTGGTTCTTGGCAGAAAGATCGCCAACACCCCAAACAGCGGCAAGAACGAACACAGGAAGTACACATACTCGATGCCGCGAATATCCGCCAGATGCCCGAGTAGCGCCGCACCAATTCCGCCAAAACCAAACATCAGGCCGAAGAACACTCCGGCAATCATCCCGACATTTCCCGGCACCAGTTCTTGCGCATACACCACGATGGCCGAGAACGCCGAGGCCAGAATGAAACCGATCACCACACTCAACACACTGGTCCAGAACAGGTCCACATGGGGCAGCAGCAGCGTGAACGGCGCCACACCGAGGATCGAGAACCAGATCACTGCCTTGCGCCCGATCCTGTCACCGATCGGCCCGCCGAAGAAGGTCCCCGCCGCTACCGCACCGAGAAACAGGAACAGATGCAGCTGCGAACTAGCCACCGACAGGTCAAATTTCTCGATCAGGTAGAACGTGAAGTAACTGGTGAGACTGGCCATGTAGAAATACTTGGAGAACACCAGCAACCCCAGTACCACCAACGCACTGATCACCCGGCCTTTTGATAAACCGTGCGTCGCTGCCTGACCTTGTTTGAGTTTGAACAGGTTCAAGTGATTGGCGTACCAGCGGCTGATCCGGTACAGCACGAACAACGCAAACAGTGCGAACACGCCGAACCAGGCCACATTGCCCTGACCATAGGGAATGATGATCGCCGCCGCCAACAACGGCCCGAAGGCCGAGCCCGCATTACCGCCGACCTGAAACGTCGATTGCGCCAGGCCGAAGCGCCCGCCCGAGGCCAGTCGCGCGACGCGTGAAGCTTCCGGGTGAAAAGTCGACGAGCCGATGCCGATCAACCCTGCTGCCAGCAAAATCATCGGAAAGTTGCCGACTACCGACATCATCAAAATGCCGATCAATGTGCAGACAGTGCCGGCCGGCAACAGCCAGGGCTTGGGATGGCGATCCGTGTGGTAACCCACCCACGGCTGCAACAACGAGGCCGTCAACTGAAAAGTCAGGGTAATCAGGCCGACTTGGGTGAAGGTCAGGCCATAGTTGGCCTTGAGCATCGGATAGATCGACGGCAGCACCGCCTGAATCAGGTCGTTGATCAAGTGCGCCAGCGCCACCGCGCCGATGATGCGCATGACCAGCGGACTGCTTTGTGAAGGAGCGGGCGTCGATGTCGCGGCGGACTGAGCGTTGCTGATGGCCATGAGAGTTTCCGTACTGCGGATGGGTGCGCACAGGCAGGTCGGTCAATGTGCCATTTTTCGGTGCAGTCGCGCCATCCCCTTAGCTTGCTAACGACCTCAAAAAAGGTGATAGCGCAAAGCCATGGTCTGAATCTTGCCTTGCTTATCCGCTTCAACGCGGCCCCTTACAAAGGGGACCGAGAATGGGAAGTTTCGCTACAGAGTCGGCCTACAGAGCGGACCAAGGTGAACTTTCGAGGCCTTTTAGAAGGACATCAGTCGCGGTCGCCATGGCCTCGACGCACGCCAATGGTGCGTGGTGTCCAGAGGAGTCATGGGGCATGCAGGCTTTTTTATCACCGGGGATCGGGCTGCTGGGGCGTTTCGGCTTCGCGCGCAAATTTCAGCTGCTGTTTCTGCTGTTTATCCTGCCGCTGGCAGGCAGCTTGTGGATGATCGGCCAGGACTATCGTGACAAGTTGAGCCTGATCGCCGGCGAACGCGCCGGGGTCCGGCAATTGATTGCCCTGGATGCGCTCGACAACTTGCTCGCCGCCCAGCGTGACCGCGCCGCGCGCTGGCGCGCCACCGAAACCAATCGCCAGCCGACACCTGCAACTATCGCGGCGATGGCAGCGTTCGACACGGTTCAGCCGGCCGTGGCCCAAGCAATCACAGACTTGGGCAATGCCTTGAAAACCGAAGGCGCCGAGGGCGAGACCCTCACCCGCTATCAAGCCCTGCAAAGCGCCCTCACCGGCCTGGATTCGAAAAGCCTGAGCAGCGTTGGATGGTGGCCGGACGGCTATGATCGCTTCACCAATGCCTTGAGCGCCCTGCAAGCCTTGCGCGAACAAATCGCCATGGACAATCGCCTGACCCTCGCGCCATGGCTGGAAACTTATCTGCTGACGCAGATTTCCACTCAACACGCACCGGACCTGATCGAACGGGTCGGTCGCCTCGCCGCGGTTGGTCAAGCTTCGGTGGTGTCCGGGCAGTTCACTCTGCAAAGCCGCCTGCAATTGCGCGACTTGCGCAGCCGCATCGGCGATGCTCGGGAACAGCTGGTGAAAACTGGTAGCCTGCTGGAAGCCCGCTTGCCCAGCGCCCTGCAAACCTGGGCCGGGCAGTACCATGACAGCCTCAAGCAGCTGGATACCGGTTTGAAAGTGCTGGACGACGGCGTCTTCGGTGGCAGCATCAACCTCAAGCCCGAAGACTTCGAACGCAGTCTCGACGCCCTCCTCGGTAACCTTGCCTCGTTGCGCCAGCAATCGTTGGTTTCTCTGGATCAACGGCTGGATTATTACCACGGCTCGGCCATCCGCCAGTTCATCCTGGTGGCGACGATTTTTGGCTGCCTGCTATTAGCCGCGCTGTACCTGTTCATCTGTTTACAGGCCTCGATCCGTCGCAGCGCCAGCGGCATCACACTGCTGGCCGAAGCTCTGCGCGACGGCAACCTGAGCCTGCAAGTACCGGTTCAGGGGCGCGACGAACTAGCGGCGATCAGCACCTCGCTTAACGTCGCCGTGGTGCAACTGCGCAACAGTTTGCTGGGAGTCGATCACGAAACCCTGCAGTTGAGCAACGCGGTGCGCACCCTCAACGATCACTCCAGCGGTGCCCTTGGCGAAGTCGAAGCCCAGCAGTTGCAGATCAGCCAGATCGCCGCCGCGGCCACGCAATTGGCCGCGACCTCCCAAGGGGTCGCCCAGAGTTGCGAACAGGCGTCTGGCAGCGCTCAGCACACCCAGCGCATCGCCGCCGATAGCAGCCGTGACAGCCAGCGTACGACAGCGAGTATTCAGCAACTCAATCAGCGGTTGAATGACACGGCGGCGGCACTGGGTCGGGTCAGCGAGCAAGGGCAGCAGATTCAATTGGTGGTCGATACCATTCGCGGCGTGGCCGAGCAGACCAACCTGCTGGCCCTCAACGCCGCCATCGAGGCCGCACGGGCTGGCGAGCAAGGTCGCGGCTTTGCGGTGGTGGCCGATGAAGTGCGCAGCCTGTCGCAACGCACCCAGTCCTCCACCGCGCAGATCGCCGGCACCGTCGACAGCCTGCGCAGCACCGTGAACGAAGCGGTAAGCCTGATGGAAGCCGCCTGCGGCCAGGCGCAATCGGATGCGCAAGCCGTCACCGGTCTCGGCGAACGCCTGGGGGAAATCGCCAGCGCGGTGCAAAGCGTCACCGACACCCTGGCACAAATCGCCACTGCCGTCGAAGAGCAAGCGAGTACTGCTGATGAAGTCAGCGGCAACATCCAGCAAGTCGATCAGGCGGCGGTACGCTTGCTCGAAGGCGCGCGGGCGGTGAACCTCGCCGCGGACACCTTGAGCCAGGGTAGCAAGGCCTTGAGTGCGAATACCGGGAGATTTCAGCTCGGTTGATGCCCTCCCCTGACCCGTTTTTTCGGGTCAGCGGGATAAGCGGTTGAAAGTGTGGAGAAATATTTTAGATTTACGCTTGACGCATCGTCGTTCCAGGTGAATAATGCGCGCCACTTGGCTACATAGCTCAGTTGGTTAGAGCATAGCATTCATAATGCTGGGGTCCGGGGTTCAAGTCCCTGTGTAGCCACCAAGTACTAAAAACGGCTTACCGAAAGGTAGGCCGTTTTTTTATGCCTCGAGAAAAGTGGCGGGCGCCCCCCCTGATTTGCGTAGCACTCCTTCGACCGATAAAGTCCCTGGACCTTTTATCCCATGGACGGAGTGCCTCGCGTGTTCTCAGCCTTCCACTTGAACCGCTATCGCCTGTCAGCCTTTTCGCTGATCGCCACCGCTTTAACCCTCGCCGCGTGTAACGCCCCGCCCTCTTCGCCTTCGGTCTCGACCTTGCCGGTCGCGCCGGAAATCACCTCTGGTTATCGCACCGACCTGCAGACGCGGCACGCCTCCAGACACATGGCCGCTGCCGCCAACCCGTTGGCGGCCGAAGCCGGACGGGAGATGCTACGCGAGGGTGGCTCGGCGATTGATGCGGCCATTGCCATGCAAGCGGTGTTGACGCTGGTCGAACCGCAATCGTCGGGCATCGGCGGTGGCGCGTTGATCGTGCTGTGGGATGGCAAGGCCGTGCGCACCTACGACGGTCGCGAAACCGCACCGGCTGGCGCCACCGAGAAACTGTTCCTGCAAGCCGACGGCAAACCGATGCCTTTCACTCAGGCGCAGATCGGCGGGCGCTCGGTGGGTACGCCGGGTGTGTTGCGGGCGTTGGAGCTGGCCCATCAAAAGCACGGTCGGCTGCCGTGGGCGAGGTTGTTCGAGCCCGCGATCAAACTCGCCGAGCAAGGTTTCGCCATCTCGCCACGACTGCATCAGTTGATCGCGGCCGACGCGTTTATCCAGCGCTCACCGGACATGGCCGCCTACTTTCTGACTGCCGATGGTCACCCGAAAGCCGTCGGTACACAGCTGAAAAACCCGGCACTCGCCGCAGTGTTCAAGCGCATCGCCAAGGAAGGTCCCGACGCGCTGTACACAGGGCCGATCGCAAAAGAAATCGTCGCCAAGGTTCAGGGCCATACCAACCCCGGTAGCCTGTCACTGAACGATCTCCAGGGCTACAAGGCCAAGGAACGCGCGCCGCTGTGCACCGACTACAAACGCTGGAAAGTGTGCGGCATGCCGCCGCCGTCATCGGGCGGAATCGCCGTGGCGCAAATCCTCGGCACCTTGCAGGCCCTGGAAACCCGCGACCCACGCTTTGCCCTGGCACCACTCAAACCGGTCAAGACCAACAAACCGGCGGGCATAGAGCCAGCCCCTGAAGCCGTACACCTGATCGCCGAAGCCGAGCGCCTGGCTTATGCCGATCGTGCGCAGTACGTTGCCGACACCGACTTCGTACCCGTGCCGGTCAAAGGGCTGGTCGACCCGACTTACCTGGCCAGCCGCGCCGCCTTGATAGGTGATCGCAGCATGGGCCAGGCCAAACCCGGCACCCCGCCGGGCATTCAGGTCGCCTACGCGCCGGACCGCTCGCCGCTGCGCATCTCCACCTCGCAGGTGGTGGCAGTCGATGACGAGGGCGATGCCGTGTCCATGACCACCACCGTGGAAGCGGCATTCGGCTCACACTTGATGGTCCAGGGTTTTCTGCTCAACAACCAGATGACCGACTTTTCGTTCATCCCCGAAGAGCAAGGGCAAAAAGTCGCCAACCGCGTCGAACCCGGCAAACGCCCGCGCTCGTCCATGGCACCAACGCTGATCTTCGACCGCCAGAGCGGCGAGTTCCTGGCCACCGTCGGCTCCCCTGGCGGCTCGCAGATCATCGAGTACGTAGCCAAATCCACCATTGGCCTGCTCGACTGGAACCTCGACCCACAGGCCGCCATTAACCTGCCCAATTTCGGCAGCCGCAACGGCCCGACCGAACTGGAACAGGGTCAGTTCAGCCCGGCACTGATTCAGGCACTGAAGGACAAAGGGCACAGCGTGGGCGAGATCGACATGACTAGCGGGACTCAGGCGATTGTTCGAGTCAAGGATGCGCAGGGGAAAGCCGCGTTGGCCGGCGGGGCCGATCCACGGCGTGAGGGGGAAGCGTTGGGGGATTGAGTCTTACGCAGGAATGAGGAAAGGCTTACCGGGAGGTAGGCCTTTTTGAGGACTACCCGCGCCGGATAGATAGCATCAAGTCGATAATTGGTTGGCAAACTGCCCGACTGCGTTCACCACTTTCTGCGCACCGTCCTGGATCTCGACGATCACCGTGCCCGCCTCCGCCGCCAGCGCCAGACCTTGTTCAGCCTGGAGCTTGCCGTCAGTCATGAGCGCCACGGCGTTGCGCGCCATGTCCTGGTTCTGACGCACGACGCCGACAATTTCATCGGTCGCCTGACTGGTGCGCGAGGCTAATTGCCGGACTTCGTCCGCCACCACGGCAAACCCACGTCCCTGTTCACCGGCACGAGCCGCTTCGATGGCCGCGTTGAGCGCCAGCAGGTTGGTCTGCTCGGCGATGCCGCTGATGGTTTTGACGATGGTGCCGATCACCAGCGATTGCTCGTTCAGTGCTTCGATACCTTCGCCAGCGGTTTGCATGTGTTTGGCCAGGTCACGCATCACGTCTACAGCTTGGGTCACCACGGCAGTTCCGCGCTGTGCACTCTGGTCGGTTTGCTGAGAAGTGCTGTAGGCAATGTTGGCCGCCTCCGCGACAGCCTGCTCCTGATGCACCTGATCGGTAACCACCGTGGCGAACTTCACCACTTTGTAGAGCTTGTTGTTGGCATCGAGCACCGGGTTGTAGGAAGCCTCCAGCCAGACCACGCGACCGTGGCTATCGACACGCTTGAAACGATCAGCGACGAACTCGCCAGCGTTCAGACGGCGCCAGAAGTTCTGATACTCAGCGCTGTTGTATTCCTCTGGCTCACAGAAGATGCGGTGATGTTTACCTTGGATCTGCGCCAGGCTGTAACCCATGCCACTGAGGAAACGCTCGTTGGCCATCAGCACGTTGCCATTGAGGTCGAACTCGATCACTGCCGTCGAACGCACCAGCGCGCCAATCAGGTTTTCATGCTCACGGGACGCCTCGATGGTACGGGTCAGGTCGCTGGAGTAAATCGAGAAGTTCTTGATACGGCCGTCCGAGGAGCGCACCGGCTGCATGATCGAACGCAACCAGGCTTCGGCACCGTTGCCGCGTAGCAAACGGACCGCGCCGGCAAAGTGCTCACCACGGGTCAGCGCGGCCTTGAAACGGTTATGGAATTCATCCGATTTCACATGGACCGGAACAAGGTCTTCGATGTGCCGGCCGATCAGATCATTGCTTTTGTAGAGCATCTCACTGACGAAGTTTTGGTTGACCGATTGAATTCGCCCATCGGAGTCAAGAGTCAGGACCAGCATCTCGCTTTCCAGACTCTCCTTGACTTGCAGAAGGCTGGAGAGTTCTTCGCGAAGAGCCGACAGCTCCTGCTTCAAGCGTTTATTGAACATGGGAAGCACCGATGGACAGAGATAAAAAGCGGCTTACAGCCTAGCCATCGGCTTTGCAGGTATTTTCTGAAGAGTGTTGCAGGGTTGTCCTACAAAAATAGTCGCGGCACAAACAGCCTCATGCCGCGCCAGCCACCGAACAGCGCCCGACTCGCGGCATTCGCGCACCGAAATACACCGCGCTGCTGATGCCCACGGCCCCCATCACCGCGCAGAAGATCACACAAATCCACGGACTCCATGGCATCAGACCGATCAACAGCAGCGGTGTGACACTCGCCCAGGCGGCGTAGGCAATGTTGTAGGTGAAGGAAATCCACCGTGCGCAGCGGCAGTTCGACAGCGGCCTCGCGCTGGGCCTGCATCGCCATGAACACCGGGGTTTCGCTGAGCCAGCGGCGCAGCCAGACACCGATCACGCCAAACACACCGCCCAGCAGAAACGGGTAACGCCAGGCGTAATCGAGGATTTGCGCCGAGGTGAACGCCTGAGCCAGAAAAGTCGCCGTCAAGGCGCCGATCAGGTAACCGAAGGTCAGCCCCGCTTGCAGGAAACCGAGGGCATAACCGCGATGTCCGACCGGCGCGTGCTCAGCGACGAACACCCAGGCACTCGGCACCTCACCACCCACCGCCGCGCCTTGCAGGACCTTCAGGGCCAACAGCAACAGTGGTGCGAAATAGCCGATCTGGGCGTAGGTCGGCATGATCCCGATCAGCAAGCACGGCAACGCCATCATCAGAATGCTCAGGCTGAACACCTTCTTGCGTCCCAACCGGTCAGCGAAATGCGCCATCAGGATCCCGCCCAACGGACGCGCGAGGTAACCCGTGACGAAGATCCCGAAGCTTTGCAGCAGACGCAGCCACTCGGGCATTTCCGGCGGGAAGAACAGCTGGCTGAGGGTCAGCGCGAAGAATACGAAAATAATGAAGTCGTAGATTTCCAGCGCACCGCCCAAGGCTGCAAGCCCCAGGGTCTTGTAGTCCGAGCGAGTGAAGGGCGCCGGGCGCGCATTGATGTTGGCAGTCATGTAAAAGAACTCTGGCAGGCAAAAAACCAAAGCGCCCACGGTCTACGCAAATGCGCTTGTGGACAACCCGTTAGACCATAGTCCCAAACGCCCCAAACAGCGTCCCCGCAACGGGCCGATTGATTTACTGTTGGCACCGACCGGATGGGCCATTGCGCCCTGAACCCCACAATAAACATAAAAACGAGGTACTCCCGTGGCCGCTGATATCGAAGATAGCCGCTATGCGCGCTTTGCCCTGCATTGTTCAAACTTTGCCGAACGCTGGTTTCCCGACTCCTGGGTATTCGCCGCGCTGGCAGTGATCATCGTCGCTGTGGCGACCATAGCCATGGGCGCCAAACCCACCGACGCCGCCATGGCCTTCGGTGACGGTTTCTGGAGCCTGATTCCGTTCACCATGCAGATGGCATTCGTGGTGATCGGCGGTTACGTGGTCGCCAGTTCGCCACCGGCGGTGAAACTGATCGACCGCCTGGCACGGGTCCCGAAAAACGGCCGTTCCGCCGTGGCCTGGGTGGCGCTGATTTCCATGGTCGCGTCGTTGCTGAACTGGGGGCTGTCACTGGTATTCGGCGGGCTGCTGGTACGTGCCCTCGCCCGCCGTACCGATCTGAAAATGGATTACCGAGCCGCCGGTGCCGCCGCCTATCTTGGTCTGGGCGCGGTCTGGGCCTTGGGTCTGTCGTCGTCCGCGGCACAATTGCAAGCCAACCCCGCCAGTTTGCCGCCATCGATTCTGTCGATCACGGGCGTCATTCCCTTCACTCAAACGATCTTTCTCTGGCAGTCGGGTGTGCTGTTGCTGGCACTGACCGTGGTCTCACTAATCGTTGCCTACGCCACCGCGCCCGGCCCCGCGACAGCCCGTGACGCCAAAGCCTGCGGTATCGATCCGGGTTTCAGTCTGCCGGCGCCAGCACCGCGTACCCGCCCTGGTGAATGGCTGGAATACAGCCCGCTGCTGACGATTCTGCTGGCATTGCTGGCGGCCGGATGGCTGTTCCATGAGTTTGCGACCAAACCGGCGATCAGCGCGATTTCCGGACTGAACACCTACAACTTCCTGTTCCTGATGCTCGGCGCGCTGCTGCACTGGCGCCCCCGCAGCTTCCTCGATGCGGTGGCCCGTGCGGTGCCGACCACCACCGGCGTGCTGATCCAGTTCCCGCTGTACGGCTCGATCGCCGCCCTGATGACGGTGGTCAAGGGCACCGACGGACAATCATTGGCCCACCACATCTCGACCTTTTTCGTACAAATTGCATCCCACGACACCTACGCCCTGTTGATGGGCGTGTACTCGGCTATCCTCGGTTTCTTCATCCCGTCCGGTGGTGGCAAATGGATCATTGAAGCGCCGTATGTCATGCAAGTGGCCAACGACCTGAACTATCACCTGGGCTGGGCCGTGCAGATCTACAACGCCGCCGAAGCCCTACCGAACCTGATCAACCCGTTCTACATGCTGCCGCTACTGGGCGTGCTCGGGTTGAAGGCCCGGGATCTGATCGGGTTTTCGTTCGTGCAGCTGCTGGTGCACACGCCACTGGTGCTGTTTCTGCTGTGGGCGCTAGGGACGACGCTTACGTATATGGCGCCGGTGATGCCTTGACGCCGACCTTCAATCCACCACCAATCCAGTGTGGAAGCGGGCTGCTTCCACACTGGCGACTTATTGTTTTCACAAACGTAACCCCTCTGTCACACCTCGCTGCTAGCGTCCCGCCGAAACATATTGAAACAACTTAGCAAGACGGAACTCGCCATGAACGATGAAGAAAACCGCAACGACGCCTCTTCCCCGCAAACAGATACGCCCACCGACACCAGTCGCCGCCGCTTCCTGGGTGGCGTGGCGGTACTCGGTGTCGGCGCGACCCTCAGCGCTTGTGGCAGTCATGGCGATGAGTCGGATAAACCGCTCGAACGCCTGCTTTCACCTGTCGAATTGGACAAAGCCCTACGCGACCAGGTGAAAACCGTAGTGGTGATCTACGCCGAGAACCGTAGTTTCAATAACCTGTTCGGCGACTTCCCTGGCGTCGAGAAACCGCTCTCGGGCCTCAAGCCCGTCGAATATCAGCAGCGCGATCGCGATGGCAGCCTGTTGCAGACCCTGCCGCCAGTCTGGGGCGGCGTGCTGCAGATCGGCCCGCAAACCCTCGATGGCGTGACTTACCCCAGCGCAACCCAGTTCCAGGAACACCTGCCTAACGCGCCCTTTGCCCTCAAAGGTCCGAACGCAGAAGACTTGCCGTTCGGTCTGGTGACGCGCGACCTGTGGCATGCGTTCTATCAGAACCAGATGCAGATCAACGGTGGCAAAAATGACGGCTTTGTCGCCTGGGGCGACTCCGGTGGCCTGCCCATGGGGCATTACGCCCAGAGTCGATATTCCCTGCGGTTGTGGGACGTTGCCCAAGAATTTGTGCTCTGCGATAACTTTTTCCAGGGGGCTTTCGGCGGCTCGTTTCTCAACCATCAATACCTGATCAGCGCCACCGCGCCGTTCTATCCGGACGCCGTCAACTCGGTGGCCAAGACACAAATCGCCACGCTGCAAAGCGATGATCCGGCCGATCCACGCCTCAAGCCCCTGGAACAATCCCCAGCCAGCGCCATGACCGGCCCACCCCAATTCGGCCCCAGCGCGCTGACGCCGGACGGCTATGGGGTCAACACGCTCGCTCCGCCGTACTGGCCGACCTGGATTCGCGACCCGGAGCGTCCTGCGTACGCCAAACCAGACCTGCCGAACGTCATGGTCCCCCAGACCCACGAGCACATAGGCGACAAGCTCTCGAAGAAAAACATCGACTGGGCCTGGTATGCCGGAGGTTGGCAGGCGACGCTGGATCAGTACAAGGACTCTGGCGGTATTCCGAAAATCCCGAACTTCCAGTACCACCACCAACCGTTCAACTACTTCAAGCAGCAGGGGCCGGAAAACCCGCTGGAGCGCGGTAAACGTCTACGGGATGCGGGGTTGGGCGATGAATCGAATACCAACAAGTTCTTTGCCGATGCCGAGGCGGGCAAGCTGCCGGCGGTGAGTTTCTATAAACCCCAGGGCAACCTGAACATGCACGCCGGTTACGCCGATGTAGCGTCCGGCGACCGGCACATCGTCCGCGCCCTGAAAGTGCTGCGGGAAAGCCCGCAGTGGAAAAACATGGTGGTCGTGGTCACGGTCGATGAGAACGGCGGTTGGTGGGATCACGTCGCACCGCCCAAGGGCGACCGCTGGGGACCGGGCTCGCGGGTACCGACGCTGGTAGTTTCGCCGTTTGCGCGCAAGGGCATGGTGGATCACACGGTCTATGACACTGGCTCGATTCTGCGGTTGATCACCCGGGTGTTTCAGCTTGAAAAGCTCGATGGCCTCAGGCAGCGGGACGATGCAATGATTGCCCGTGGCCAGAAACCCATGGGCGATTTGAGCAATACACTGCACTTTGCCTGATGAAAAAGGGGCTCTGACTGGCGCTCTTTTCACTTGTGTACTAGACCGTTCGACACAACTAGTTCCAGTATGTACCCGCCCCACCTCCGAGGGCTCACGCTGAAAAGGATCTGAGCATGTTCAAACTCGCAGGATTCACCCTCGCCGCGCTCACCCTGAGCGCCGCCGCTCACGCCGATGTCGATCTGAATCTGGGCAGTACCGAGCGCGTTACCCGGCTGTTCGCCTACCCCAACAACTGTAATGTCATCTGCTTCCGCAACTGGACACTGGAGCAGACCGTCGAGCATTACCTGACCCAAAGCGTACAGCGCGATGGCTACAAGACCGCAAAAGTGCTGGTCAAAACCGAAAACAAGCAGCTTCACGCCCATATCAGCGGTGTGCCCAAAGGCTATGACAAGCCACTGACCGCACTGCTCAATGCTGGGGATTTGGCCTACAACGGTGCCAACAAGCTGAGTGCCGATGGCAAATGGACCTATAACTGGTACCTGTTCCTGCCGCTGGGCATGGCGCTGGAAAACCGCAAAAGCGTCGAACTGCTGCACTTCCCGCCAGATTATTCCCTGACCCAGGCCCAGGACTATCTGGAGTCCAAGACCACCGACCGCTGGGCCGCGCTGCTGACCGCCAACAACATTCCCGCCGACCAGACGCCGGCCTATCAGACCATCATCGACATCGCGCCGATTGCCGCGCCGTCCACCGCCGGCAAGGATCTGGAAGGCGTCTACAACTACTTCACGGACTACCAGACCACCATGGTCAAGGAAGTCAGCCAGAATGCCAAAGGTGCAGCATTGCCAATGGTCGCCTTTGGTTCACCGGTGCGTAACTGGATCAAGCAACAATACGGGCAGACCGTAGAAATATTGGGCCTGGCAACCATCAGCCCGAGCAAGGGGGTGACGGTACCCGTACTGGGTTCCAACCACCCGAGCTACATCTGGTACGCCGCCGACCCCGAAGCCTATAGCGGCGACGATGCGCAGGCCAAGGCCGACGCCGCGGGGCTGAAAGTCATGGGGCAGGATTTGAGTGCCGCGTGCTGGCAGGCCGGAATGGGCAGCAAACCGGGCACTGACCCTACCGCTCAGCTGAAAAGCTGCACTCAGACCTGGCAAGTGACCCAGAAAGAAAAAACCTGCGAACTGTTCTACACCTCGATTCGCAACCTGACGCCTGAGCAAGCGGTGGCCAAATGCTCGACAGCGCCGGTCAAATCCGAGCTGAAACAGCTGCAGACCCCGGCCCTTATGACCTCCGCATCTGCCCCACACTTGTAAAACGAAGGAAGTCTTTCCCGCGTGAGCCATGGCTGACGCGGGAAAGAGCTTTTCTCGACTGTCATATCTGACAGTAGACCGGTTATCTCATTTGCGAGAGGCTTGTGTCGTATCCACGTGCTACAGAGCTGACAGGATGTCAGCAGACGGAGGTCGTAGCACCCAACTGACAAGGATTGTTATGAGACGCCATGCCGAACAAGGACTACCACCGCCGTCATCAAATGGCATCTATCCGTTTGTAGAGTTGCCCCTTCGCCTTGGATTCCCCTCCAAAGACGACTTTGAAATCATCCATAACGCTCAGGGCTCGGCAATGGCGGTCGCGGCACTGCGCGAGTTCCCCCGCATCAGCCGAATCTGCCGTGTTTCCGGACATCTATTGCCCTATCGCTGCCGACACACCCGGCAGTTGGCGCCGGGAATCCATGTCTACGATCCGTGCTTCAGTGGTCTGCTGAGTCACTCCTGCGACCCCAACGTCTTTCTCGATATGAGCGAGCTGTGGTTATGGGCGCTCAAAGACATCAAAAAGGGTGACCGACTGACGATGGATTTCGCCGCGACAGAAGACAAGCTGCTGCGGCAGTTCGCCTGCCGCTGCGGTTGTCCTTGCTGCCGTGGCTGGATCATCGGCTACGACGAGTCACCGAATGCCAATGGTGAACAGTTCTTTCAACACTGGCGTCGGCGAAGTCTCGGCTGAAAGGCTTTTACAACGCCTCGACCGGGCGCAAACGGTACTGCGGCGGCAACTGCTCGAAACCACTGATGGTGGCGTTCAGGCTCTTCCAGCGACCGTCCTTGATGCCATAGATGCAGCCGTGGATCGACAGGCTCTGCCCGCGGTGCCAGGCATTTTGCACAATGCTGGTGTGACCGACGTTGGCCACCTGCTGGATCACATTGAGCTCACAGAGGCGGTCGACCCGCTCTTCTTCGGTGGGCAACTTGGCCAGTTCGTCGCGTTTTTCATAGTAGAGATCACGAATCGAGCGCAACCAGCCGTCGATCAGGCCCAACTGACGATCCTGCATCGAGGCGCGTACACCGCCGCAGCCGTAGTGGCCGGTCACCAGGATGTGTTTGACCTTGAGTACATCCACCGCATACTGAATCACCGACAGGCAGTTGAGGTCGGTGTGCAGCACCACGTTGGCCACGTTGCGGTGCACGAACAGATCACCCGGCAGCATGCCGACGATTTCGTTGGCTGGCACGCGTGCGTCTGAACAGCCGATCCACAGGTATTCCGGGGTTTGCTGACGGGCTAGCTTGGCAAAAAAATCAGGATCTTCGCGGGTGATCGCATCAGCCCAGCGTTCGTTGTTATCAATCAGATCTTGTAAGTCGTTCATGCAATGAAGCCTCGAGAATGATGCACTGCTTTGACAGACAACCGCCCGTCGGGGTCACGCACGAGATGCAGATCCCCCTGATGTCCTGATGTATGTAGCGGCTAGCCGGCGCTCCCTGCCCGCGGGAATTCTCGGCAGTCCAGTGGGTCAATTGTAGTAGGGCCTACAGTATGAGGAATAGCCATGACTGATTCACGACGTCCGTTCGATAAGGAGCCACCCGAGCCCATCGACGACGATGAAGACCGCATGGGCTCGGTGCATGAGCTGGATTTCGACGAGGAAGAGCCCGGCACCAGAATCGGCGACCTGGCACCTGAACACGAGCATACACAGCAGATGCCCGACGCACGCGTCCGTAAACCCCGCATGACTGGGGGCTCGACCAATGACAATGACGCCACCGACGATGACTTGACCCCGGAAACCCTGATCCGTGAAGACGGCGCACGGGATGCCCACGAAGCGGGTGAAGACGGCCAGGCGGATTGGGATCTGAGCATTGTCGACGGGGACGATATCGGTGGGGGCGATGGGCTGGATGAAGCGGAACTGGCCCGGCAGGATCCATTGGACGGCAAGCCTTGATCGTTGACGTCCGTGCAGACGCCTTCGCGGGCGAAGCTTGCCCGCGAAGCCTTTAGAAACGATCAATCAACCAAGGTGCAGGCCATCACCACGGCATCTTCTCGCCCGCCAACCGCCGGGTAGTAATCCCGCCGACGTCCGATCTCGTTAAACCCATACCGCTCATACAACCGAAATGCCGCCCGGTTGCTGTCACGCACTTCCAGAAAACATTCCCGCGCCTCAGCTTTGTAGGCAATCGACATCAAATGCTCCAGCAGCGTCAAGCCCAGGCCGCGGCCCTGATTTTCCGGTTTGACGGTGATGTTCAGCAGATGCGCCTCATCAAGGATGATCTGCACTACGCCATGACCGACCTGCTGCTGCCCTTCGAACATCAGCCAGATCTGGTACTTGCCCAGGCCATCGAGAAAAATCCCGCGAGTCCAGGGATGGCTGTAGGCTGCGTATTCGATTTTCAGTACAGCGTCCAGGTCCGCCTCGGTCATCGGGCGGAACGATACAGCGTCACTCATTCGATTCTTTCCAACGCGCCATCAGCCGACGCATGGCTTGCCAGACATCAGCCTTACGCTGTGGCTCTTCCATTAATAACTCCAGGCCCGGCAAGGCCCAGACCGACCCCAGGCCTTCGACCTGAAGTTCACGGTTGAAGGATTCGGCGTTGGCCTCACCGGCAAAACGCACCGCCGGCAGGCCGATCAGCCACAGACAGACGCACGGTGCGTCTTCCAGGCGGGCCGACAGAAAACCTTGTACGAAATCCCGAGCCGCTTCCGGCCCTTGGTCCATTGTGCCGCGAGCCAGCAGCGGCCAGCGCACCGGCTCGCCGACGATCTGCGGGCTGTCCGGCAGGCCGGCGGCGCGCAGCATGTCTTTGAGCAACAGATAAGCGGGGTCGCGGGTCTGGAAAGTTTCGCCTGTGGGTAACTCCACCAGCAACAGGCAGCGACCGGCTCGCAGCAATTGCAGAGCGAAACGCGGCGGCGGCACTGGCGCAGCCTTGGCGACGAGCGGTACCTCTTCGCTCTCTTGCGTCGCTTTGCTTGCTGGTTTTCCAGCCGATGGCGTCGGCCGTGGCACCTCGATTTTCACCCGCTCGGCCGGTTTGGCCGCGGGTTCCACGGGCGTCTGCGCCACCGGAGCAGGTGCAACCGGGGCGACGACCGCTGGCTCGGGCATCTCCAGCAGTTCGGGCCGCGATGGCGCAGCAAAGGGCAATTCGGTGCGCGGCAGCCAGTTGACCACCTGCATGGCGGTCAAATAAGCGCGGCGACGGGACTCGATAAGCAAAGGTCGGCCACTTGTGGATAACTAAAGTGCGGTGATTCTACCGCCCTTCGCTCAAGATCGCCCACGCTTGATCGATAGACTTCACCGATAGAAGAAGCGACAGCCCATCCCCAGAGTGAATCGACACGGCTGCGATGAAGTACAATCGCGGCTTTTAATTGCCAACCAGCCGGCCATTCCGATGATCGAACCCAAGCGCGTCTTGCGCGCCCTCGCTGAACACTGGGCACTTCTGGAGCCACTGTGCGAGCACTTCGACCAAGGCACCCTGAGCCTCAACGAACTGCGTTCACAGTTGGCCGCCCAGCAACTGGACAGCACACCGCAGGACATCACCAGCCTGCTGGACGTGTGGATTCGCCTCGACATTCTGGTTCCCGTGGCGAAAAGCCCGAACCGTTTCGAGCTCAACGCGCAGATCCATGACTTCCTCGCTTACCTGCGCCGTGAGCACCGTCTGGGCCTGTGCCTGGAAATCGAAGCCTATCTGCGCCACCTCGAACGCCTGGCCGGTTACATCCAGGACGCCTTCGACATTCGCGACGGCAACGATCTGGCGCGCCAGTTGCGCCTGCTCGACATGCGCGTGCGGGACGTGCTGAAGAAACTCGCCAACGACGAACAGGCCTTGGTGGCCGTCGCCGAACGGGCCAAGACCAGCGACCGGCAGATTCCGCTGCGTCAGCGTTATGCTGAAGTGCTGGCGACCTGGGACGAATACGTCGAACCGATGATTCAGCTGGTGAATGCCGACGGCGCCTTCGAACAAGGCGTGCGCAAGGTTGAGAACGTGTTGTTGCGCATGCTCACCGAACAGCAGCGCCTCGGCCATCTGGTCGACGACGACATGCTGCTGCGCACCCACGCGCGCATCCTCGAAATGCAGACCAGCGCCCAGTTGACCCTGCGTCACGCCCGCGAGCTGCTGCTGCCGCTGCGCGAAGAAGCCCGCCGGCACAACGCCGTGACCCGTGGCGCAGCCCTGGCGTTGTCGGCCATTCGTCGTAAAGGCATCGATGCGGTGCCGCAAGCCGCGATGCCGCTGTTCACCCGCCCGCAAAGCACCTTCCTCGGCAGTGCCAGCCAAGTCGAAGCCTATGTCTACGCCCTGGCCCGTTTCGAGCCGAAACCGGCGCGTTTCCCCAAGGCCCATAAGACCCAGAAAGGCGAAGCCCCGCGCGCGCCACGCACGGTTCGGGAAATGCTCGAACGTTGTGAAGATGCCCTGCCGATGCCGGACCTGATGAGCTGGCTGCTGGAGCAGGAGCCGGACGGCGCCACCGACGAATTGCTCTATTGGTTCTCGCGCCTGTCGCGGGAAAAACGCTTCAAGCGCGAGCGTCTGGAACGCCGCGACTACCACACTCACGAGCACCAGGTCAGCCTGCGCTCCTTCGCCCTGCTCTCGGCCCGCGACACCGCCGCCGAGGATTCTGCGAGCACCCCACATGCATCTTGATCTAAACGAACTGTCCCAGCTGGCGCCGATCTTTCGCGAGCTGTTCAAGGGCTACCACGTCAGCCGCCGCGACCCGGAGCTGTACGCCCAACTGTCGAACTTCCAGGACCAGTACCGCACCCTGTTCAAGGCGCTGGGCTTTGAACTGGTGTGCGACACCCGTGGTTTCTATTACTTCGTGCCCGACCTGGCTGCGGCAGCGGTAAACAAGACGGCGCAACGTCTGGCGCTGTTCACCTTCATCCTCGTCGAACACCTGGCCGACCAGGGCCGCGACCCGATCGCCGTGCTCGACGGTGGCAGCCTCGGTCGCGATGAATTGCCATCGTTGCTGGAAAAGTACCGCGACCTGTTTATCCAGGCCGAAGTGCAGACCGTCGAAGAACTCGAAGAAAAAATCATGCGCCGCATGACCCAGCTCGGATTCGCCGGCGAAGAAAACGGTGTCTACCGTTTCCTGCCGCCGATGCACCGCTTCCTCGATGTCTGCCTGTCGGTCCAGCAAGACCGCGACCTGGCCGCCAGCCTGCACAGCGTGCTGCCGTTGCCGGCGCCGGTGCTGATCGACGAAGACAGCGACGAAAAACTGCTGCAGACCGACGACCCGCTCGATCTCACCGAGTTTGAAGAAGAGAGCGAAGAAGACGCCCTGGCCCGCGCCATTGCCGAAGAACAGGAGACCGACGCATGAGCAAGGAACGCTACGGCATTCGCCGCTTTGCCCTTTTGAACACCGCCGGTTACAGCCTCGGCCTGTTCCCGCTGGAAGAGCCGCTGTCGGTCTACGGCGCGAACAACCTTGGTAAGTCCGCCTCGATCAACGCCTTGCAGTTCCCGATTCTGGCGCGCATGTCGGACATGAGTTTCGGCAAGTACAGCCTGGAACAATCGCGGCGTTTCTACTTCGCCTCGGACACCAGTTACATCCTCGTCGAAGTCTCCCTGCCCCACGGCCCGCACGTGATTGGCGTGGTCGGTCGCGGCCCGGGTGGTGGTTTCGGTCACCAGTTCTTTGCCTACGCCGGCAAACTCGACCTGGCTCATTATCAGAAAGACGACACCTGCCTGCGGCAGAAAGAGCTGTTCACCAATCTTGAGCGCGAAGGCCTGAAAGCCTACGAACTCAAGCCGGATGAACTGCGTCGTTTGCTGGTGGGCGGCCACACCTCGATTCCGCTCGACCTGACGCTGATCCCGCTGCGCTCCACCAGTGAGCAGAGCCTGAAGACCTTCCGCGCCCTGTTCATCAACCTGCTGCACATGCGTGAAATCACCGCGGCCAAGCTCAAGCAGCTGTTCCTCGATGCCTTCGAACACAGCCTGCGTTCCGGCAGTGTCGATTACATCGCCGCGTGCGAAGAAGCGTTCCGCGATGTCCGCCGCATGGAGCAGGACTACAACTCGCTGGTCGCGGCCGGTCCCTTGGTCGAAGCCTTGGCCAACGGCGTGAAACAGCGGGATATCCTGCGCGGCAAACTGCATCGCCTGTCGCCGCTGCTCGATTCCCTGCTCGGCACCTGGTCGGACTACGCCAGTGCGCGCAAGGAAGAACTGACGATTCAGGCCGAGCACTACCGCAACGAGCAGGACGCCCTGCAAAACGATCAACGCGGTGGCACTCAAGAGCTGATGCGCCTGGAGCGGGAAATCACCGGCATCCAGCGCTGGCTCGGCGAATTGTCGGTGCTCAAGCATCGCTTCGCCCTGGTCGATGACGTCAAAGTCCTCGAACAGCAATTGCTCGCCGCCAAGGACGCGCACGATGAACTGGCCGGTGCGCTGGCCCAGTCGCGGCAGTTTTCGGCCGAAGACCTGGAAGAGCGTCTGCGGGATCTGGAAAAACGCCTGAAATCGGTGAAGCAACAACTCGATCACGCTGACAACAACAGCTATGCCCGTCTGCGCGAAGAGTTCTCGCAGCAGGACGTCGAGCGCCTGATGCGGCTGTTCAACAGCGCGCTGTTCAGCCTGCCGTTGGGCGAACACGGCATTGCGCTGGATGAGGACGGTGAATGGGTCAAATCCATGGAGCTGATCCTCGATGGCTTCAAAGGCGAGCGCTTCGAAGTGCCGGGCCTGTCCATCGACCTGTCGCACATCGAGCCGCCAGCCCTGCAAGCGCTGGCTGACCGTGCGGCACTGCGCGATCAGAAAGAGCGTCTGGACAAAGAACTCAAGCAACTGAAAACCCAGCAAGCCGTAGCAGCCGACCGTGCGGCCAGCAAGACCCAGACCGAAGCGCTGTACCAGCAAGTGCTGGATGCGCAGAAAGCCCTGGAAGACTTCCGCCGCGCGCAAACCCTGAGCGCCGAAGAAGGCGACAAGCTTGAGCAATTGGCGCAGATGGAAGCCGCCCAGGACGAGTTGAAACGCTCCAGCGATGCCTTCACCGAACGCGTCCAGCAACTGTCGGCCAAGCTGCAATTGGTCGGCCGGCAGATCGGTGACATGGAAGCCAAGCAACGCACCCTCGACGATGCCCTGCGCCGCCGTCAGCTGTTGCCGGCCGACCTGCCGTTCGGCACACCGTTCATGGACCCGGTCGACGATTCCATGGACAACCTGCTGCCATTGCTCAATGACTATCAGGACAGCTGGCAAGGCCTGCTGCGGGCCGACGGGCAGATCGACGCGCTCTACGCGCAGGTTCGCCTCAAGGGCGTGGCCAAGTTCGACAGCGAAGACGATATGGAACGTCGCCTGCAACTGCTGATCAACGCGTACGCACACCGTACCGATGAAGCCCTGACCCTCGGCAAGGCGCGTCGCGCGGCGGTTACCGACATCGCCCGGACCCTGCGCAACATCCGCAGCGACTACGACAGCCTCGAACATCAACTGGCGCTGTTCAACCGCGAGATCAACAAACGTCAGGTCTCCAACCTGCAGAGCTTCCGTATCGTGCTCGCGCCGAACAAGGAAGCGCTCAAGCACATTGACCAGATCATCCACAGCGCCGGTCAGTACGAAGAAGGCGAAACCCTCTCCGTCTTCGATCTGAGCCAAAGCGCCGAGCAGGACAACAAGAACGAAGAAGCCAAGGAATACCTGGCACGGCTGGTGGCAGCGAACCACAACCAGCTCGGTCTCAAGGATCTGTTCGAACTGGCGTTCGAGATCACCAAGGTCAATGGCCAACCGGTGATCCACACCGACATCGACGGCGCGGCGTCCAACGGCACCACCATGACCATCAAGGCGCTGACCAACATGTACTTGTTGCTGCACTTGATGGACCGCGACCAGGCTGGTCGCGTGCGCCTGCCGTACTACCTCGACGAGGCGGCGGACATCGACGAGAAGAACCAGGCAGCGCTGTTGGAAACCAGCCTGCAGCTGGGCTTCGTGCCGATCCTGGCGAGTGTGAAGCCGCAAGTCTGCGCCAGCGTCGCCATCGACCTGGAAGGCGGCAGCGGCCCGAACGGTATCTACATCGACGAGGCGGACTGGAAGTTCATCCGTCGTCACGATGAAGTGAAAGCAACCGTTAACATCCAGGCGGACGAACCGGAGCTGGATGCGGTCTGACGCCTGAATCGAAGCCAATGAAAAGGCCGCGATCCAATATGGATCGCGGCCTTTTTATTTATGGGTACATTCTTGAAACCTTCAGTCAGTTCCAAGGCCCCTTCGCGGACAAGCCCGCAATGAACGATAACGCTGTCTTACGTGATCGGCGCCGGGTTGAACAAGGTGATGTCGTTATGCAGCTTGTGCTGCTCCGCCCACGTCTGTTTCTTGCCGCTGGCCACGTCCAGGTAGTAGTGGAACAACTCCCAGCCGAGGTCTTCGATCGACGCCCGCCCGGTGGCAATCCGCCCGGCATCGATGTCGATCAGGTCCGGCCAGCGCTGCGCCAGTTCTGTGCGAGTCGAGACCTTCACCACTGGCGCCATCGCCAATCCATAAGGCGTACCACGCCCGGTGGTGAACACATGCAGGTTCATCCCCGCCGCCAACTGCAACGTCCCGCAGACAAAATCACTGGCCGGGGTCGCGCAGAAAATCAGCCCTTTGCGCTTGAACCGTTCCCCAGGGCCAAGCACCCCGTTGATCGCACTGCTGCCGGACTTGACGATCGAGCCCAAGGACTTCTCGACAATGTTCGACAACCCGCCCTTCTTGTTCCCCGGCGTGGTGTTGGCGCTGCGATCCGCTTCGCCCTTGGCCAGGTAACGGTCGTACCAGTCCATTTCCCGCACCAGCTCCTGAGCGACTTCTTTGGTTTGCGCCCGGGACGTCAGCAGGTAAATCGCATCGCGCACTTCGGTGACTTCGGAAAACATCACCGTCGCACCAGCCCGCAGCAACAGGTCCGAGGCATAGCCCAGGGCCGGGTTGGCGGTGATCCCGGAGAACGCATCGCTGCCGCCGCACTGCATGCCGAGGATCAGCTCGGACGCAGGCACGGTTTCCCGGCGGCGTTGATCGAGCTTCTTCAAACGGGTTTCGGCCAGCGCCATGATCTGCTCGATCATCTCGGTAAAACCGTGACTGGAATCCTGCAAGCGATACAACCACGGCTCGCTCAAATCCACCGAGCTGTCGTTCTCATGCATCACCTGCCCGGCCTGCAATTTCTCGCAGCCCAGGCTGATTACCAGCGCCTCGCCCCCCAGGTTCGGGTTGCGCGCCAGATTGCGCACGGTGCGGATCGGGATGTACGCGTCGGTGGCGGTGATCGCCACGCCACAGCCGTAACTGTGGGTCAGCGCCACCACGTCATCGACGTTCGGGTACTTGGGCAGCAACTCGTCCTTGATGCGTTTTACCGCGTGATCCAGCACGCCGGTGACGCACTGCACGGTGGTGGTGATGCCGAGAATGTTGCGCGTGCCGACGGTGCCGTCGGCGTTGCGATAGCCCTCGAAGGTGAAGCCTTCCAGCGGTGCCTGCGCGGCCGGCACTTCGGTGGATAGCGGCAAGCTGTCCAGCGGTGGCGCGGTGGGCATGCGCAGTTGATCTTCCTTGACCCAACTGCCGCGAGGAATCGGCTGCAACGCGTAGCCGATCGTCTGGCCGTATCGAATCACCTGGCCGCCCGCGGGAATGTCCTCGAGGGTGACCTTGTGGCTCTGCGGCACGAAATCCACGGTGACCAGGCCATCGGGGAATTCGGTGCCGGCCGGTACGCCCAGATCGTTGACCACGATCACCACATTGTCCCGCTCGTGCAGGCGGATGTAGCGCGGCGAGTCGGAATGTTCAATCAACTGCATGACGCCGCTCCTCAGGAATGCGCTTCAGATAACTTGTTGTTCGTTTCAGGACCGCTGGCCGGCGGCTCTTTGAGTACCACACGTTTGATCGGGCCAACGATCACCAGGTAGCTGAATACCGCGACCAGCGCGTTGCAACCGACGAACACCAGCGCCCATTTGAAGGAGCCGGTGGAGCTGATGATGTAACCGATGACAATCGGCGTGGTGATCGACGCAATGTTGCCGAACATGTTGAACAGGCCACCACTCAAACCGGCGATCTGTTTCGGCGAGGTATCGGACACTACCGCCCAGCCCAATGCGCCCACACCTTTGCCGAAGAAGGCCAGGGCCATGAAGCCGACCACCATCCATTCAATATCGACATAGTTGCAAGCCACGATGCTGCTGGATACCAGCAGACCGGCGATGATCGGCGCCTTGCGGGCGAAGGTCAGCGAGTGGCCCTTGCGCAGCAGATAGTCAGAAATCACTCCGCCGAGCACGCCACCGATAAACCCGCAGATTGCCGGCAACGAGGCAATGAAACCGGCCTTGAGGATGGTCATGCCGCGTTCTTGCACCAGGTACACCGGGAACCAGGTCAGGAAGAAGTAGGTGATGCCGTTGATGCAGTACTGGCCCAGGTACACGCCGAGCATCATGCGGTTGGTCAGCAACTGGCGGATGTAGTCCCACTTCGGACCGTCGACCTTTTTGCCTTTACCTTTGTCCTGGTCCATGTCGACCATGCCGCCGTTGTCGGCGATGTGCTTGAACTCGGCGTCGTTGATCATCGGGTGCTGGCGCGGACTGTGGATAACTTTCAGCCAGATCCCCGAGAAGATGATGCCGATCACGCCCATGACGATGAACACGTGCTGCCAGCCGAAGCTGTAGACGATCCAGCCCATCAGCGGCGCAAACAGTACGGTGGCGAAGTATTGCGCCGAGTTGAAGATCGCCGAGGCGGTGCCGCGTTCTGCGGTCGGGAACCACGCCGCTACGATGCGTGCGTTGCCGGGGAAGGATGGCGCTTCGGCCAGGCCCACCAGAAAGCGCAGCATGAACAGCGCGACGACGGCGGTGGAAAGCCCGAACTCACCGACATAGCCTTGCAGTACGGTGAACAGCGACCAGGTAAAGATGCTCAGGGCATAGACTTTTTTCGAGCCGAACCGGTCCAGCAACCAGCCACCGGGAATTTGCCCGGCCACGTAGGCCCAACCGAATGCGGAGAAGATATAACCGAGAGTGACCGCGTCGATGCCGAGGTCTTTTTGCAGGCTGGAGCCGGCGATCGCGATGGTCGCCCGGTCGGCGTAGTTGATCGTGGTCACCAGAAACAGCATGAGCAAAATCAAATAGCGGACGTGAGTCGGCTTGGTCGATTGCATTGTAGATGTACTCCCACTGATTATTTTTATGCGGGTAATAACGATTTATTTGTAGGCGCCGGCTTTTGTGGGAGCCGGGCCTACAGGTATTGCGGCGTATCAGGAACCGATGTAGGCAGTTTTTACGACCGTGTAGAACTCTTGCGCATAGCGACCTTGCTCACGTGAACCATAGGATGAACCTTTACGCCCACCGAACGGAACGTGGTAATCCACACCGGCGGTCGGCAGGTTGACCATCACCATCCCGGCCTGGGAATGGCGCTTGAAGTGGTTGGCGTACTTCAGCGACGTAGTGGCGATACCCGCCGACAGGCCGAACTCGGTGTCGTTGGCCATTTCCAGTGCAGCGTCGTAATCCGCTACGCGAACGATGTTGGCCACCGGGCCGAAGATCTCTTCGCGGCTGATGCGCATCGCAGCTTCGCTGTCGGCAAACAGCGTCGGGGCGAGGAAGTAACCCTCGGTGTCGCACGTCACCAGACCACCGCCGCTGACCAGACGCGCACCTTCGGACTGGCCGATGTCGATGTACTTCAGGTCCTGTTCCAACTGCGCTTGCGAGACCACAGGGCCGATGTCGGTGCCGGACTTCAACGCATGACCGACCTTGATCGACTTCATGCGCTCAGCCATGGCTTCGACGAATTTGTCGTGAATCCCGGCGGTGACGATGAGACGGCTCGACGCGGTGCAACGCTGGCCGGTGGAGTAGAACGCGCTCTGCACCGACAGTTCGACCGCTTGCTTGAGGTCGGCATCGTCGAGAATGATCTGCGGGTTCTTGCCGCCCATCTCCAGCTGCACCTTGGCCTGGCGCGACACGCAATTGACCGCGATCTGCCGGCCCACGCCGACCGAACCGGTGAAGCTGATGCCATCGACTTTCGGGCTGTTGACCAGCGCCTCGCCGACTACTCGCCCGCTGCCCATCACCAGGTTGAACACGCCGGCCGGGAAACCGGCGCGGGAGATGATTTCCGCCAGCGCCCAGGCACAGCCCGGCACCAGATCGGCAGGTTTCAGCACCACGCAGTTGCCGTAAGCCAAAGCCGGAGCGATTTTCCACGCCGGGATCGCGATCGGAAAGTTCCATGGCGTGATCAGGCCGACCACGCCCAGCGCTTCGCGAGTGACTTCGACATTGACGCCCGGACGCACCGACGGCACGTAGTCACCGGACAGACGCAGGCATTCACCGGCGAAGAACTTGAAGATGTTGCCGGCGCGGGTCACTTCGCCGATGGCTTCGGGCAGGGTCTTGCCCTCTTCCCGGGCCAGCAACGTGCCGAGCTCTTCGCGACGGGCGAGAATCTCGCTGCCGACTTTATCCAGCGCATCGTGCCGAGCCTGAATACCGGAAGTGGACCATGCCGGAAACGCAGCGCGAGCGGCGTCGATGGCGGCGTGGACCTGCGCCAGATCAGCCTTGGCATAGTCGCCGAGGGTATCGCTCAGCTCGGACGGGTTGATGTTGGCGCAGTAATCACTGCCCGTCACCCATTCACCGTTGATGTAGTTATCAAAACGCTTTGCATCTGCCACAACAAATCTCCTCACGCAAAAAGCCGCTGATCGCTCAGCGGCCCTGGTTTTATCGAGTGTTACTGCGCGCCCTGCTTGTCGATCAGCGCGGCGAGCATTTCGTACTCTTCGCCCGTCAGATCGGTCAGCGGTGCACGCACCGGGCCTGCGTCATAGCCGGCAATTTTTGCCCCGGCCTTGACGATGCTCACCGCGTAACCGGCCTTGCGGTTGCGGATATCCAGGTACGGCAGGAAGAAGTCATCGATGATCTTGCCGACGGTGGCGTGATCTTCGCGAGCAATGGCGTGGTAGAAATCCATCGCGGTTTTCGGGATGAAGTTGAACACCGCCGAGGAATAAACCGGTACGCCCAAAGCCTTGTAGGCCGCGGCGTAGACTTCAGCAGTCGGCAAGCCGCCCAAGTAGCTGAAACGATCGCCGAGGCGGCGACGGATCGACACCATCAGCTCGATATCGCCCAGGCCATCCTTGTAGCCGATCAGGTTCGGGCAGCGCTCGGCCAGTCGTTCCAGCAGCGGCGCGGTCAGGCGGCAGACATTGCGGTTGTAGACCACCACACCGATTTTTACCGATTTGCACACGGCTTCAACGTGGGCGGCAACGCCGTCCTGGCTGGCTTCGGTCAGGTAGTGCGGCAGCAGCAACAGGCCTTTGGCCCCCAGGCGCTCGGCTTCCTGAGCGTACTCGATAGCCTGGCGGGTCGAACCACCGACACCGGCGAGGATTGGCACGCTGCTGGCGCAGGTGTCGACCGCAGTCTTGATGATTTCCGAATATTCGCTGGCCGCCAGAGAGAAGAACTCACCGGTACCGCCTGCGGCGAACAACGCCGAGGCGCCGTATGGGGCCAGCCACTCGAGACGCTTGATGTAGCCCGCACGATGGAAATCGCCCTGGGCATTGAAGTCGGTGACCGGGAACGACAGCAAGCCGGAAGAGAGGATGGACTTCAGTTCTTGTGGATTCATTATTCGAACACCCTGGTAGCAACGTTGTGTGAGAAAACCGTTCAGCCTTCGCCGAAGTTGTAGGTCATCGTACAACTTAAAATACAACCGTCAACTGCATTTCATCGCTGGGTGGGTATTTTTGTCAGACAACATTGTTGTTTAAAGGGGTGAAAGGGGCGCCTTTCAAGCTCAGAAGAGAGATACGTTGTCGGAAGAGTACCCTCGGGAATTTTTCACTCAACGCCCCGGAATCATTGCCTGCGCGCAGTGTTGAACCTTGAAATGCCTGGTCATGATCGGGTTCGGCAGATCACCGATGCGCCCGGTAAAGTGCGACGACTGCCGCGAAGGATCGCGGCAGATCTTTCAAGGAGAGCGATTCAACATGACTTTTGCTATTGCACACCTTCCGCAGTTCCCGGAGCACTCAGCCGATCAGGCAACCATCCAGCTATCGCCCCTAAGTGAAGACTTGATCGTCCGCGTGCCGGACCCGAACGATATTCCGCCGAACTGGGATGTCTACCCGATCCTCGGCACAAATACGGAAGAGCCTGACTGGGAGGGCCTCGCAGAGCCTACCGGCGTCTGGGACGACGCCTGCGACGACATGGTAAAACTGACGGGAATTGAACTGCGAATCCCCAAAACAGAACTGGAAAAGTACCTGAACACAGAAGTGCAATTGCGCTACAAATTCGCGGATGAGTCGAGTCTGGAGCCGTGTTCTGAGCCCCTGATACTGTTTATCGAAGCCTGACCCTCATCGCGCCTGATCGTTTACCGGTCAGGCGCTTTTTTGTGTAGAACGATTTCCTGCCATGCACTGTTCAACCCTGCGCCTGCGCCTCTTCATGGGCCTGGCGCAGCCGCTCACGGCTATTCGTCAAATGCAAACGCATAGCTGCCCGCGCTGCATCGGAATCCTGCCGGGCAATCGCATCGTAAATCTCTTCGTGTTCACGGCTCAGGCGACTCATGTAATGCTGCTGGTCGTCATGGGCCAGGCGCGCGGAGTTGAGGCGTGTGCGCGGAATGATGCTGGTGCCCAGGTGGGTCATGATGTCGGTGAAGTAGCGATTACCGGTGGCCAGGGCGATTTGCAAGTGGAACTGGAAGTCCGACGCCACGGCATCGCCGGCGTGGGCGGCACTTTCGTTGAGGGCGTCCAGCGCCTCACGCATCGCTGCTAACTGCTCCGGGCTGCGACGTTGCGCGGCAAGGCCGGCGGACTCCACTTCCAGGCTGATGCGCAGTTCCAGAATCGCCAATACGTCGCGCAAGGTCACCACGGTCGCCGGGTCGATGCGAAAACCGCTCGGGCTCGGGGTGTCGAGCACGAAGGTGCCGATGCCGTGACGGGTTTCCACTTGCCCTGCGGCCTGCAAACGGGAGATCGCTTCACGCACCACGGTGCGGCTGACGCCATGGGCATTCATGATCGCCGACTCGGTGGGCAATTTGTCGCCACGCTTGAGCTGACCGTCGCGGATCTGCTCGGACAACACCGTCACCAATTCCTGTGCGAGGCTGCGGCGCTTGCGAGGGAGGCGAGGTGCGTCGATCGGGTTTTCCATGGTGAACGTCTGTCTCGAAAAAACGGCTGAAACCGCATCATAGCGCATGCGGGTTGTACGATCACCGTTGACCTGTGGGAGCGTGGCATGCCCGCGATGGCCTTGACGCGGTTTCCTGACGAACCGCGTTATCGTTCATCGCGGGCAAGCCACGCTCCCACAGGTTCAGGCGGTCACGGCCTGGTCCACCAGGTGACCATTCTCAATGCGCACATGCCGTGGATGGAAACGTTTCAGGCTGCTGCGATGGCCGACGCTGACAATGCTCAGCCCCGGCAATTCATCGATCAACGCCTGATACAACGACGCTTCATCCTCTTCGTCCATCGCCGAGGTGGCTTCGTCCATGTACAGCCATTGCGGCGCATACAGCAGCGCACGGGCGAAGGCCAGACGTTGCTGCTCACCCGGCGAAAGCATGCGCTGCCAGTGATTGGCTTCATCCAGACGTGAAACCAGGTGCGGCAAGCGGCTGGTTTCCAGCACGTGGACGTAGCGCTCGTGCGGGTAGGTGTCGCCCGGTTGTGGATAACTCAACGCCTCACGCAGGCTGCCAATCGGCAGATAGGGTTTTTGCGGCAGGAACAGATAACGCGCCGTCGGCAGGCGAATGCTGCCGTGGCCGGCTGGCCAAAGGTGCCCCATCGCTCGCAGCAAGGTCGACTTGCCGCTGCCGGAACGACCGCTGAGCATGACGCGCTCGCCCTCCTCCACGGTCATGTCGGCATTGGTCAGCAAATGACGACCGTCAGCGAGGTCAAGACCAAGGTTATGCACCCGTAGTGCCGAACCCTGATTCTGCACGTCGATGGCCGGCGCGCGCTCTTCGTTGTCGGTCATGGCCTGACGGAAACTCAGCAGACGATCACAGGTGGCGCGCCACTCGGCAAGGTCCTGGTACGCGCTGATGAACCAGCTGAAGTTCTCCTGCACATTGCCGAACGCGGAGTTGATTTGCATCAGCTCACCAAGTTCGATCTTGCCGGCGAAGTAACGCGGCGCAGCGACCATGAATGGAAAGATGATTGCAATCTGGGCATAACCGGCGGTGAAGAAAGTCAGGCGCTTGGACACTTTCATGATGTCCCAGAAGTTGTGCCAAACCAGGCCGAAGCGACTGCTCAGACGACGGTTCTCGTTGGGTTCGCCGTTGTACAGCGCAATGCTCTCCGCATTTTCGCGGACCCGCACCATGGAGAAACGCAAGTCGGCTTCGAAACGTTGCTGGTTGTTGTTGAGGCTGATCAAGCGACGACCGATCACATGCGTCAGCCAGCTGCCGACGGCGGCGTAAACCAGTGCGCACCAGAACATGTAGCCGGGGATCGTGAAGCCAAACACTTCGATGCTGCCCGACACGCCCCACAAAATGATCGAAAACGACACCAGGCTGACGATGTTCCGTATCAGCCCAAGGCCCAGGCCCAAGGTGTTGGTGGTGAACTTATTGAGGTCTTCGGAAATCCGCTGGTCCGGGTTATCGGTGTAACCGCCCTGCTCCAGCTGATAGTAATTCTTGCTGCCTAGCCAGCGGGCGAAGTGCTTTTCGGTGAGCCAGGCTCGCCAGCGAATGGTCAGCATCTGAGTCAGATAAAGCCGATACACCGCACCAAGAATCGCCACGGCGGCGATGCCGCAGAAATACAGAATCAGCTGCCAGAAGGCTGCTTCGTCCTTCTTTTGCAGGGCGTTATAGAAGTCTTTGTACCAACTGTTGATCCACACCGAAATCGCCACGCTGAACAATGACAGCGCGATCACAGCGATCAACAGCGTCCAGGCCTTGCCCTTCTCTTCGCTGCGCCAGTAAGGCGTGGTCATCGCCCACACTTTGCGAAAAAACTGCCCGCGCACAGCATCGTTGACCGCGGAATATTCAGCGTTCTGATTCATGGATAAGGCTCAATAAAGAAAAGAACACACAAGAACCGATCATAAATGATCGGCTCGTGTGATCGCGAGGGCTGGCGATAACCGTTCAGCGCTCGTTCAGCGACGGACCGGACGCTTCTGCAGTTTGCGCTGCAGCGTGCGGCGGTGCATGCCCAGGGCACGTGCGGTGGCGGAGATGTTGCCTTCGTGCTCGGTCAGGACGCGCTGGATGTGCTCCCACTGGAGACGGTCCACGGACATCGGGTTTTCCGGCACCAGGCTGTCGAGGTCGGCGTGCTCGGAGAGCAACGCGGCCAGCACGTCATCGGCATCCGCCGGTTTGCACAGGTAATTGCAGGCGCCGCGCTTGATCGCCTCGACGGCGGTGGCAATGCTCGAGTAACCGGTGAGGATCACCACGCGCATCTCCGGGTCGAGTTCGAGCAGCTTGGGCAGCAACACCAGGCCTGAATCGCCGTCCATTTTCAGGTCCAGCGCGGCGTAATCAGGGATATCGGCCTGGGCGATGGTCAGGCCCTCTTCGGCGGAACCTGCGGTGCTGACGCGAAAACCACGGCGGGCCATGGCGCGGGCCATCACGCGGGTGAAGGTTGCATCGTCGTCTACCAGCAGCAAATGCGGCAGTTCTTCGCCTTCAACTTGGATCTCGTCACTCATGTTCGTCTCCTCGGGCGACACGGGGCAGGCGCAGCTCGGTGAGCGTGCCGCCTTCCTCATGACTGTAGAGTTTCACTGAGCCGCCGGCGCGTGTCACGCTGGCCTTGCTCAAAAACAGGCCCAGGCCGAAACCTTTGCCCTTGGTGGTAAAAAACGGTTTGCCGATCTGCTCGGCGATAGCCAGCGGTACACCGGCACCATGGTCTCGAATGCTGATGGTCAAGTCTTCGACGGTCCAGTCCAGGGTCACTTGCAAGCCTTCAGGGCAGGCATCGGCGGCGTTGTTCAGCAGGTTCAACAGCGCTTGAGTCAAATCCGGCGGCGGCGCCATGCGCGGCACCGTGCCCTGGCCCAGACGCTGGAAGCGATAACTGGCCTCAGGACGCATCAGGTGCCAGCGGTTGAGCGCTTCGTCGAGCCAGTCGGTGACATCCTGCATCTCCACCGCCATACGACGGTTGGCCTCGGCGGCGCGCACCAGTTGCTGCAAGGTTTCCTTGCACAACTTGACCTGATCCTGCAAAACCTTCAAATCGTCCTGCAACATCGGGTCGGGGTGATCCTGCTGCATCTCTTTGAGCAACACGCTCATGGTCGCCAGCGGCGTGCCCAGTTCATGGGCGGCACCGGCAGCCTGAGTCGCGACGGCCAGCAATTGCTGATCGCGCAGGCCTTCCTCGCGACGGATCGCACGCAGCTCTTCCTGCCGACGCAGCTCTTCAGCCATGCGTGCAGCAAAGAAGGTGATGACGGCGGCGGCCAAGGCAAAACTCAACCACATGCCGTAGATCTGCAGGTTTTCCCGGGCGATGGGGAAGGTTTCCAGCGGGTAGAACCGCGCCAGCAGCAACGTATACAGCGCCAGGGCGATACCCGACAGAATCACCGAATAGCGCCACGGCAGCGTCACGGCGGCGATGGTCAGCGGCACCAGGTAATAAGAGACGAACGGGTTGGTCGAACCACCGGAAAAATACAACAAGGCGCTGTGGATAAACAGGTCGCAGGCCAGTTGCAGGGCGTATTCAAGCTCGGTAACCGGCCACGAAGTGCGCAGGCGCACGGCGGTGAACACACACAACAGCGTCGAACAGCCCAGGGTCATCGCCAGCGGCACCCACGGCAACGGCAGCAGCTGGAGCCAGTAGGCCAGGCCTACGGAGCCGGCCTGGGCGGCGAGCACCAGAATCCGGATGAAAGTCAGCCGCCAGAGGTTCTGGCGAGTGGCGGAAGTCAATTGTACGGGGGCGAGCATGAGCTCTCCTGATGAGCGCTCCAGGCGGATCGCACGGAGTATAACCAAGCCGCGGGCCTGAGAGGCGAAAGTGCGGCAAACGACCACAGTTGCGGCTCATGGATTTATAAGTGAATGCTTCGCCGATGAGCCCCTGTGGCGAGGGAGCTTGCTCACGTCGGCCTGCGAAGCGGACCCCAACCATTCAACCGGGTGAAACTGGCAAACCACGCATACCGACTTTGCGACTGCTTCGCAGCCGAGCGGGAGCAAGCTCCCTCGCCACAAAAGCCCGGCACCGGTTGAGACTGTATAGAAGTTGTAACTGTGCGAAACGGACCATTGAAGCTAGAGTCTGATGGTTTCACGCAGGTTCGGACCCTAACCCCTGCGCATCGTCCAAGGAGCTTTTCATGCACACATTGCGCCGCAGCGCCGCCCTTCTTGCCCTAAGCGTTGGCACCGCCGCCAGCCTCCCGGCCCTGGCCGTCGACGAGTTGCATTACAACCAGATCTCCCTGCGCGCCGAAGTCAGCCAGGAAGTGGCCCGCGACCTGATGATCGTGACCCTCTACACCGAAGAACAAAACACCGACCCGGCCAAACTCGCCGCCGACGTCAGCACTACCATGAACAAGGCGCTGGCCCAGGCCAAACAGGTCAAGGACATCACCCTGCGTCAGGGCAGCCGCAACAGCTACCCGATCTACGACACCAAAGGCCAGAAAATCACCGGCTGGCGTGAACGCGCCGAACTGCGCCTGGAAAGCTCGGACTTCGCCGCCCTGTCCAAACTCACCGGCGAATTGCTCACCGACCTGAAAATGGGCGGCATGGACTTCGCCATCGCGACGCCAACCCGCAAAGCCAGCGAAGACGCCCTGCTCAAAGAAGCCGTGACCGCCTTCAAGGCCCGCGCCCAACTGGCCACCGACGCCCTGGGCGGCAAGAGCTACAAAATCGTCAACCTGAACCTCAACAGCAACGGCTATCCACAACCGTACATGCGCGGGCCGATGATGATGAAAGCCGCCGGCATGGATTCGGCACCGGTGACGCCAGAAGTTGAAGCCGGCACCAGCCAGGTCAGCATGACAGCGGATGGGGCGATTGAAGTGTTGATGCCTTGATGCGATAACCCGGACACGAAAACGGCAGGGCGGTGTACACGCGAGTAAACAGGCCGCCTCAGCTGCTTTTGATTTTGCATTTGCGAAAGCCCAGGAGCTAAGAGAAACTCCCTGCCTTTCCAGACTCGATAAGGACGCGAGCATTGAAGTTTGAAAGGGATCAGTTTTCCGGCAACCATGGAATTGTCTTCAACGTATCGCGCTTCACCCTGTCAGCCGGTGAACGGGGTAGCCTCAGAACACTGCATTTTGGTGAAGCGAAAGCCGCCCACTATGAAGTGAGCAATCTGGTGGTAGAGCTCTATGACAAAATGCTCGCCAAGGATTTGCCTTGCCAAATGATGGTCGGGATCTCCAAACCCCTGACCCGGCAACAGGGGGATTTACTCAATGCTCAACGAACAAGTATCGCCAACCTCACCAGTGGTGTTTTCGGGGCAGCGGCAGGTAAATTCATGCCCGGTGCGGCCATCCCGGTGGGATGGGCAGTCCGCGAGTTCACGCTGAGCAAATTGCCGACTTATCACGCCGGCGATGTCATCGTCAGCCTGGATGCACAGGTCAGCGGTGGCATAGGCCCTCAGCACTCAGGATCGTCCATGATCATCAAGACTCAAGGCGGGTGAGATCATGAACGAATATGGCCTGTACGCCGTGGCTTATGCAGTATTCCTGCTGTTGTTCTTCTATCTGAAATCCTATGGCCTCAGAAAATGGCTGGGCATCACCCTGTTCGCTCTGGGGTTTTCGAGTATTTTTATGCTGCCGCCTTTCATCGCCGGCTTCGATCTGGGCATCGTTTCAACCAATGCTATCGCCCTCGGGGCTGCGCTGTTTTTTAGTCGGGCCCGGTATACGGCGTGAGCCACGCGCTCATTCAAGCAACGTGAAACGGATTAACTTCACCCACAACGCCCGCCTGACACCGCTTTGCGTAGGAGCTGCCGAAGGCTGCGATCTTTTGACGTTGATTTTTAAGATCAAAAGATCACAGCCTTCGGCAGCTCCTACAGTCCGCCATCAACGCAAAGACCGGCAGACTATGCCCGGATAGAGGGGTCCCCCTCAAAAAACGATATTTCCACCCTCCCCGCCAACAACGCTACTCTCAGGAAAATATCGCTGCTCAAATCCCGGGGACTCCATGGAAAGAACCACCGTCAAACCACTTCTGCTCGCACTCGCCCTCGCCACAACCGCATCACTCGCACAAACCGCCCAAGCCGCCACCACCCTGGTCTACTGCTCCGAAGCCAGCCCTGCCGGATTCGACCCCAGCCAATACACCAGCGGCACCGACTTCGACGCCTCCGCCGAAACCGTCTTCAACCGCCTCACCCAATTCAAACGCGGCGGCACCGAAATCGAACCCGGCCTGGCAACAAAATGGGACGTATCCGAGGACGGCCTCACCTACACCTTCCACCTGCGCGACGGCGTGAAATTCCACACCACCGACTACTTCACCCCCACCCGCGACTTCAACGCCGACGACGTGCTGTTCACCTTCCAGCGCCTGCTCGACCCGGACAACGCCTTCCGCAAGGCCTACCCCGCCGAGTCGCCGTACTTCACCGACATGGGCCTGAACACCACGATCAAAAGCATCGACAAGATCGACGACCACACCGTGCGCTTCAGCCTGAACAACGTCGACGCCGCATTCGTGCAAAACCTCGCCATGAGCTTCGCCTCGGTGCAATCCGCCGAATACGCCGCCCAACTGTTAAAGGAAGGCAAAGCCGCCGACCTCAACCAGAAACCCGTCGGCACCGGCCCGTTCGTGTTCAAGCGCTACCAAAAGGACTCGCAAATCCGCTACACCGCCAACAAGGCCTACTGGAAACCCGAGGACGTGAAACTCGACAACCTGATTTTCTCGATCACCCCGGACGCCGCCGTGCGCTTGCAAAAACTCAAGGCCGGCGAGTGCCAGGTCAGCGGCTACCCACGCCCGGCAGACATCGAAGTGATGGAGCAAGACCCGAATCTGAGGGTGCTCAAGCAAGCCGGTTTCAACCTCGGCTTCCTTGCCTACAACGTGACCCACCCACCGCTGGACCAGCTCAAGGTGCGTCAGGCGCTGGACATGGCCATCGACAAGCCGGCGATCATCAAGGCTGTCTACCAGAGTGCCGGGCAACTGGCGCAAAACGCCTTGCCACCGGCGCAATGGTCGTATGACCCGAGCATCAAGGACGCCCCGCACGACCCGACCAAAGCCCGCGCGCTACTGAAAGAAGCGGGGGTTGCACCCGGCACTACAATTAATCTGTGGGCCATGACCGTGCAGCGCGCCTCCAACCCCAATGCGCGGATGTCGGCACAGATGATCCAGCAGGATTGGGAGAAAGTCGGGATCAAGGCCAACATCGTCAGCTATGAATGGGGCGAGTACATCAAGCGCGCCAAGAACGGTGAGCATGACGCAATGATCTACGGCTGGACCGGCGACAACGGTGACCCGGATAACTGGCTCGGCGTGCTCTACAGCTGCGCTGCGGTGAAAGGTAGCAACTACGCCAAATGGTGTGACCCGGTCTACGACAAACTGGTGCAGCAAGCCAAGGTGTCCACGGACAAACAACAGCGGGTCAAACTGTACCAACAGGCCCAGCAAATCCTTAAACAACAAGTACCTATCACACCCATTGCCAACTCGACGGTGTTCCAGCCACTGCGCAAGGAAGTCACCGACTTCAAGATCAGTCCGTTTGGCCTCACACCGTTCTATGGCGTGGGTATAAATAAGTAACACCAGGCTCCAACCGGGTGCGTCAACCGCCCCGGTCGCCCCTTATCGGTGCACGACTTGCACCGTAAAAAACCTGCGCAAACGGTCAAATACATCAGTTTTTACACATATGCGACATTAAGGTACGTTCGTGCCACTCTTTAGGACTTGTGGCCATTCCGGATCTTGCATTGGGTACGGCCCCTGCATAAGTATCCGCAGGTCGACTCACGAGGTCGTCCTCTAATCCAAAAATGACAACAAATCATGAGGCCACCATGCTTAAACACGCGGTCATTCCGTTTTTAGTCGGCGCAAGCCTGTTAGCCAGTGCACCTTTCGCCCAAGCGGCGTCTAACCTGGTGTTCTGCTCCGAAGGAAGCCCGGCCGGTTTCGACCCAGGTCAATACACCACCGGAACCGACTTCGACGCCTCTGCAGAAACCATGTTCAACCGCCTGACCCAGTTCGAGCGCGGCGGCACCGCCGTGATTCCTGGCCTGGCGACCAAGTGGGACATTTCCAGTGACGGCCTGACTTACACTTTCCACCTGCGTGAAGGCGTCAAGTTCCACACCACCCCGTATTTCAAGCCGACGCGTGAGTTCAACGCCGACGACGTGCTGTTCACCTTCAATCGCATGATTAACAAGGATGACCCGTTCCGTAAGGCGTACCCGACCGAATTCCCGTACTTCACCGACATGGGGATGGATACCAACATCACCAAGATCGATAAAGTCGACGACCACACCGTCAAGTTCACCCTCAAAGACGTAGACGCCGCGTTCATCCAGAACATGGCCATGAGCTTCGCCTCGATCCAGTCCGCCGAGTACGCTGCCCAGCTGCTCAAGGAAGGCAAGGCTGCCGACATCAACCAGAAACCGATCGGCACCGGCCCGTTCGTGTTCAAGAGCTACCAGAAAGACTCCAACATCCGCTACACCGGGAACAAGGACTACTGGAAGCCTGATGACGTGAAGATCGACAACCTGATCTTCGCCATCACCACCGACCCGTCGGTACGCATCCAGAAGCTGAAGAAGAACGAGTGCCAGATCACTCTGTTCCCGCGTCCAGCCGACCTGAAGGCGCTCAAAGAAGATAAAACTTTGAAGATGCCTGAGCAGGCTGGTTTCAACCTGGGCTACATCGCCTATAACGTGATGGACAAGGTCAAGGGCAGCAACGAGCCGAACCCGCTGGCCGACCTGCGAGTTCGTCAGGCGCTGGACATGGCCGTCAACAAGCCGCAGATCATCGACTCGGTTTATCAGGGCGCAGGCCAACTGGCCGTCAACGCCATGCCGCCGACCCAATGGTCCTACGACACCACCATCAAGGATGCCAAGTACGATCCTGAGAAAGCCAAGCAGCTGCTCAAGGAAGCCGGCGTCAAGGAAGGCACCGAAATCGTTCTGTGGGCGATGCCGGTACAGCGTCCGTACAACCCGAACGCCAAGCTGATGGCTGAAATGCTGCAGTCCGACTGGAAGAAGATCGGCCTGAACGTGAAGATCACCAGCTACGAATGGGGCGAGTACATCAAGCGCTCCAAAGGCGGCGAGAACCAGGCGATGATCATCGGCTGGAGCGGCGACAATGGTGATCCGGACAACTGGCTCAACGTGCTGTTCGGCTGCGACTCGCTGAGTGGCAACAACTTCTCCAAATGGTGCGACAAGAAATTCGACGGCCTCGTCAAGGAAGCCAAACGCACCACCGATCAGGCCAAGCGCACCGAACTGTACAAACAGGCGCAACACGTCCTCAAAGATGCTGTTCCAATGACACCTATCGCTCACTCGACGGTGTTCCAACCCATGCGCGCCAACGTGCAGGACTTCAAGATCAGCCCATTTGGCTTGAACTCCTTCTACGGCGTCAGCGTCAGCAAATAAGAAAAGGCAGCGGCGACGTTTTCAGTGTCGCCGCTGCTTTTTTCTGCCGAGAAGTTAGGAATTTGCCTACATCCAAATCCGCTGTCTGACGCAGCCAGGGGTTAGGACGCGTTGCCTTTTCCTACGAGTCTTTAGGACTCAACGCATTTACTGCCAGACCCACGGCACCTACCGTCGGGTTCTGACCAGTGACTGTGTGGGCTATCGGTTTGCTGCCCGTATTGGTTTGAGCTCAATGCCGCCACAACGTCCCCGGACGGGATCGCGGCGCATTGAATAACACTACAAAAAGAGGGAGCGTCATGCGCCATTCCTTGGTTTTATCCGCATTGCTGGGCACCGGCCTGCTGGCCGCCACTTCCATCAGCCAGGCCGCCAATAACAGCCTGGTGTTCTGCTCCGAAGGCAGCCCCGCCGGTTTCGACACCGCGCAGTACACCACTGCGACCGATAACGACGCCGCCGAGCCGCTGTACAACCGTTTGGCAGAGTTCGAAAAAGGCGCCACCAATGTCGTGCCAGGCCTGGCAACCCGCTGGGATATTTCCGAGGACGGACTCAAATACACGTTTCATCTGCGTGAAGGGGTGAAGTTTCACACGACCAAATACTTCACGCCGACTCGCGATTTCAACGCCGACGACGTGCTGTTCACGTTTAATCGCATGCTCGATCCGCAGCACCCGTTCCGTAAGGCTTATCCGACCGAGTTCCCGTATTTCAACGGGATGAGCCTGAACAAGAATATTGCCAAGGTCGAAAAGACCGGGCCGCTGACCGTGGTGATGACGCTCAACAACGTCGACGCCGCGTTCATCCAGAACATCGCCATGAGCTTCGCCGCCATCCTTTCGGCCGAATACGCCGACCAGTTGCTGGCGGCCGGCAAGCCGAGCGAGATCAACCAGAAGCCGATCGGCACCGGGCCGTTCGTGTTCAAGAGCTACCAGAAAGACTCCAACATCCGTTACAGCGGCAACAAACAGTACTGGGACCCGAGCCGGATCAAGCTCGACAACCTGATTTTTGCCATCAACACCGACGCCTCGGTGCGCGTGCAGAAGCTCAAGGCCAACGAATGCCAGATCACCCTGCACCCGCGCCCCGCCGATGTGACCGCACTGAAGAATGATCCGAAACTGCAGCTGATCGAGAAACCCGGCTTCAACCTCGGCTACATCGCCTACAACGTCCGGCACAAGCCTTTCGACCAGCTCGAAGTGCGCCAGGCGCTGGACATGGCGGTGAACAAGCAAGGCATTCTCAACGCCGTCTATCAAGGTGCCGGTCAACTGGCGGTCAATGCCATGCCACCGACCCAGTGGTCCTATGACGACACCATAAAGGACGCCTCCTACAACCCGGAAAAAGCCAAGGAACTGCTCAAGGCTGCCGGCGTGAAGGAAGGCACCGAAATCACCCTCTGGGCCATGCCGGTCCAGCGTCCGTACAACCCCAACGCCAAACTGATGGCCGAAATGCTCCAGGCGGACTGGGCGAAGATCGGCCTCAAGGTCAAGATCGTCAGCTACGAATGGGGCGAGTACATCAAGCGCACCAAGAACGGCGAGCACGACATCAGCCTGATCGGCTGGACCGGTGACAACGGTGACCCGGACAACTGGCTCGGCACGCTCTACAGCTGCGATGCCATCGGCGGCAACAACTACTCCATGTGGTGTGATCCGGCCTACGACAAGCTGATCAAGCAGGCCAAGGTCGTCACCGATCGCGACCAGCGCACCGTGCTCTACAAACAGGCGCAGCAGTACCTCAAGCAGCAGGTGCCGATCACGCCGGTCGCCCACTCGACGGTCAACCAGCCGTTGAGCGCCAAAGTCGAAGGGTTCAAGGTCAGCCCCTTCGGTCGCAACGTGTTCTCGGGCGTCAGTATCGACCAATAACCAATTAGCCAGAAACGCTGGGGGGCGGATTCCGCCCTCACGCAAGCGTATTGCCGTAATTCGTCAAATCGGCCTGCAGCAAACGTTTGCGAAGCCTGAATGAGTTCTAAACCAAATAGCCGGATCACCAAAAAAGACCGGCATTAAAAAAAGAAAGAAAGGAGCTTCACACATGAAACTGAGCAGCACCGCGTTATTGGCCTTGGCCATCAGCAGCGTGACCGCCACGGCTTACGCAGAGTCCCAGAGCCAGGCGTTCACCCCGGTTACCGTGAATGAGAAAAGTGCTCAGAGTGAAGCCACTGGCTTCGTCGAAGGGCAGTCGATCACCGGTAGCACGCGTAACTGGTATGCCAACGAGCAACTGAAACGTGGCGGCACGTTCAGCTACAAGAAAGACGGTGTATCAACCCCGACTGATCGTCGTATCAACTGGGTTCAGGGCACCATCCTCAAGTACAACTCCGGCTTCACTCAAGGCACCGTAGGTTTCAGCACCGAAGTGGCGGCCTACAACGCCATCGCTCTGGATCGTGATCGCAAGGATCTGGCGTCCAACAACGGCGGCGCACCGGGAACCCGTCCTGGCGCGGGCAACAACCGTACCCTGACCGAAGAAGGTGGTGACGCCGTCGGCCAGTGGAGCAAACTGGGCCTGGCCAACGTCAAGGCCCGTGTCTCCAACACTACCCTGACCGCTGGCCGCATGAACTTCAGCAGCCCGATGGTCGATGTCATCGGTAACCGTGCGCTGCCTTCGAGCTTCGAAGGTGTGGCCATCCACAGCGAAGAGCTGAACAACCTGGCTTTCGACCTGGCCACCTTCGATCGCAACTCTCCGCGTACCGAAGAAAGCCAGCGTAAATTCCGCACCGAATACGCCAACGGCATCGTTGAAACCGATCACATCTACACCGGCGGCATCACCTACACCCCATTCGCCAGCCTGACCACCAGCCTTTGGGCGACCCAGGCCGAAGACATCTGGAACCAGTACTACTTCGGCGCCAGTCATGTGCTGGGCGACAGCCAGGTCCTGAGCCTGACCACCGGCCTGAACTACTACAAAACCCAGGAAGAAGGTAAAGCCCTCATAGGCAAAATCGACAACGACACCTACTCCCTGTCGTTCGGCCTGACCCACCAGGCCCACAGCCTGACCTTCTCCTACCAGGAAGTGAACGGTAACGAGTACTTCGACTACCTGCACGAAACCAACGGCATCTACCTGGCCAACTCCCTGCTGTCGGACTTCAACGGCCCGAACGAGAAGTCCTTCCAGATTGCCTACGGTCTGAACATGGCCGAATACGGCGTGCCAGGTCTGAAGTTCAACATCTACCAGGCACGTGGCTGGGGCATCGACGGTACTCACTACACCGGCAATGAAGGCGTAGCAGGCAAGGGTTACGACGGTATCCAGGCCCAGGATGGCGAAACCCATTACGAATACGGTATCGGTGCGACTTACGCCCTGCAGAGCGGCCCGCTGAAGGCCACCACTGTTCGCGCAACCTACACCGCGCACCGTGCCAGCGAAAACCAGGCGGATGGCAGCATCAACGAGTTCCGTCTCGTGACCACCATCCCGTTCAACATTTTGTAAAACGCACGCCGGCGGCTGACTCATGACGAGTCGGCCGTTCGGTTTTTTCCTGTTCAACCGATTGCAGAGGGTTCTTGATGAAAATGCTTCCCCTACGAGCGGCCATCGCTGCCGCATTGCTGAGTGTCGCTGTTGGCGTCTCGGCCAAACCCTTGGTGGTCTGTACCGAAGCCAGCCCGGAAGGCTTCGATATGGTCCAGTACACGACTGCAGTCACAGCCGACGCAGTGGCCGAAACCATCTTCAATCGCCTGGCGGACTTCAAGCCCGGCACCACTGAAGTGATTCCGGCGCTGGCCGAATCCTGGGACATCAGTGAAGACGGCCTGACCTACACGTTCCACCTGCGCAAAGGCGTCAAGTTTCACACCACCGATTACTTCAAGCCGACCCGCGACATGAACGCCGACGACGTGGTCTGGAGCTTCCAGCGTCAGCTGGACCCGAATCACCCATGGCACAAGCTGTCGAGCGTGGGCTTCCCGTACTTTGAGAGCATGGGCTTCAAGGAACTGCTCAAAAGCGTAGAGAAAGTCGACGACAACACGGTCAAGTTCACCCTGACCCGCCGCGAAGCGCCGTTCCTGGCCGACATTGCCATGGCCTTCTCCTCGATCTACTCCGCCGAGTACGCCGATCAACTGCTCAAGGCCAACAAGACCGGCGACCTGAACAACAAACCGGTCGGTACCGGCCCGTTCATCTTCCAGCGTTACGCCAAGGACGCCCAGGTGCGCTTCAAGGCCAACCCGGACTACTTCCGTGGCAAGCCACCGGCTGATGCGCTGGTCCTGGCGATTGCCACCGACAACAACGTGCGCCTGCAAAAGCTCAAGGCCAACGAGTGCCAGATCGCGCTGTATCCAAAACCGGATGACATCCCGAGCATCAAGAAAGACACCAACCTGAAGGTTGATGAGCTGAACGCGATGACCGTCTCCTATGTCGCCATGAATACCTCCCGCAAGTACATGAGCGACGTGCGGGTGCGCAAAGCCATCGACATCGCGTTCGACAAAGAGGCCTATGTCAACGCGCTGTTCGGCAAGGGCAATGCGACGGTGGCGGTCAACCCGTACCCGGACACCCTGCTGGGCTACAACCATAAACTGACCAACCCGCCTCGCGACCTCGACAAGGCTCGTGCCCTGCTCAAGGAAGCCGGGGTACCGGAGGGCACCGTGTTCACCCTGTTCACCCGTAACGGCGGCGGCCCGACCAACCCTAATCCGATGCTCGGCGCACAAATGATGCAGGCAGATCTGGCCAAGGTCGGCATCAAGGTCGATATTCGTGTCATGGAATGGGGCGAGATGCTCAAGCGCGCGAAGAACGGCGAACACGATATGGTGTCCGCCGGTTGGGCAGGCGATAACGGCGACCCGGATAACTTCCTGACGCCTATGCTCAGTTGTGAGGCCGCCAAGAACGGCGAAAACTACGCTCGCTGGTGCAATGAAAAGTTCCAGGCGCTGATCGACGAAGCACGGGCCAAAGTGAACCCGGCTGAACGCACGGCGCTCTACGAACAGGCCCAGGACGTTTTCAATCAGGACCAGCCATGGATCAGCATGGCGCACACCCGCATGTTCACTGCAATGCGCACCAACGTAGAGGGTTATCACATTAGCCCCCTCACCACTAACAACTTCGCCACCACCCAGGTGAAGTAGATAAGAAACGCCCGGCATCGCTGACCCCAGCGATACCGGGCATGCCTAACCGGCTGATGAGGTACCACACAAGATGTTTAGTTTTATTGCCCGCCGATTGGGGTTACTGATCCCCACGTTCTTCGGCATCACCTTGTTGACTTTCGCGTTGATCCGCATGATTCCTGGCGACCCCGTGGAAGTGATGATGGGCGAACGTCGGGTCGACCCCGAAATGCATGCTCAGGCAATGGAACGCCTAGGTCTGAACAAACCGCTGTATGCCCAATACCTGGATTACATTGGCAAACTGGCCCACGGCGATCTCGGCGAATCCCTGCGTACCCGTGAAAGCGTCTGGACCGAGTTCAGCTCTCTATTCCCCGCGACCCTGGAACTGGCCTCGGCCGCCATGTTGTTCGCCGGCATCCTGGGCCTTCTGGCCGGGGTGATCGCGGCACTCAAGCGAGGGTCCCTGTTCGACCATGGGGTAATGGGTGTCTCCCTGGCGGGATACTCGATGCCGATCTTCTGGTGGGGCCTGATCCTGATCATGTTCTTCTCGGTGAGCCTGGGCTGGACCCCGGTATCCGGGCGGATCGACCTGCTCTACGACATCGAGCCACGCACCGGCTTCATGCTCATCGATACGTTGCTGGCCGATGACGTCGGAGCGTTCTTCGATGCCCTGCATCACCTGATCCTGCCAGCCATCGTGCTCGGCACCATCCCGCTGGCGGTGATTGCGCGGATGACCCGTTCGTCGATGCTCGAAGTGCTGCGTGAAGACTACATCCGCACCGCCCGCGCCAAAGGCCTGTCGCCTTCGCGCGTGGTGTTCGTTCACGGTCTGCGTAACGCATTGATTCCGGTACTGACGGTGGTCGGCCTGCAAGTCGGCACGCTGCTGGCCGGCGCGGTCCTGACCGAAACCATCTTCTCCTGGCCCGGCATCGGCAAATGGCTGATCGAAGCCATTGGCGCACGGGACTATCCCGTGGTGCAGAACGGCATCCTGTTAATCGCCTGCCTGGTGATTCTGGTCAACTTCGTAGTGGACATCCTCTACGGCTTTGCCAACCCACGCATCCGTCATCAGCGCTGAGATCAATGACCATGACCACTCTCACTACACCGGTAGCAGTCGATCAAAGCCTGCTGTATCCGTCGCCCTACAAAGAATTCTGGCATGCGTTTTCCAGGAACAAAGGGGCCGTCGCCGGCCTGTTGTTCATGCTGCTGGTGATTTTCTGCGCGATCTTCGCCCCGTGGGTCGCACCGCATAACCCGAGCGAACAGTACCGCGACTTCCTGCTGACCCCGCCCTCCTGGCTGGAAAGCGGGCATATCCAGTTCCTGCTGGGTACCGATGAACTCGGTCGTGATCTGCTGTCGCGTTTGATTCACGGCTCGCGCCTGTCCCTGCTGATCGGCTTGTCATCGGTGGTGATGTCGCTGATTCCAGGCATCCTGATGGGACTGTTCGCCGGGTTCTTCCCGCGCGTGCTCGGCCCGACCATCATGCGTCTGATGGACATCATGCTGGCCCTGCCGTCCCTGCTGCTGGCGGTGGCAATTGTCGCCATCCTCGGCCCTGGCCTGATCAACACCATTATTGCCATCGCCGTGGTTTCGTTGCCGTCCTATGTTCGTCTGACCCGCGCCGCGGTGATGGGCGAATTGAACCGCGACTACGTGACCGCCGCGCGCCTGGCCGGCGCCGGTCTGCCTCGCCTGATGTTCGTCACCGTGCTGCCCAACTGCATGGCGCCGCTGATTGTTCAGGCCACCTTGAGTTTCTCCTCGGCGATTCTCGATGCCGCGGCACTGGGCTTCCTCGGCCTTGGCGTACAACCGCCAACCCCTGAGTGGGGCACCATGCTGGCTTCGGCTCGCGACTACATCGAACGCGCCTGGTGGGTGGTGAGCTTGCCTGGTTTGACCATTTTGCTCAGCGTGCTGGCAATCAACTTGATGGGCGACGGCCTGCGCGATGCGCTGGACCCGAAACTCAAGAACGCCGCCTGAGGAGATTCAAATGTCACTGTTAGAAATCAAGAATCTCAACGTTCGCTTCGGCGACGCCAACGCCGTTCCGGTGGTCGATGGTCTCGACATATCCGTGGAAAAGGGCGAAGTGCTGGCCATCGTTGGCGAGTCGGGTTCCGGCAAGTCCGTGACCATGATGGCGCTGATGGGCCTGATCGAGCGTCCGGGGATCGTCACCGCCGACGCCCTGAATTTCGACGGCAAGAACATGCTCGCGCTCAGCAACCGTCAGCGTCGACAGATCGTCGGCAAAGACCTGGCCATGGTCTTCCAGGACCCGATGACCGCGCTGAACCCGAGCTACACCGTGGGCTTCCAGATCGAAGAAGTGCTGCGCCTGCACCTGAAAATGTCCAGGAAGGACGCTCGCAAGCGCGCCATCGAACTGCTGGAGAAAGTGGAAATCCCCGGCGCCGCCAGCCGTATGGATGCCTACCCGCATCAACTCTCCGGCGGCATGAGCCAGCGTGTTGCAATCGCCATGGCGATTGCCGGCGAACCAAAACTGCTGATCGCCGACGAACCGACCACCGCGCTCGACGTAACGATTCAGGCGCAGATCATGGACCTGCTGCTGGCCCTGCAGAAAGAGCAGAACATGGGCCTGGTGCTGATTACTCACGACCTCGCGGTCGTGGCCGAAACCGCCCAGCGCGTGTGCGTGATGTACGCCGGCCAAGCGGTTGAAGTCGGTCAGGTGCCACAACTGTTCGACATTCCGGCGCACCCGTACAGCGAAGCGCTGCTCAAGGCCATTCCAGAACACAGCCTGGGTGCTGCGCGCTTGTCGACGCTACCGGGCATCGTTCCCGGTCGTTACGACCGTCCGCAAGGTTGCCTGCTGTCGCCGCGCTGCCCGTACGTGCAAGAAAATTGCCGCACCCAGCGTCCAGCCCTTGACCAGAAAAGCAACAGCCTCGCCCGCTGCTTCTACCCGTTGAACCAGGAGGTGGCGTAATGGCCGTCGTACTTACCGCCCGCAACCTGACCCGCCACTACGAAGTGTCCCGTGGCCTGTTCAAGGGCCATGCGACCGTGCGCGCCCTCAACGGTGTGTCGTTCGAACTGGAAGCCGGCAAGACCCTCGCTGTCGTGGGTGAGTCCGGTTGCGGCAAATCCACCCTGGCCCGTGCCCTGACGTTGATCGAAGAGCCATCCTCCGGCTCATTGAAAATCGCCGGGCAGGAAGTCGCCGGCGCCGACAAGGCTCAGCGCAAGCAACTGCGCAAAGATGTGCAGATGGTGTTCCAGAGCCCGTACGCGTCGTTGAATCCACGGCAGAAAATCGGTGATCAGCTTGCAGAGCCATTATTGATCAACACCAACCTCAGTGCCGCCGAACGTCGCGAGAAAGTCCAGGCGATGATGAAGCAGGTGGGCTTGCGTCCCGAGCACTACCAGCGCTATCCGCACATGTTCTCCGGCGGTCAGCGCCAGCGGATCGCCCTGGCCCGCGCGATGATGTTGCAGCCGAAAGTGCTGGTGGCGGACGAACCGACCTCGGCGCTGGACGTGTCGATTCAGGCGCAGGTACTCAACCTGTTCATGGATTTGCAGCAAGAGTTCAACACCGCCTACGTGTTCATATCCCACAACCTGGCGGTGGTGCGTCACGTCGCCGATCACGTGATGGTGATGTACCTCGGCCGTCCGGTGGAAATGGGGCCGAAAGAGGACATCTACACCCGTCCCCTGCACCCGTACACCCAGGCGTTGTTGTCGGCGACGCCGACCATTCACCCGGATCCGGACAAGCCGAAAATCAAGATCGTCGGCGAACTGCCAAACCCGCTGAATCCACCGTCCGGCTGCGCCTTCCACAAGCGCTGCCCGTACGCGACCGAGCGCTGTGCCATCGAAGAGCCGGCCCTGCGTCTGCTCGACACACGCCAGGTGGCTTGCCACTACGCCGAGCAATTCCTCGACGGCGCGGCCTGAAAAAAACGCGCCCCGGTGCCGGGGCGCGCTTTTGCTGAGTTAACCAAACCCCTTCTGCCCCGACTGCGCATCAGTCAGGCAGACGGGGTTTTCTTTTGCCTGTCATTCAGGCTCAAGTGTCGTCTTCGTTGCTGTCCGGGTCGTCGGTCGAGTCATCATCGTTCGAGCTACCCGATTCCGATGCGGCGAGCATCAGCTCGCTGTGCACGCCTTGCCCGCTCCAGGCCTGTTCATCATGGTTCGTGCACTCCGCCCACGCCGCTGACGTGCCGAGGGATAGCATCACCAAAACCTTCAGCAGCAACACTATGCGTTGAATAATGCTCATAGCCGATTCCATCCTTTCTTGGGTGAAGCATGGGTGCCGGAATGGCGCAGAGAGAAATTTAGCGCGATTCTCCAGATAGGACGCTAACGAAGGTCGGGAAATGCCGTGAGAAGGGAGATTGGTTTCGAATAATGCCTATAACCAGATCAACTAAGTGATGCGGGCTCGCCGAGCACGGAAGGAAGAACCCTGTTGCGCCCGGACAACTGAGTCGCTTCGGTGCGGTACACAGCCCAGACAATAAAAAGCCCCGAGACTCGCGCATCGGGGCTTTGGGGTTTGCAACTCAGCGCTTAGTGATGCTCACGCGTCGCACGGAATTTCACGTCCGGCCAGCGTTCTTCCATCAGTGCCAGGTTGACCCGGGTCGGGGCCAGGTAGGTCAGGTGACCGCCGCCGTCGAGGGCGAGGTTTTCCACGGCCTTGTTGGTGAATTCCTCAAGCTTCTTCTTGTCGCCGGACTCGATCCAGCGCGCGGAATACACGGTGATCGGCTCGTAGGAGCACTCGACCTTGTATTCCTCTTTCAAACGGCTGGCGACCACATCGAACTGCAGCACACCGACGGCGCCGAGAATGATGTCGTTGCTGCGCTCGGGGAAGAACACCTGGGTGGCGCCTTCTTCGGCCAGTTGCTGCAAGCCTTGACGCAGTTGCTTGGATTTCAGTGGATCGCGCAGGCGTACGCGACGGAACAGTTCCGGGGCGAAGTGCGGGATGCCGGTGAAACCCAGGGTTTCGCCTTCGGTGAAGGTATCGCCGATCTGGATGGTGCCGTGGTTGTGCAGGCCGATGATGTCGCCGGCGAACGCTTCTTCCAGTTGCTCACGCTCGGACGAGAAGAAGGTCAGCGCGTCGCCGATCCGCACGTCCTTGCCGGTGCGCACATGGCGCATCTTCATGCCTTTTTCGTACTTGCCGGAGCAAATGCGCATGAAGGCGATGCGGTCGCGGTGTTTGGGGTCCATGTTCGCCTGGATCTTGAACACGAAACCACTGAACTTCTCTTCCACCGGCTCGACGGTGCGCTCGTTGGCGACACGGGCCAATGGTTGCGGTGCCCAGTCGACCACAGCGTCGAGCACGTGATCGACACCGAAGTTGCCCAGCGCGGTACCAAAGAACACCGGGGTCAGTTGGCCGTCGAGGAATTCCTGTTGATTGAATTCGTGGCAGGCGCCCTGCACCAGTTCCAGCTGCTCGATGAAACGCTCGTACTCGTCACCCAAGTGTGCGCGCGCTTCATCGGAATCGAGCTTCTCGATGATTTTGGTTTCGGTGCGCTCATGACCGTGGCCGGCGGTGTAGACGATGATGTAGTCGTCGGCGAGGTGATAAACACCCTTGAAGTCGCGGTAGCAACCGATCGGCCAGGTGATCGGCGCGGCCTTGATCTTCAGGACCGCTTCGATTTCGTCGAGCAGTTCGATCGGGTCGCGGATGTCACGGTCGAGTTTGTTGATGAAGCTGACGATCGGCGTGTCACGCAGACGGCAGACGTCCATCAGGGCGATGGTCCGTGGTTCTACACCCTTACCGCCGTCGAGGACCATCAATGCCGAGTCCACCGCAGTCAGGGTGCGGTAAGTATCTTCGGAGAAGTCTTCGTGGCCCGGGGTGTCGAGCAGGTTGATCATGTGGTCGCGATACGGGAACTGCATGACCGACGTGGTAATGGAAATACCCCGTTGTTTTTCCATTTCCATCCAGTCGGAGGTGGCATGGCGGTCGGACTTGCGAGATTTCACCGTGCCGGCAACCGCAATCGCCTTGCCCATCAGCAAGAGCTTCTCGGTGATGGTGGTCTTACCGGCATCGGGGTGGGAAATAATGGCGAAAGTGCGGCGTTTCGCGACTTCGGCGGCCTGTTTGGTCATGGGAAATCGCCTGGCGGTGATTCAAAAAAGGGCGGCGAGTATAGCTTAAAAAGTGATCTACGGACCACCACGCACAGGAGCTGCCGATGGCCGTAATCAGCGCGGGCAGCTCCTTCTTGGTGGCTAAATGCTGCTGATTATGGAACCTTTTAAAAGCTGGAGACGTCCACTCCCCTGTTACGACCCATCGTCAGGGGCTGAAAAATCAGCAAGTTAGCCTGACGAGGCTGCGCTTATGGCTCGATTTCATGCGGTTTTATCAGCATGTAGAGCTGCTTCTCGCGAACGTTGTTTTCCCGGCAGCCAGGAATGGCATGCCACACGGGACTGCGTTCGCCGACTGAAAAAAGGAGTCTGCCTGTGGCTATTCGCTATGGCAAAGGGCTGACAGGAGGTGCGGTTGTCGTCGCTCTTCTGGCCCTGCTGGTCCACTGGATTGGCATCAACACGATCGAACAGTACCGCGACGATTTGTTGTTTTACCTGCAAGCTCATCTGATTCTTGTCCTCGCTTCCATGCTGGCTGCCCTCGTTGTGGGCATCCCCGCCGGCATCGTTTTAAGCCGCCCGCCCCTGGTGGGACGCGCCGAACGCTTCATGCAGATCTTCAACATCGGCAACACCGTGCCGCCGCTCGCCGTACTGGCCATCGCCCTGGGCATCCTCGGCATCGGCAGCGGCCCGGCGATCTTCGCTCTGTTCCTGGCTTCGCTGTTGCCGATCGTGCGCAACACCTATGAAGGGCTGAAAAACGTTCAGGGTTCGCTCAAGGAAGCCGCCGTCGGCATCGGCATGACCCCGACTCAGGTGCTGTGCCGGGTCGAACTGCCGAACGCCGTGCCAATCATCATCGGTGGAGTGCGCGTGGCATTGGCGATCAACGTCGGGACCGCGCCGCTGGCGTTCCTGATCGGCGCCAACAGTCTGGGCAGCCTGATTTTCCCCGGCATCGCCCTGAACAATCAGCCGCAACTGCTGCTCGGCGCGGCCTGCACCGCCCTGCTGGCCTTGCTGCTCGACGGTCTGGTGACACTCGCCAGCCGCCTCTGGCTCGAACGCGGCCTGCGCCCGTCTTAAGCCTCGGCAAAGGAATTCTCATGAAGACATCAAGCTTTTTACTAGGCTGCGTTCTGCTGTTCGCAGGAATCGCCCAAGCCGCTGAAAAACCCGTGATCCGCATTGGCGCCCGGGTGTTCACCGAACAAACCCTGCTGGCGGAAATCACCTCCCAATACCTGCGCACCAAGGGTTACGACACCCAGGTGACCGGCGGCCTGGGCAGCAATCTGGCCCGCAGTGCTCACGAAAGCGGCCAACTGGACATGCTCTGGGAATACACCGGCGTGTCGCTGGTGGCTTACAACCATGTCACTGAAAAACTCGACAGCGCGCAGTCCTACGCCCGGGTGAAAGAACTCGACGAGAAAAAAGGCCTGGTCTGGCTCACTCCGTCGAAATTCAGCAACACCTACGCCCTGGCCCTGCCGGAAAAAACCGCGAAGGCCTACCCGCAGATCAACACCATCAGCCAGTTGAACGAGGTGTTGCAGGCCGAGGCGAAGACTAATCACCTCGTCGCGCTGGACACCGAATTCGCCAACCGTTCCGACGGTCTGGGCGGCATGGTTGATCTCTACGGCATGAACCTGACCCGCAACAACATTCGCCAGATGGATGCCGGGCTGGTCTACACCGCCTTGCGCAACGGCCAGGTGTTCGCCGGCCTGGTCTACACCACCGACGGTCGCTTGAACGCCTTCAAACTCAAGTTGCTCGAAGACGACAAGCATTACTTCCCCGACTACACCGCCGCGCCGGTGGTGCGCCAGGCCTACCTCGATGCCCACCCGAAACTCGCCGAAGAGCTCAAGCCACTGGCCGAACTGTTCGACGACGCCACCATGCGCCAGCTCAACGCACGGGTCGATGTCGATCACGAAAGCCCTTCATCCGTTGCCGCCGATTTCCTGCGCCAGCATCCAATGCTGTCTGTTCAATAAGGCAGAGGAGAAAAAGACATGGAATTTCTCAACGCCTTTTCCCATCTCGATTGGCCGCTAGTGCTGCACCTGACCTGGCAGCACATCACCCTGGTTGGCATCGCGGTAACGCTGGCGATTCTGGTCGGCGTGCCGCTGGGCATCCTGATGACCCGCTTCCCGACATTGGCCGGCCCGTTGCAAGCCAGCGCCACGGTTTTGCTGACCGTGCCGTCGATTGCGCTATTCGGCCTGCTGTTGCCGTTCTATTCCAGGTTCGGCCAGGGCCTGGGCCCGATGCCGGCAATCACCGCCGTGTTTCTCTATTCGCTGCTGCCGATCATGCGTAACACCTACCTGGCGCTGACCGGCGTGGAACCCGGCATTCGCGAAGCTGCCCGCGGTATCGGCATGACCTTCGGCCAGCGCCTGCGCATGGTCGAACTGCCCATTGCCGTGCCGGTGATCCTCGCCGGTGTACGCACCGCCGTAGTGATGAACATCGGCGTGATGACCATCGCCGCCACCATCGGCGCCGGTGGCCTCGGTGTACTCATCCTCGCTTCCATCAGCCGCAGCGACATGTCGATGCTGATCGTCGGCGCGGTGCTGGTCAGTCTCCTGGCCATCTTCGCCGACCTGCTTCTGCAATGGCTGCAACGCACGCTGACTCCAAAAGGACTGCTCAAATGATCGAACTTCAAAACCTCAGCAAGACCTTCCAAAGCAACGGCAAAGATGTGAAAGCCGTGGACTCGGTGAGCCTGACCGTCAATGAAGGCGAGATCTGCGTGTTCCTCGGGCCATCGGGCTGCGGCAAGAGCACCACGCTGAAAATGATCAACCGGTTGATCAAACCGACTTCGGGCAAGATCCTGATCAACGGCGAAGACACCACCGACCTCGACGAAGTGACCCTGCGCCGCAACATCGGTTATGTGATCCAGCAGATCGGTCTGTTCCCGAACATGACCATCGAGGAAAACATCACCGTCGTTCCGCGCCTGCTCGGCTGGGACAAACAGAAATGCCACGACCGCGCCCGCGAGTTGATGAGCATGATCAAGCTTGAACCCAAGCAATACCTGACTCGCTACCCCCGTGAATTGTCCGGCGGCCAACAACAGCGGATCGGTGTGATTCGAGCACTGGCGGCGGATGCGCCGCTGTTGTTGATGGACGAACCGTTCGGCGCGGTCGACCCGATCAACCGCGAAATGATCCAGAACGAGTTCTTCGAGATGCAACGGGCGCTGAACAAGACCGTGATCATGGTCAGCCATGACATCGACGAAGCCATCAAGCTCGGTGACAAAATCGCGATTTTCCGCGCCGGCAAGCTGTTGCAGATCGACCACCCAGACACCTTGCTCGCGCATCCGGCGGACGATTTTGTCAGCAACTTCGTCGGCCAGGACAGCACGCTCAAACGCTTGCTGCTGGTGAAGGCTGAAGATGCGGCGGACAACGCGCCGTCGGTCAGCCCGGAAACCCCGGTGGCCGAAGCGCTGGAATTGATGGACGAACTGGACCGGCGCTACGTGGTGGTGACCTGCGCCGAGAACAAAGCCTTGGGCTATGTGCGTCGGCGCGACCTGCATCGCCAGACCGGCACCTGCGCGCAATACCGGCGCGAGTTCAACGCCACCGCAGCGTATGACGAACATTTGCGTATCCTGCTGTCGCGTATGTACGAGTTCAACCGCTCGTGGTTGCCGGTGATGGATGCCGAGCGGGTGTTTCTGGGGGAAGTGACTCAGGAATCGATTGCGGAATATTTGAGCTCCGGCAAGTCCCGTGGGGGCAAGACCAGCATTGTTTCGCCAGCGGAAACTGCGTTGACCTGACTTGTATGAGGCTCTAGTGCTTTTGTGGCGAGGGAGCTTGCTCCCGTCCGGCCGCGAAGCAGTCGTGAAGTCAGCCGATGCGATCCTTCTGAAGAACCGCATTGCCTGATTTTGGGGGCGCTACGCGCCCCAGCGGGAGCAAGCTCCCTCGCCACAAAAGCCAAGCAAGCTCCCTTCTAAAATCCTTGTCTTGGGAACATCACACTGTCACGCAGGTCGGTTACATCAGTAGCTGTCAGGGACCGCACGACGGAAGCGTGCAAAAACGCGACATTTTTTGTTGATCTCAAGCCCCTCACGCCCTAAAGTTCGCGCCGAACGTCCATGCTGGAAACGATCCATCCGGCTCAAGTACTGACGACGAGACAGCAAGGCCAAGGGAAGCACCGCCTCCCATGGCCTTTTTGCTTTCGGCGACATGCCTTGGGAAGTAGGCGAACCAAAGTGGGGATACGGAGGGCGTTCATTTGCACCCATTGATAATTTCAGTTTGCCAGTAGGAGTTCCCAGCATGTCGATCAACGTCGAAGACTATTTCGCGCGCGAAACCTTCCAGAAAATGAAGGCCTTCGCCGACAAACAAGAAACCCCGTTCGTGGTGATCGACACCGCGATGATCGCCCAGGCCTATGACGACCTGCGTGCCGGTTTCGAATTCGCCAAGGTCTACTACGCGGTCAAGGCCAACCCGGCCGTGGAAATCATCGACCTGCTCAAAGAGAAAGGCTCGAGCTTCGACATCGCCTCGATCTATGAGCTGGACAAAGTGCTGAGCCGTGGCGTCAGCGCCGACCAGATCAGCTACGGCAACACCATCAAGAAATCCAAAGACATTCGCTACTTCTACGACAAGGGCGTGCGCCTGTACGCCACCGACTCCGAAGCCGACCTGCGCAACATCGCCAAGGCCGCTCCGGGCTCGAAAGTCTACGTGCGTATCCTGACTGAAGGCTCGACCACTGCCGACTGGCCTTTGTCGCGCAAATTCGGCTGCCAGACCGACATGGCCATGGACCTGCTGATCCTGGCTCGTGACCTGGGCCTGGTGCCATACGGCATCTCGTTCCACGTCGGTTCGCAGCAGCGCGACATCAGCGTCTGGGACGCGGCAATCGCCAAGGTCAAAGTGATCTTCGAACGCCTGAAAGAAGAAGACGGCATCCACCTGAAGCTGATCAACATGGGTGGCGGCTTCCCGGCCAACTACATCACCCGCACCAACAGCCTGGAAACCTACGCTGAAGAAATCATCCGCTTCCTGAAGGAAGACTTCGGCGACGACCTGCCGGAAATCATCCTGGAGCCGGGCCGTTCGCTGATCGCCAACGCCGGCATTCTGGTCAGCGAAGTGGTGCTGGTGGCGCGTAAATCCCGTACCGCTGTAGAGCGTTGGGTGTACACGGATGTGGGCAAGTTCTCCGGCCTGATCGAAACCATGGACGAAGCCATCAAGTTCCCGATCTGGACCGAGAAGAAAGGCGAGATGGAAGAAGTGGTCATCGCCGGCCCGACCTGCGACAGCGCCGACATCATGTACGAAAACTACAAGTACGGTTTGCCGCTGAACCTGGCCATTGGTGATCGTTTGTACTGGCTGTCGACCGGTGCGTACACCACCAGCTACAGCGCCGTCGAGTTCAATGGCTTCCCGCCGCTGAAATCGTTCTACGTGTAAGCACTGCACGCAGAAATCAAAAAGCCCATGACGTGTCATGGGCTTTTTTGTGCCTGCGCTGATCGCTCCCACACGGGGGCGTGGGAACGATCTATCCTGGCGTCAGCTCCCGAGCACGCTGTTGATACTCAGTAGCCAGCCCATGAATTCTTGGATCGGTCGACATCAATAGCGCCTTGCTCGCCACCCGCAAGAAATTCAAATTCCCGCCGTCCAAGGCCTTGCGTAACCAGCCCAACGCCTCGTCGACCTTGCCTTCATCCGCCAACACCGCCGCATAACTGAACTGACCGCGAAAATCCCCTCCTTCAGCCGAGCGTCGATACCAGTCACGGGCAGCATGCGGATCTGCCGGGCAATCGTGCCCCTCTTCCAGGTATCGCCCCAGCAGGTTCATCGACTTTGCGTGGCCCAATTCAGCGGCATGCCAATAGAGATTCAGCGCTTGCGCCTGATCCTCGACCACCCCGCGCCCGGTAGCCAGCAGATTGGCGTAGTTGTACATCGCCCAATCCAGTCCAGCCTCGGCGGCGAGGCGATAATGCTCCGCGGCGCTCATGGCGTTGGCGGTGCACCCCCAGCCATGTTCATGGCAACGGCCGATCATGTTGCGCGCCATCAAGTGCCCGCGCTGAGCCGCAATCTCGAACCAGCGCAGCGCCAGCGGCTGATCCCGCTCGATACCCCGCCCGTCCAGCAAAATCTGTCCCAGCAAGGCCTGGGCATCCAGCACACCTTCACGGGCGGCGATCAGAATCGCCTGGGCTGCGCGCGCCGGGCTTTCCTCCAGCATGGCCTTGAGGCGATCACCGTCGAGGACTTCCTCGCGGCGCAATTGATAACTCATACCTCGACCCAGCGACGCAACAGGTTGTGGTAAGTACCGGTCAGGCGGATCAATGAAGGATGGTCGGGCATGTCCTGGGTCAGTTGCTGAATCGCCCCGTCCATCTCGAACAGCAAAGCGCGCTGGTTGTCTTCACGCACCAGGCTTTGCGTCCAGAAAAACGATGCGTAGCGGGTTCCACGCGTGACGGCGTTGACCTTGTGCAGGCTGGTGCCGGGATACAGGACCATATCGCCGGCCGGCAATTTCACGCGCTGAGTGCCGAAGGTGTCCTGGATTTCCAGTTCGCCACCGTCGTAATCCTCCGGGTCACTGAAGAACAGCGTCGCCGACAGGTCGGTGCGCACCCGCTCGATGCTGCCCTTGGGCTGACGCACGGCATTGTCGATATGGAAGTCGAAACTGCCACCGGCCGTGTAACAGTTCAACAACGGAGGGAAGACCTTGTGCGGTAATGCCGCTGACATGAACTGCGGATTTTTCCACAGCCGTTCGAGCATCGCCGCACCGATTTCCTTGGTCAACGGATGTCCTTCAGGCAATTGCAGATTGTGCTTGGCCTTCGCCGACTGATAACCGGCGGTAATTTTGCCATCGGCCCAATCCGCCTGCGCCAGGGCCTCGCGAATGCGCTGCACTTCTTCTTTCGCGAACACGCCGGGAATGTGCAACAACATGGAAAGACACCTGAAAGCAAAGGGACGCTAATGGTATTGATTCTTATTACTTATGTAAAACCCAAGAGACGAATGAAACCGCAAAAACCGTAAAGGCAAATTGTAAAGAATGTAAATTAATCGCAAATAGCAACATTTCGCAATTGATACAGATACGTATTTACTCTACATTCCGCGACCTCAAATCCTTGGGGAGGGGAATTCACATGTCACGCCAACAACCACAATCAACGGTCAGTTCACCGCGTTTGCTCGCGTCTGCAATTGGCGTGGCGATCACCGCCGGCTCTGCGGGCCACATGGTTTTCGCGGCCGAGAAGACCGACGAAAAAGCACCCGGCAATGCCATATCCCTGGACGCCACCAGCGTTGTAGGCGAGCAGGATGACACCTCCTACAAGACCGATACCTCGGCCTCCAAGAAGTACACCGCGCCACTGCGCGAGACGCCGAAAAGCGTCACCGTGATCCCGCAACAAGTGATTCGCGACACCGGCGCCACCAGCCTGGTCGACGCCCTGCGCACCACCCCGGGTATCACCTTTGGTGCCGGCGAGGGCGGCAACCCGGCCGGTGATCGTCCGATCATTCGTGGATTCAACGCCGAAAGCGATGTGTTCATCGACGGCATGCGCGACGTGGCGTCCCAGAGCCGCGAGATCTTCAACGTTGAATCGATCGAAGTCAGCAAGGGCCCGGGATCAGCCTTCACCGGCGCCGGATCCACCGGTGGCAGCCTGAACCTGGTGAGCAAAACAGCCAAGCTGGGCAATGCCTACAACGGCGGCTTCACCTGGGGCTCGGACCAGACCAAGCGCACCACCCTCGACCTGAACCAGCAAATGACCGACACCTCGGCGTTCCGGCTGAACCTGATGAAGCACGAAGCCAACGTCGCCGGGCGTGATGCCGTGGACGTCAGTCGCTGGGGCGTGGCACCGTCCTTCGCCTTCGGCCTGGGCACCGACACCCGCTTGACCGTCGGCTACTACCACGTCGAAACCGACGACATGCCCGACTACGGCATCCCGTTGACCCTGAGCCCCAACCGCAGCAAGTACAACGTCGACAAGCCGGCCAACGTCAACCGCGACAACTTCTACGGCCTCACCGGCCGCGACTATCGCCAGACCAGCAACGACAGCGGCACGATCAAGCTCGAGCACGATCTGAACGATAGCCTGACCGTGTCGAACAGCTTTCGCATGTCCCGTTCAACCCTGGACTACATCGTCACCAACCCTGACGACAGCAAGGGCAACGTGGCCAACGGCAGTGTCTACCGTGGCGCGAAGAGCCGTAACTCGACGTCCAGCGGCTGGATCAACCAGACCGACCTGAGTGCCAAATTCAACACCGGCGCCATCGAGCACAGCCTGGTGACCGGTCTGGAGTTTTCCTATCAGGACACCCACAACCGCCCGTACCTCCTGACCTCCGGCGCCAGCGGTACCCAGTGCAACCGTGCCCTGTTCAACTCCGGCGACTGCACCAGCCTGTACAACCCGACGCCTGGGGATAACTGGAACGGCACGATCACCGACAGCAACGCCTTCACCGACACCGACACCAAGACCGCCGCGGCCTACGTGTTCGACACCCTGAAGTTCAACGAGCAATGGTCCCTGAACCTGGGCCTGCGTTATGACAACTACCAAGTCGAATCCAGCGGTTTCGCCAACGCCAGCAGCACGGCTCCAGCGGGCAGTTTCTCCCGTCAGAACACCAGCGACCTGGTGAACTACCAGATCGGCGTGGTCTACAACCCGCTGCCAAACGGCAGCCTCTATGCCGCCTACTCGACGTCCAGCAACCCGGCCGGCGAAACCAGCGGCAACGGTGGCCTGGAACTGGCGGCGAACAACAGCAGTCTGGACCCGGAAAAGAACCGCAACTACGAGATTGGCACCAAGTGGGACTTCTTCGGTGACGACCTGTCGCTGACCGCCGCACTGTTCCGCACCGAGAAAACCAACGCGCGTATCAACGATCCGGACGGCGGCACCACCCAAGTGCTGGACGGCGAACAGCAGGTCAATGGCCTGGAACTGACCTACACCGGCAAGCTGACCCGTAACTGGCGAGTCTTCGGCGGCTACACCTACATGGACAGCGAAGTGGTCAAAACCACCCTCGCCGCCGATGAAGGCAACCACATGCCAAGCACCCCACGGAACAACTTCACGTTCTGGTCGACCTACGACCTGGTGCCGGACAAGTTGACCGTCGGTGCCGGTGCGACCTTCGTCGATTCCCAGTTCGGCAACGTCGCCAACTCGGTGGAGATTCCGTCCTATTGGCGTTACGACGCGATGGCCAGCTACCGCCTGACCAAGAACGTCGACCTGCAACTCAACGTACAAAACCTGACCGACAAGCGTTACTTCGACCAGGTATTCCAGACGCACTACGCCCACGTGGCGGCGGGCCGCACTGCCCTGCTGAGTGCCAACTTCCACTTCTGATAACAGAAGCGTGAAGACCAAAGCGCTCAGGCAAAAGCCCCGTTCATCAAAGTGAACGGGGCTTTTGCGTGTAAAAAAGAATGCTTCTCGACAACTCACGGCATAATGCGCGCCGTGATGATGACTTTTGAACGAACAAGGCGAGCGACGTGTTGAAGAAATCCCTGTTCCAGTTGCACTGGTTTTTCGGCATCAGCGCCGGACTGGTCCTGGCCCTGATGGGCATTACCGGGGCGGCAGTATCGTTTCAGGATGAAATCCTGCGAACGCTGAACCCCTCCGTGCTGCACGTCGAGAAGCAGATCGCCGGCGTGCTGCCACCGGCCGAACTGGTGGAGAAAATCGAAAGCGCTTCGGGCAAGATCGTTTCGATGCTCTGGGTCGAGACCGACAGCGGCAATGCTGCGCGGGTGATCTTCACGGCGCCGCCCGGCGAACGTCGCGGGCAGATGCGTTATTTCGACCCGTACACCGCCGAGTTCATGGGCGACGTCACCGGCCAGGACTTCTTCGGCCTGATGCTGCAGTTGCACCGCTTCCTCGCCATGGGTGATACCGGCCGGCAGATCACCGGCGCCTGCACGCTGATTCTGGTGTTCTTCTGCCTGTCCGGCCTGTACCTGCGCTGGCCGCGCCAGTGGAAAAGCTGGCGCGCCTGGCTGACGCTGGACTGGAAGAAAAAGGGTCGCAGCTTCAATTGGGACCTGCACTCGGTGGCCGGTACCTGGTGCCTGGTGTTCTACCTTTTGGCGGCACTGACCGGGTTGTCCTGGTCGTACGAGTGGTACAACAAAGGTCTGACCAGGCTGCTGTCCGACTCGCCGCAAAACGAGCGGGTTCGCAGTGGTCGCGGCCCTGCACCAAGCGGCCCGGCCCCCACCGCCGATTACGCCGCGATGTGGAGCAGCATCTACAGCGCCGCCGGCCCTGGTCTTTCGTCCTACAACGTTCGGATGCCGCCAGTGGCCGGGCAACCGGCAACCGTGTTCTACCTGCTGAAGGATTCACCCCACGACCAGGCACGGAACCAGATCACCCTCGATCCGGTGACCGGCGCCGTCAGCCGTCATGACCGCTACAGCGACAAGAGCCTCAAGGCGCAGTTGCTGACCAGTATTTATGCACTGCACGTCGGCAGTTATTTCGGGCTGGTCGGGCGGATCATCCTGACCATCACCGCGCTGAGCATGCCGCTGTTTTTCGTCACGGGCTGGTTGCTGTACCTGGACCGCCGACGCAAGAAACGTCAGATCAAGGATGCCCGTAAAGGCCTTGAGCAACCGGGTAGCGACGCACCGGCATGGCTGATCGGCTTCGCCAGCCAGAGCGGGTTTGCCGAGCAGCTCGCCTGGCAGACTGCCGGGCAATTGCAGGCCGCCGGATTACCGGTGAAAGTTCAACCGTTGGCCGATGTCAGCGAACAGGACCTGCGAGATTCCAGCAACGCGCTGTTTGTGGTCAGCACCTTCGGCGACGGCGAAGCGCCGGACAGCGCCCGCGGTTTCGAACGTAAAGTGCTGGGGCGTGCACCGAGTCTTAAACGCCTGAACTATGCCGTTCTCGGCCTCGGTGACCGCCAGTATCAACACTTCTGCGGCTTCGCCCGTCGCTTGCACACCTGGCTGGGCGAGCACGGCGGCAAGACCTTGTTCGCCCCGGTTGAAGTCGACGGTGGCGACCCTTACGCCCTGCGTCACTGGCAACAGCAACTCGGTCTGCTGACGGGTCAGGCACCGGTCGACACCTGGCAAGCGCCCAGCTACGACAACTGGACCCTGACCCGCCGCGAATTGATGAACCCGGACAGCAGTGGAGCTCCCGTGTACTTGCTCGGCCTTACCGCTCCCAGCACCAGCAGTTGGCTGGCCGGTGATCTGGTGGAAGTGCTGCCGCGCAATGGTGCGTGGGCCATCGAGCATTTCCTCGAAGGCCTGGGAATTGACGGTCGAGCCACGGTTGAACTCGATGGCCTGTCGCAGTCTCTGGAGCAAGCCCTGGCCAGCCGCCAACTGCCCGAGAACCGCGCTCATCTGGTCGGCCTGCACGCGCAAGCGCTGGTGAATGCGTTGGTGCCACTGGCCCTGCGCGAATACTCCATCGCCTCGATCGCCGCCGACGGCGCGCTGGAATTGATCGTGCGTCAGGAGCGGCACCCAGACGGCAGCCTGGGCATCGGCTCCGGCTGGTTGACCGAACACGTGCCTGTGGGCAGCCACGTCAACCTGCGGGTGCGGCGCAACAGTGGTTTCCATATGCCGAACGAACCGGTGCCGATGATCCTGCTGGGCAACGGCACCGGGTTGGCCGGGTTGCGCAGCTTGCTCAAGGCACGGATCGCCGACGGGCAGCAGCGTCACTGGTTGCTGTTTGGCGAGCGTCATCGCGAGCACGATTTTCTGTGCCGTGCCGAGCTGGAAGAGTGGTTGATCAACGGTGATCTGGCGCGTCTGGACCTGGCGTTTTCCCGCGATCAGGCCGAGAAAATCTATGTGCAGGATCGCCTGCGCGAGTCTGCCGGCGAGCTGAAGAAATGGCTGGCCGATGGCGCCGTGATTTACATCTGCGGCAGTTTGCAGGGGATGGCGTCAGGGGTGGACCAAGTGCTTAACGACGTGCTGGGTGCGGATGAAGTCGAGCGCCTGATCGAACAGGGCCGCTACCGCCGCGACGTTTACTGACACCGTTGATGATTGTTCCCACGCAAAGCGTGGGAACAATCATGCTGCCCTCAAACCGGCTGCAACTTACGCTCGAACACCCCCACCCCATCCAGATCCCGCAGCACGACACTCAACTCCCCCGACTGCCCATCGATGTTCACCTCGCCAAAAAACTGAAACCCGGCAAACGGCGAGGTGTTCTGCGCCGCGGGAGCCTTCTGGAACACCACCTCGGGGCCGAAGGTTTTATCCAGCGCATTCGGCCCGAAGCTCCCCGCATTCAGTGGCCCCGCGACAAATTCCCAGAACGGTTCGAAGTCCTGGAACGCCGCGCGATCAGGATGGTAATGGTGCGCCGCGCAATAATGCACATCCGCCGTCAGCCAAACGAAATTGCGCACCTGCTGCGCCCGCAGAAAGCTCAGTAACTCAGCGATCTCCAGCTCACGGCCTTGAGCCGGGCCCGGATCACCGTTGGCCACCGCCTCCCAACGCGCCACACCGGGGCTGACTTCGCCGTCCGGGACGCCGAGGCCGATAGGCATGTCGGCGGCGATGACTTTCCATTGAGCCTGGGAGCCTTTCAATTCACGTTTGAGCCAATCCAATTGCTCTCGACCGAGGAACGGTTTGGCGGCACCAAGGTTGTCGTCATTGGCACCCCGGTAGCTGCGCATGTCGAGCACGAACACATCGAGCATCGGCCCATAACTCAGCTTGCGATAAATCCGCCCGCCACCGTCGGCGCTCTGCAAACGCATCGGCGCATATTCCAGCCAGGCCTGCCGTGCGCGGCCCACCAGGCTGTGGATATCTTTGCTCTTGTAGCGATCATCCAGTTGCTTGCCCGGCGACCAGTTGTTCACCACTTCGTGGTCGTCCCACTGCCAGATCTGCGGCACTTCGGCGTTGAAACGACGGACGTTTTCGTCCATCAGGTTGTAGCGGTAATTGCCGCGATACTCGTCGAGGGTTTCGGCGACTTTGCTCTTGGCTTCGCTGGTGACGTTGCGCCACACCCGGCCGCTTTCGGTGGTCAGTTGCGCCGGCACCGGGCCATCAGCGTAGATGGTGTCGCCGCTGTGGATAAAAAAATCCGGCAGGCGCAGACGCATGGCTTCGTAGATGCGCATACCGCCGATGTCCGGGTTGATGCCGAAGCCTTGGCCAACCGTGTCGCCACTCCAGACGAAACGAATATTCCGCCGAGCGCTGGGCACACTGCGCAGATGGCCGAACCACGGTTCGCTGGCGACACCGCTCTGGGCGTCTTCGAACGTCACGCGGTAGAAAATTGCCTGATCGGCAGGCAGGCCGGTGAGTTCGACCCGAGCGGTGAAATCGGTGCCGGCATCGGCCAATGGCGAGACGAATCGACGAGGGTTGCTGAACAGGCTGCGCGTGTCCCATTCCACCACCATCCGCGCCGCGCGATCGCTACGGCTCCAGATCATCGCCCGGTCGCCCAACAGGTCGCCGGACTGCACACCATCGGTGAGTTGCGGCCGATCCTTGACCGATGCAATCACCGCCGGCGCCAGCCCGGGCAGCAACAGCCCGGCTCCGACAGCTTGTATGACACGACGGCGGCCGAGGTCGAATTCGCTCATGGTGCTCTCCCTGAAAAAGGAAAACTAAAGCATGACCGCATGAATCAGGTATGACACAAAAAAGATCGCACCCTCCAGCAGCTCCAGGCTCGATGTACGCCGCCATATCGCGGTCGAACACTGTTCTGGCCGGGAGCTGCCAAAGGCTGCGATCTTTGGCTGTTAAGCGTTAGCCGGCTCCAGCGCCAGTTCCACTGTTTCCGGTCGCTTGAGCACCGAATACACCACCGCCGTCAGCAGACTCCCGGCCACGATCGCCAGCAGATACAACAGCGCATGGTTGATCGCATTCGGAATCAGCATCACAAACAATCCACCGTGCGGCGCCATGAGTTTGCAGCCGAAGTACATCGACAACGCGCCGGTCAGCGCACCGCCGGCGATGCTCGCCGGAATCACCCGCAGCGGGTCTTTGGCCGCGAACGGAATCGCCCCTTCGGAGATAAAGCACAGCCCCAGCACCAGCGCCGCTTTACCGGCCTCGCGTTCCGTCTGGGCGAACTTGCGCCGGGCAATCAACGTGGCGATGCCCAGGCCAATCGGCGGCACCATGCCGGCGGCCATGGTCGCGGCCATCGGTGCATAACTCTGCGATGCCAGCAGCCCCACCGAAAACGCGTAAGCCGCCTTGTTGATCGGCCCACCAAGGTCGACGCACATCATGCCGCCCAGCAGCACACCGAGCAGAATTGCGTTGGTGGTGCCCATGCTGTCGAGGAAATGGGTAAGCCCCGCAAGCATCCCGGCCACCGGTTTGCCAACCACGTAGATCATCACCAGACCGGTAAACAGGCTCGCCAGCAACGGAATGATCAGGATCGGCTTCAGCGCCTCAAGACTTTGCGGCAAGCGCGCATAACGGTTGATCGCCTGGGCCGCATAGCCGGCGATAAAACCAGCAATGATCCCGCCGATGAAACCGGCACCGAGCGTGCTCGCCAGCAAACCACCGATCATCCCCGGCGCCAGGCCCGGACGGTCAGCGATCGAGTAGGCGATATAACCCGCCAGCAGCGGCACCATCAGTTTGAACGCGCTCTCGCCGCCGATCTGCATCAGCGCCGCCGCGAGCGTGCCTTGCTCCTTGAACGCGGTGATGCCGAACACGAAGGACAAGGCAATCATCAGACCGCCCGCCACCACCATCGGCAACATGTACGAGACACCGGTCAGCAGGTGTTTGTAGATACCGGTCTTCTCTTGTTTGGCCGGGCCTTTGGCGCCGGTCGCAGCGCTTTCCTGCTTGCCTTCGGCCAGGGCTTTGTTCAGCGTCGCTTCGGCCTGTTTCAGGGCGATGCCTGTGCCGCAGCGGTAGATTTTCTTGCCGGCGAAACGCTCGGTGGCAACTTCGATGTCTGCCGCCAGCAGCACCACGTCGGCATTGGCAATCGCCTCTGCACTAAGCGGATTGCGTGCGCCGACCGAGCCCTGGGTTTCCACTTGCAGGTCGTAACCCAGACGCTTGGCCGCTTGCTGCAAGGCTTCGGCGGCCATGAAGGTGTGGGCGACACCGGTCGGGCACGCGGTGACGGCCACCAGGCGTGGCGCCTGTTTAGCAACCGCGGCAGGTTCAGCGGTGGCTGCGGGCGCGACGTAAACCTCGGCTTCCTCTACCCCACGGCGCAGCACCGCTTCGACATCTTGCAGAGCCTGGGCCGGGGTGCTCTGGAACACCCGTTTGCCGATAAACCGTGACATATCCACCGGTGCGCTGGTGACCAGCAACACCCACTCGGCGGCCTCGATGATCGCCGCCGACAATTGACGTTCCGGATGGGCTGCATCCACGACTTCGACACTGGTGCTCCAGCCCTGACGCTGGGCCGCTGCATCGAGCAGACGAGCACACAGCACACTGGTGACCATGCCGTTCGGGCAGGCCGTAACAATGGCTAATTTCATTGCAAACCCTCTTATTGTTCTGTCAGGGGGCGCACGCGCACGCCCTGTTCGAGCTGCGCCAGTTGCGCGGCGTCGCCGATGCCAAAACCGATCTGGGTGACGGCCATGGCTGCAATCGCAGTGGCGGTGCGCAAGGTCTGTTCAGGCGTATCGGCACTGAGCAAGCCGTGCAACATGCCCGCCAGCAACGAATCCCCCGCACCGACGGTACTGACCACGCTGACCTTGGGCGGTGTGGCATGCATCGCCGAGCCGACGCTGAACCAGTTCACCCCGTCGGCACCGTGGGAAATCACCACGTGCTCGATGCCATGAGCGTGCAAACGGCTCGCGGCCTCGGCTTGGGCGCCCACGGAAACCACTTCGCAATCCAGTGCTTCAGCCAGCTCTTCAGTGTTGGGCTTGATCAGCCACGGGCCAGCCGACAGGCCGGCGCGCAAGGCTTCACCGCTGGAGTCGAGCGCAACGTTCAAGCCGCGTTTTTTCAAGCGCAGGATCAACTCCCGCAACCATTGAGCACTCACGCCACGGGGCAAACTGCCGGCCACCACGACGGCGTCATGCCCTGGTGCAATCTGGTCGAGCCGATCGAGCAAAGCCTGCTGCGCCGCTTCACTGACCCGCGGCCCCGGGCCGTTGATATCGGTGATGCGCCCATCGTTTTCCGCCAGTTTGATATTGCTGCGGGTCTCGCCGGGGACGCGGATAAACGCGTCGGTGAAGCCGCGTTTGGCGAACAGGGTTTCGAACGCCTGAAGGTTATCTTCCCCGAGAAACCCGCTGACAGTCAGCTGATGCCCGAGGTCGGCCAGCACCTGCGCCACGTTCACCCCTTTGCCGGCGGCGTGGGTGTGCATTTCGTCGCTGCGATTGACCTGACCGGGCACAAGCATCGGCAATTGAACGGTAAGGTCCAGCGCCGGGTTGAGGGTCAGGGTTAAGATCTTGGCCATTACAGCGCCTCCACTAATGCGCGGACTTCGTTCGCGCTGCCCACGGCCAGGGCCTGTTGGGCAAGGGTTTGAGTCTGGGTCAGGCTGAGTTCGCGAATGCGCGCCTTGACCTCGGCAATGCTGCGGCCCGACACGCTCAACTCATCCACACCCAGGCCCACCAGCACCGGCACCGCCAGCGGATCGGCCGCCAGTTCACCGCACACGCCGACCCACTTGCCATGAGCATGAGCCGCACGCACGGTGATGTCGATCAGTTGCAGCACCGCCGGGTGCAAGCCGTCAGCCTGGGCCGACAAAGTCGGGTGACCACGGTCGATGGCCAGGGTGTACTGGGTCAGGTCGTTGGTGCCAACGCTGAAGAAGTCCACTTCCTTGGCCAATACCGGCGCCAGCAAGGCGGCCGACGGCACTTCGATCATGATCCCCAGTTGCAGATCGGCGACCGGGATTTCCAGACGCAGACGTTCGGTCATGTCCCGAGCCTGGCGCCACTCATCGACGCTGCCGACCATCGGGAACATGATCCGCAAGGGACGGTTATCCGCCGCACGCAGCAAGGCGCGCAATTGCGCTTCCATGACCTGCGGACGTTGCAGGGTCAGGCGAATGCCACGCACACCGAGGAACGGGTTCTCTTCTTTGGCGATCGGCCAGTACGGCAGCGGTTTGTCGCCACCGACGTCGAGGGTGCGCACCACCAGCGGTCGCCCGGCCAGGCCATCGAGTACACGACGGTATTCGACTTCCTGGGTGGCCTCGTCCGGTGCTTGTGAATGAGCCATGAAAATCAGTTCGGTGCGCAACAGGCCAATGCCTTCGGCGCCCTGCTCCACCGCGCTGGTGACGCCAGCGCTTTCACCGATATTGGCGAACACTTCCACGGGGTGGCCGTCGGTGGTCAGCGCCGGTTGATGGCGTTGTTCGGCGGCGGCTTTGAGGCGCAGTTCGCGGGTGTCGCGCTCTTCGGTGGCGCGCTGCAAGGTCGCGGCATCGGCGTCCACGTGCAGGCGGCCGCGTTGGCCATCGATCAACAGCGGCGTGCCCGGTTTCAGCAGCAACACGGCGGCGCCGGCGCCCACCAGTGCCGGAATACCCAGGGCCCGGGCGACAATCGCACTGTGGGCCGTGGCACCACCGCGAGCGGTGAGAATGCCGGCGACGCGCGTCGGATCAAGACGCGCCACATCCGACGGGCCGACTTCGTCCATCACCAGAATGTACGGTTGCGCAGGCTCCGCAGGCGTTTCGACGCCACACAAATGCGCCAGCACCCGACGGCCAATGTCGCGCAAGTCGGCGGCACGTTCGGCGAGCAACGCGTCCTGCAGCGCTTCCTGTTGTTTGGCGGCGGCTTCGATCACCGTCATCCACGCCGCTTCGGCGCTTTCACCTTGCTTGAGGCGGGTTTCGACTTCGTCGGTCAATTCCGGATCGTCGAGCATTTCCTGATGGGTGATGAAAATCTCGCGAATCGCTTTGGCCTTGCTGCGCTCGATCAGGCCTTCGATGTCACGACGCACATCGGCCAGCGCTTGCTTGAGACGCTCGCGCTCGATGGCCGCGGACTCACCGCGCAGCGGGTAATCGATGACTTGCAGCACTTGAATATGCGCCGGGCCGATGGCGATCCCCGGTGCCGCGGCAATCGCCTGAATCAGGCTGCCGGACGCTGGCGCGAGCAGTGTTTCGGCGACCTCCACCTCCACGAGCACTTCGCGCTGCTGGCTTACCACGGGCAGCGGCTCGACTTCTTCACCGAGGCCTTCTTCGATGGCCGCCAGCAAGGCCGGCAAGGCGTCGGCGGCGATGACCGGTTCGGCGATGAGTTCCAGCACCTGACCGCGACGGGCGCCAAGGCTGAGCAGTTTGCTCAAACTCTTCACCGACACCGCGCTGTCGTGACCATCGACGATGCGTATACGGATCTCGCCTTCAAAACTTTTCGCCAGTTGCGCGAGGATCTTCGCCGGGCGCGCATGCAAACCGTGGGCGTTGGCCAGGGCAATGCGTGCGCTCGGCCAGTCCGCCGGCACTTCACCGCCAAGGACCTCCAGCACCGCGCGGCTACTGGTGGCACGGCCCAATTCATGGCCGCGACCTTCAATCAGCAACGCGCAAAGACGTTCGAGCAGCGCCTGATGGGCTTCACCGAGGCTGGCCAGGCAGAACAGCCCGCTCAGCGGCTGACCGAGGTAGCGGATGGGTTTGTCCGGGGTAACGAACGCCAGGCCGGGACGCTTCACCGTTTGTTCGCTGTGCAGCCACCACAGGCCATCGCCCAGCGGCAGCGCTTCGACCTGCTGCAAGACGCCGGCAAAACCGTTGCTCACGCAATCGGCCTGACGCAGCAAACGGGCACCGCGCCAAACCAGCTCTTCGAAGTCATCGGCGGACACACCGAGGCCGATCATCTGTGCGTCCAGTGCCAGCTCTTGTGGCGCGCCTTGCAGCAATTTCAACAAGGCTTCGGCGGAACTGGCGCGACGCAGGGCCTGGCCCAGGTCGGTTTCACCGAGGGCACGGGTCAGCAGTTGCAGCAGGCGCAGGTGTTCATCGGATTTGGCGGCGATACCGATGGCCAGATAAACGATCTGGCCATTGCCCCAGTCCACTCCGTCAGGAAACTGCATCAGCCGCACGCCAGTGGCGAATACCTGATCGCGGGTTTCGGGAGTGCCATGGGGGATGGCAATACCTTGGCCGAGAAAGGTCGAGCCCTGGGCTTCCCGGGCCTGCAAGCCTGCGAGGTAACCGTCGGCCACCAGGCCATCGGTCACGAGTCGGTCAGCGAGCAATTGCAAGGCGGTGGCTTTATCCACAGCCGACTGGCCCATGGATATCTGCTCTATGGTGAGCTCGAGCATGCTTTCTCCTTTTTGGCGCCGTGTGACGCCAGGTATTGTTTTGATTGATTCAGCTTAGGCGTTTTGAGAACACCTTTTCAGACGCAGTTTTGGCGGTTTCGCGGCAGAACCGGCCAAAGCGACCTATAACGTAGAAAATACGCCTGCTGAAACGTTTAATCTAGAATCTTAGGCACGTTACTCGATAATGTCTCATCCTTGAAGTCCAATTATCGGATGTGCTGCGACAATGGTCGCCTGCCTCAATCGGGTAGGATTGGCGAAAATGTCGGGGCACGCTCTAAAAACAAGGAATACCGGGTTGAAACTCAGTGATATTGCACAATTGGCCGGTGTCTCCGTGACCACCGCCAGTTACGTCATCAATGGCAAGGCCGAACAGCAACGCATCAGCAGCGCCACTGTCGAGCGCGTGCGGGCAGTGGTCGAACAACATGGCTTCACGCCCAACCCGCAGGCCGCCGGGCTGCGCAGTCGGCACACCCGCACCCTGGGCTTCATTCTGCCGGACCTGGAAAACCCCAGTTACGCGCGAATCGCCAAACTGCTGGAACAAGGCGCCCGGGCGCGCGGCTATCAGCTGCTGATCGCCAGCTCCGACGATGCGCCGGACAGCGAACGGCAATTGCTGCAACTGTTCCGCGCCCGCCGCTGCGATGCGCTGATCGTCGCCAGTTGCCTGCCGGCCGGTGACGACAGTTATCGCCAGTTACAGGCCAAAGGCATTCCGATCATCGCCATCGACCGGGTGATGGAGCCCGAGCATTTCTGCTCGGTGATCAGCGATGATCGCGAAGCCAGCCTGCACCTGACCCGCAGCCTGCTGACCCCGCTGCCAAAACAGATCGCGCTGCTCGGTGCACGCCCCGAATTGAGTATCAGCCAGGAGCGGGCAGCGGGCTTCAAGGAAGCGCTGAACGGTTTCAAAGGCGAGGCGCTGATCGAGCACGGCGAGTCGTTCAGCCGTGAGTGCGGCAAACAACTGATGGAAGAATTGATCCAACGCCTGGGCCATTTGCCGGATGCGCTGGTGACCACCTCCTACGTGCTGCTTCAGGGCGTGTTCGATGCCTTGCACGATTTCCCGCTGAAAAGCCGCCCGCTGCGCCTGGGCACCTTTGGTGATACGCAGTTGCTGGACTTCCTGCCGCTGCCGGTCAACGCCATGGCCCAGCAGCATCAACTGATCGCCGACAAAGCCCTGGAACTGGCAGTGACCGCCATCGAACAGGCCGATTACCAGCCCGGCGTGCAGGCCATCGCGCGGACGTTCAAGCAGCGTATTCTTCAGGACTGAACCGTGGAACTGATCGACACCCACACTCACCTGGACTTTCCGGACTTCGACCCGGATCGTCAGGCGCTGCTGGCCGAGAGCCGCGCCCTCGGCGTGCGGCGGATGGTGGTGCTGGGGGTGTATCAGGCCAATTGGCAGCGGGTCTGGGAGCTGGTGCAAAGCGATCCCGATCTGCACGCGGCGTTTGGTTTGCACCCGGTGTATCTGGATGACCATCGCCCTGAAGATTTGACCGAACTCGGTGACTGGCTGACGCGGTTAGCGGGCCATCGCCAGCTATGCGCGGTGGGCGAGATCGGTCTGGATTACTTCATCGAAACTCTGGATCGTGAACGTCAGCAAACGCTGTTCGACGCCCAACTGCAACTGGCGGCGGACTTCAATCTTCCAGCATTGATTCATGTGCGACGCAGCCACGCAGCGGTGATCGCCACACTCAAACGGTTTCGCTTGAAACGGGCGGGGATCATTCATGCCTTCGCCGGCAGCCAGGAAGAGGCTCGCGAATACATCAAGCTCGGTTTCAAACTCGGCCTCGGCGGCGCCGCGACCTGGCCACAAGCCTTGCGCATGCACCGGGTGATTGCCGGTTTGCCCCTTGAATCGGTGGTACTGGAAACCGACTCACCGGACATGGCCCCCGCCATGTTCCCCGGCCAACGCAACAGCCCGGCCCATTTGCCGGCGATCTGCGAGGCACTGGCCACCCTCATGACGATCAGCCCCGAACAACTGGCCGCTGCCAGCACGGCCAACGCCTGTGAGCTGTTCAACTGGTAATCCGTTGATTCCCACATTTGATCTGCTTCGTGGCATCAAACCCGGAACGCACTGATCAACTGCTTGAGCTCCACCACCTGCGCCGACAGCGCTCGGCTCGCATTCTCGGTCTGGTGCGCGCCTTCGGCGGTACGTTCGCCGGCGCGGTTGATCTCGACGATGTTCTGGTCGATGTCGTGGGCCACAGCGGTCTGCTGCTCTACCGCAGCGGCAATCTGCTGGTTCTGGTCGACGATCATGCCGACGGCGCCGAGGATGTTTTCCAGCGCCTGCTGGACCTTTTCCGACTGCCCGACCGTGCCGCTAGCCATCTGATGGCTGGTGCCCATTGCCTTGACCGCCGCACCGACACCGCTGTGCAACTTGGCGATCATCTGCTCGATTTCTTCGGTCGATTGCTGGGTGCGCTTGGCCAGGGTCCGCACCTCATCCGCCACCACCGCAAAACCCCGGCCCTGCTCGCCCGCGCGGGCGGCTTCGATGGCGGCGTTGAGGGCCAGCAGGTTGGTCTGTTCGGCAATGCTTTTGATCACCTCCAGCACACGACTGATGGACTGACTGTCGCTGGCCAGTTGATTGATCACCCGCACCGACTGATCGATTTCGCTGGCCAGTGCAGCGATGCTGCCCTGCTGGGACTCCACCAATCCGCGACCGCTGATGGTCTCGTCATTGACGCTGTGGGCACTGCTGACGGCCGCAGAGGCACTGCGCGCCACCTCCTGGGAAGTGGCCGACATCTGGTTCATCGCGGTGGCGACCTGTTCGATCTGCGTACGCTGCCCCGCTACCGCCTGGTTGCTCTGGGCGGACACGCTTTCGACCTGCCCGGCCTGGCGCTCGACCTCGCTGACGGTCTGCCCCACTCGCTCGATCAGGTCATGGATTTTCTTCACGGTACCGGTGAACACCTCACCCAACTCGCCCAGCTCGTCGCGGCTGTTGGCGCTGAAGGTCACGGTCATGTCACCAGCCGCCACCTTGTCCATCACCGCGCCCAGACGCTTGAGGGTGGTGCGAGTCGAAGCGTAGAACCCGCCATAGAGGTAAAAAATCAACACAAACACCAGCGCCAGCGCCACCGCCTGCAACACCATGTGGGTACGGTGCTGCTCCAGCCGCTGCTGCAACTGGGTGCCGAGAAACTTCAGGGTGGCTTCGTTGAGTTGATAGGTCTGGTCCATCAGGCCCGTGACCTGATCGAAAAAGGCCTGCCACGGCGCATCGAGGGTGTCGGCCATCACCACCTGTTCTTCGAACAGTTCACTGGCCTTTTTCAGGGAGGCCTTGCTGCTTTCTGCCTGAGCCGCCAGGGTTTCGTGCGCGGCTTTACTGGAGCCCAGAGCGTCCTTCAACTTCAGGCCGTATTCGGCCTGAAGTTTCTCGATCTGCGCCAGCAACTCATCAAATCGGGTACTCGAGGCCGAATTGAGAAAACCCTGCCCCAGCGAGTAGGACCCCATCGCTCGGCCCTCGCCGAGTGTCTGGGTGACGGCCGGCGTGACGTTGGTAATGAGTTCACTCAGCTGACGCATGTCGCTCTGGCTGTCGCGGCTCAGGCCGGCCTGACTGGCGATGATCTGGCTGAAAATCTGCGCGCTGCCGAGCAACTTGCCGATCAGCGCACTTTTGCTTTGCAGGGAGTTTTCCGCTTGCTGGACCTTGAACGCGGCGATCATTTCATCGCGTTTACCATCGAAAAACGTGATTTGCTCCGGGTCAGTGGTCATCGCCGCCAGCCCCTGCAAACGGCTCAGGACGCTTTGCTCCAGGGCACTTATCGTCGATTCGACATGATTGGCCTTGCCGGACTGGCCCAGAGTGACGTTGATCTGTACCAGGTTGTTCAGGGTCTCCAGGTCCCGACGCAGGCTCAGGCCGCTGCCCAACAGGTCGAGGCTCTGCAACTCGATCCGGGTGCCCTGGAATTCGCGATAGGAGTCGCGCACCAGATAGAAGTTGGTCACCAGCATCGGTACGAGGAACAGCACGCTGATCAGGCTGAACTTCATGCCGAAGCTCAGGCGGTTCATCAGCGCGACGGCGGGATAGAGCAAGCTCTTCACTGTGAAGTCTCCCTTTGATTTCTTATTTTTATTGGCAGGCGCGCAGAGACAGCAGATAGCCACTATTGGCGCTGCCTCTGTATAGCCTAAATCGGAGGGAGGTTTTGTAACTTAAGGTTAACGGCGGGGTGCCTTTTCTTCGGACAGAAGATGCCCTTTCAGGCAAATGATATCCCTGTGGTGAGGGGGCTTGCCCCCGTTCGGCTGCGAAGCAGTCGTAAATCCAGACAACACGATTGTCTGGACTGACGCTGGGGACGCTTCGCGACCCAACGGGGGCAAGCCCCCTCGCCACAAAAGCGTTCGCCGTAGATTGGAGTCAGGACAAAACAGTCCACAACGCAAAACCGGCATACCAAAGCACTGCCGCGCGCAGCAGCAGTTCCCAGATCCGGTCCAGGCTGTTGATGCCGTCCGGGCCGACCACCGGCGCCGGAATTTCACCGGCAACCAGTCCGACCTTCTCGATCAGTTGGGCGGCGCTGATGTTCCAGTTCAGCAGCTCATGCAGCATCACCCGGCTGACCGCGACAAAGTTGCCGACCAGCGCGAAGCTCGCCGCCAGCAACCGCACCGGCACCCAATCGAACGCGTGGCGCAGTTGTGTCGCGCGCTCGACCACGGCCGGGTTCTGCCCATGCTCTTCGGCCAGCGCCAGCAGCCGATAGCTCAGGGCCGCAACCGGGCCCAGCAGGAAGTACCAGAAGATCACCGCGAAAAAGCTCTGATAGGCCTCCCACAACAGATGCCCCTGCACCCGTTCCAGCAGTTGCTCGCCACTGTCGGCGCAGATATCCAGGTCGCGTTTGGCCACATGGGCGGCAGCCTGCAGGTCTTCCCGGCGCCAGGCATCGCGAAACGGCCCCAGGCCGGCCAGCAGATCGCCACGCCCCAGACTGTAAATCACCACCAACAGGTGCACGGGCAACGCCAGCAAGCCATAGGCCACCGGGTCCAGCACCACCAACAGCAACCCCAGCAGCGCCACCGGCAACAACACCAGCACCACCAGTATCAGCCACGGACGGTTGGTCATGCGTGGGCTCACTTCAAGCTTGTTCAGCTCACGCACCCAACCCGCATCACGTTGAACCCGATGGCGCAGGGCCGAGAATTTCTCGATCCAGACCGCTAACAGCAGCACCAGAAAACTCATTGTTGCTCCTCTTCTTCCTGAGCGGCTTTTGCCAGGTCCGCACGATAGCGCGCCCAGTCAAACGCCGGTCCCGGATCAGTCTTGCGCCCGGGTGCAATGTCGCTATGCCCACAGATACGTTGCGCGGTGATGCCCGTGAAGGCGCTTTGCAGCTGTCGGGTCAGAGTCGTCAACGCCTGATACTGCGCATCGGTAAACGGTAGATCATCCGTGCCTTCAAGCTCGATGCCCACGGAAAAATCGTTACAGGTTTCCCGTCCCTCAAAACACGAAACGCCGGCGTGCCAGGCGCGCTCAAGACAAGAGACAAACTGAGTGACGGTGCCGTCACGTTCAATCAGAAAGTGCGCAGACACCCGCAGGTCGGCGATCCCTGCAAAGTAGGGATGTTCCGTGACATCCAGACGATTCTGGAAAAATTCCTGCACCTTGCCGGTCAGAAACTGCGCGGGCGGCAGACTGATGTTGTGGATCACCAGCAGGGAAATCTCGCCCTCGGGGCGCGCATTGAAGTTGGGCGAAGGGCATAAACGCACACCCTGACACCAACCACTCGCGGGGTCCAACTGCATACAGGTTCCTTCAACGACGACTGTGTTGGCGCCCAGTATGCCGCGATAGACCCTCGGCGCGCGATCACTTGCCGCGATTGAGACGCCGCAGGTTGCCCAGCACCGATTCCAGCGCCCGATCGAACAGCAAGGTGTCGTCCAGCGTGCGCACCGCGCCACGCCGAAACTCCAGGGCCAGGCCGGTACGGTTGCGCTCCAGCACTTTCATTCCGGTACGGTCGACAAAGATGTACTTGCCGGTGGATTCAATGATTGCCGTCAATTTACAACGCAGGGTGTTTTCCTCGTCTTCCTGAAACTCGACCCAGCCCCCCGGGCGCAGTTGATCGACTTGCAGTAGCGCGGCATCATCCTCCGGCAAACGCACCGAGGCCGTTTCGACCGGGCCTTCGTCAGCAGTGCGAAGCACGATTTCCTCCTGCACTTCGACCATTATCGGCCCCTCGACAGGCGTGCTGTTCTGGCTCGGACGTTCAAACAGTTGAACGTGCAGGGCTTCCAGCTCGCTGAAAAACTCGCTGGTAGCAAACGGGTCGAATGCCGAGCTGTTCAGCCCATCGCGCAATGACTTGAGCAACCCTGGCACCAGCGCCAACAAGCGCAGGCTCGCATCGGGTTCGTCATGACGCTGCACGCTCCAGATCAACTGCTCCATGGTCTGCACATCGGCGTGCCATTCGGCGGACTGATCACCGTGCTTGAGGCCGGTCAGCAACAGCACTTTGCTCCAGGCCTCCTGAACAAACACCACCACGCTGTGCGGCAAAACCTTGCCCACCAACACCTGATTCAACGCCTGCTCGACGCGCTGACGGGCCAGTTCGGTCCTGGCGCGGCCTTCTTCGGCGTCTCGGGTGCGCTGCTCCAGCAATTCACTGCGACGACGCTCGTCATGGGTGAAGGCGAGGAAATCCGCCAGCAGTTCGGAAAAGATCGCCGGGTCATCGACAAAGTCGTTCAACAAGCGCTGCACCACCTGCTCAATGCGCAGGTACAGACTGTCGCGCTGATGGTCATCGCACTCGCCCCAGCCCATGGCCGCCGCGGCGATTTCGTTGAGCAAGCGCCGGGCGGGATGGCTGCTGCGGCTGAAAAAACTCTTGTCGAGCACTGCGACTTTCAGCATCGGAATCTGCAAGCGGCCAATCAGCGCCTTGAGGGAGTCCGGCAGGTTGCGGTCATCGAGAATGCATTCGAAGAGCATGGCGATCAGGTTGATCACGTCTTCATCAGCCACCCCGACCACCCGCGACCTGCCACTTTTGACGCTGACCCGGGTCAGCAGCAGTTCGAGCTGGTTACGCAGGTCGAAGTCGTCCTGAACCGCCAGCGCCGGCACATATTGCTGCAAGTGCGAGAGCAGTCGCAGCAGGTCGCGGGTGGAAATGGGCTGGGTCTGGGCACTGACCTCCAGGGTCGGCGCAACGCTGCCGCGCACATGGAGCAGCAACTCCTGCAAGGCGGCGAAAACTTCCTGCACCCCCTCGTCAATCTGTGGATTGCTGCTGCGACTCCCTGCCTCGACAGGGTCGGCGTGAGCACTGGCAGCCGCTCGATCAGTGGCACGCCGCGCCGGGGCGGGCTTGAGGTCCGGCAGCACACCGGTGGCGATCAGCAATTGATTGGCTTCGGCGTAGAGCTGATCGGCGTTGCTGAGCACATAGCGCTCAAACAGCTTGAGGATGATCAGCTTGACCTTGATCTCCATCCCCAGGTTGCGACCCGCCTGCAGGAAATACTCGCAGAGCAGCGTCGGCCCCAGAGGGTTGTGCTGTTCGACCAGTTTCTTGCCCAACAGGGTGCTCAGTCGGGCGGTGAGTTGGTCGAGGGCGAAGCCATCGCGGTTCAGCACTTTGCCGACCATGATCTCCACCGCCACATTACGCTCCATGTCGTCATGGGATAGCGACGCCGAGGTATCGAAAGCCAATGCCCGGGGCAAGGCAGCCTGTGAGGTGTCGCACTGCGTGAGTCTGAGGAAAGCCTCGAGGAACTGCTCGAGAAAACCGCGCTCGATACTTTTGCGCTTGAGGCGCAAATCGCGCATGGCTTCGAAGAAAATGTTTTGCTCGACATCGTTTCGGGCCCGGTCGGCCATTTCGAACAAGGTGTCGTCGGCGTTATCGAACAGCTCCTGCAAACCCTGCTTGAGCTGTTGGGCAGCTTTGTCGCGAACCTGAAGCAGAATCACGGGCAGGCGGGCGAGCAGCGAATGAGTCGCCTGATCGGTAGTCGCCTTGTGCAAAGGCACTACATTCCCGTCGTTGTGCATCCAAGCCTCCTGAAACGGTGATTCTTCGGTTCGGTAAGAAAGATCGAGCACGCCGGCCACACAGCCGGCGTTCAGCGGAGAACATTGCACACCCGCTGTCATTCAATAATCGGGAATCCAAAGGTACGTCAAAGCTATGACGTCAAATGCAAGGCAGAATTATCTGCAAAAGACCTCTCTTGTGCCAGCAGACTCTGCGCTCCCAAAGAAACAGACGTTTATGAAAGACCCTTGCTTAGAGTCAATTGCTCACGCGAATCGACCAAATGCAGGTTCGTGAACGACGGGATGGTTGTTGATGCCTTGGGTTGCCTCGCGCCATGGCCCTATAATCGGGCCACTTTGTTTGTGGAGCCCGTTATGCCGAATCTACGTCTCGCCGATTTGACCGCCGAAATCGAAGCCAACGTGCGCCGTGCGTTGCTCGAGGACATCGGCAGCGGCGACATCACCGCGCAACTGATCCCGGCCGAACGTCTGGCCAAAGCCACCATCATCACCCGCGACGCGGCCGTCATCAGCGGCACTGCATGGGTCGATGCCGTGTTTCGGCAGCTGGATCCGCGGGTCGCCGTGCACTGGCAGGTGAGCGATGGCGAGCGGGTGAAACCCAATCAGGCGCTGTTCCACCTCGAAGGCCCGGCACGCTCGCTGCTCACCGGCGAACGCAGCGCGCTGAACTTCCTGCAGCTGCTTTCGGGCGTGGCCACGCGCGCGCAGTACCTGGCGGATTTCGTCGCCCAGACCCAAGTGAAGTTGCTCGATACCCGCAAAACCCTGCCGGGGCTGCGTCTGGCCCAGAAATACGCCGTGACCTGCGGCGGTTGCTACAACCACCGCATCGGCCTGTATGACGCCTTCCTGATCAAGGAAAACCATATCGCCGCCTGCGGTGGCATCCCTGAGGCTATTGCTGCCGCGCACAAGATCGCTCCGGGCAAACCGGTGGAGATCGAAGTGGAGAACCTGACGGAGCTCAAAGAAGCCCTGGCGGCGGGGGCCGACATCATCATGCTCGATGAACTGAGCCTGGATGACATGCGTGAAGCCGTGCGCCTGAATGCCGGCAAGGCAAAACTGGAGGCCAGTGGCGGCATCAACGAAAGTACGTTGCTGCCGATTGCGCAAACCGGGGTGGATTACATTTCGATTGGTGCGATGACCAAGGATGTGAAGGCGGTGGATCTGTCGATGCGACTGAGCCTCTGAGTTCTTCGCATAAAGAAAAACGCCAGCCCCGATGAGGCTGGCGTTTTTGTATCAGACCACCAGATTGTTCATCTCGCAGTACTCTTCCCACTCGACACCCAATACCTCGGCCGCTTCCTTGTGCAGCGCCAGGCGCGCAGCCTCGAACTCTTCCGGGGTTGAGGTGTACTTGAGCGTCAGCTCCCACGGCTGCAAGCCCTGGGCTTCTGCCTCATCCTCGAACGCCCACTGGATCTGGTCCTTCTGATCGTCGGCAGGCAAGTCCTTGATCTCTTCCAGTAACTGGGGTGCATCCAGTACGTACTTTTTCAGGGCTTCTTCGTGTCTGGCTTCTTGGGTCAATTCTTTAACGGTCATGGCGTTCTCGCTGATCTGGGGAATGGAAGATGGATCTGGATCATCAAGGATCTCTCTGACGCAAAAAAACCGTTTGAAGCCCGGTTTGTCTGGCCTTCAGAACCATTCGGGATCATCTGAAAACTGCTGGGCGATGCTCATGCAGGCAACGAATATAGGACGTTTTGCCGACGATTTACACGGCTCTTTACATCTATCCCGCAAAAAGCTGTGTGCAAGAGATGCTGGAGACCTCGGGGAACATAAATTCAAATCCCAAGTCATAGCGATGTGCCATATCGGCACTTCACAAGGAACCCCAGTGATGCGCAGTTTTTCGAAGCTTTCGTCTACCCGTCTTGCCGCTGCTACCCTGCTGCTCGGCAGCCTGACATTGGCCAGCGCAGCTCAAGCGGCTGTCGAAGTCGCCTCTGACCCTTCGCTGTACTCCGACAAAATCTCCGCCCTGCACAATTCATACGGCAAGGACACTCTCGTCAGAACCAGTGTCAGCATCGATGATCTGGAAAACCTGCAAAAAACCGTGAAGGCCAATGCCAGCGATCTCGAAAGCCAGAAGCGCACCATCAGCGAACAGGCCCGTCAGATCGAAGAACTCAAACGCAACAGTGGTTCCAGCACCAGCTCCAGCAGCAAGGAGATTGATGATCTCAAGCGCACGGTCAATGAACAGGAACGCGACGTGAACACTCTCACCAAACAAGTGGAAGAGCTCAAGCGCAACAGCGGTTCCAGCTCCAGCTCCAACAACAGCGAGATCTCCAGTCTTAAACGGGAAATCAGCGATCAGGATCGCGCGATGGATCAGCTCAAGCGCACCGTCGAGGAGCTGAGCAGAAAGGTGAAGTAAGCGGGGAAAATGGTGCCCGAGACAGGAATCGAACCTGCGACCTTCGCGTTACGAGTGCGCTGCTCTACCGGCTGAGCTACACGGGCTGTGGGCTAAACCTAGCACCGGTCTCGAGGTCCGGCAACTTGTGGCGAGGGAGCAAGCTCCCTCGCCACACCAAATTCCACGCTCAGCTTTTTCCTGCACACAGCAAAACGCCCCGAACCAGTCGGGGCGTTTTGCTGTTCAACGGTCAGGCGCGGGGGTAATTAAACGCCCGAAGCCTTGGCCGCTGCTACGTCTTTGATGGACAGCTTGATACGGCCGCGGTTGTCCACGTCCAGTACCAGAACTTCCACTTCCTGGCCTTCTTTCAGGATGTCGGTCACTTTCTCAACGCGAGCGTCGCTCAGCATCGAGATGTGAACCAGACCGTCCTTGCCCGGCAGGATGTTGACGAATGCGCCGAAGTCGACGATGCGCTCAACCTTACCGACGTAGATCTTGCCGATTTCAGCTTCAGCGGTGATGCCCAGAACGCGCTGGCGTGCAGCTTCAGCCGCTTCCTTGGTTTCGCCGAAGATCTTGATCGAGCCGTCATCTTCGATGTCGATCGAAGCCTTGGTCTCTTCACAGATCGCACGAATGGTCGCGCCGCCTTTACCGATGACATCACGGATTTTGTCGGTGTCGATTTTCATCGCGATCATGGTCGGAGCGTTTTCCGACAGTTCGGTACGCGACTGGCCAATGATCTGGTTCATCTGACCGAGGATATTCAGGCGCGCTTCCAGGGCTTGGCCCAGAGCGATTTCCATGATTTCTTCGGTGATGCCCTTGATCTTGATGTCCATCTGCAGCGCGGTAACACCTTTGGCGGTACCGGCTACTTTGAAGTCCATGTCGCCCAGGTGGTCTTCGTCACCCAGGATGTCAGTCAGGACGGCGAATTTCTCGCCTTCTTTAACCAGACCCATGGCGATACCGGCAACCGGTGCCTTCATCGGTACACCAGCGTCCATCAGAGCCAGGGAAGCGCCGCAGACCGAAGCCATGGAGCTCGAACCGTTGGACTCGGTGATTTCCGACACGACACGGATGGTGTACGGGAACACGTCGGCAGCAGGCAGCATGGCCTGAACCGAACGACGAGCCAGACGGCCGTGACCGATTTCACGACGACCAGCGCCACCCATGCGACCACACTCGCCCACCGAGAACGGAGGGAAGTTGTAGTGCAGCATGAACGGGTCTTTTTTCTCGCCTTCCAGGGTGTCCAGCAGCTGTGCGTCACGGGCGGTGCCCAGTGTCGCGACGACCAGAGCCTGGGTTTCGCCACGGGTGAACAGTGCCGAACCGTGGGTCTTCGGCAGAACACCCACTTCGATGTTCAGCGGACGTACGGTGCGGGTGTCGCGGCCGTCGATACGTGGCTTGCCGTTAACGATGTTTTCGCGAACGGTGCGGTATTCGATTTCGCCGAAAGCAGCTTTGACGTCAGCAGCGGAAGGCTGGCCTTCTTCACCGGACAGCTTGGCAACCACTTGGTCTTTCAGTTCGCCCAGGCGAGCGTAACGGTCGGCCTTGATGGTGATGGTGTAAGCCTGGGAGATCGCTTCGCCGAACTCGGCACGGATAGCACCCAGCAGAGCAGTAGCTTCTGGCTGAGGAGCCCAGGCCCAGGTCGGCTTGGCAGCTTCAGCGGCCAGTTCTTTAACGGCGTTGATCACCACCTGGAACTCGTCGTGAGCAAACAGTACCGCGCCCAGCATCTGGTCTTCGGTCAGCTCTTTGGCTTCCGATTCAACCATCAACACGGCTTCCGAAGTACCGGCAACGACCATGTCCAGGCTCGAAGCTTTCAGTTGTTCGTAAGTCGGGTTCAGCAGGTAACCGGTGCTTTCGTGGAATGCAACGCGGGCAGCGCCGATCGGGCCATCGAAAGGAATGCCGGAGATAGCCAGCGCAGCCGAGGTACCGATCATCGCTGCGATGTCCGGATCGGTCTTCTTGCTGGTGGAAACGACGGTGCAGACAACCTGCACTTCGTTCATGAAACCTTCAGGGAACAGCGGACGGATCGGACGGTCGATCAGTCGGGAAGTCAGGGTTTCTTTCTCGGAAGGACGGCCTTCACGCTTGAAGAAACCGCCAGGGATCTTACCGGCGGCGTAAGTCTTTTCCTGGTAGTGAACAGACAGAGGGAAGAAGCCCTTGCCTGGATCAGCTTGTTTGGCACCGACTACGGTCACCAATACGCTGACGTCGTCGTCAACGGTGACCAATACTGCGCCGGAGGCCTGACGGGCGATACGGCCAGTCTCGAGGGTAACGGTCGACTGACCGAACTGGAATTTTTTGATTACCGGGTTCACGGTGTCCTACCTTCTTTGTGGCTCTTGGGGGAACTGGTTTCTTGCGAAATTCTTGGGCAACGCCGGGAATCGGCCCGACTGTCATTGTCCAGGGTAAAACTATTGTCCAGATAAAACTTGAGGCTGGGAGCCTGCCATGTACCTGCGGGAAACCCGCTGGCACACAGCAAACAACCAACCTCTAGCGCAATCGCTTATTAGCGACGCAGACCCAGGCGAGCGATCAGAGCGCTGTAACGGCTCACGTCCTTGCCTTTCAGGTAGTCCAGCAGCTTACGACGCTGGTTAACCATGCGGATCAGACCACGACGGGAGTGGTGATCTTTACCGTTGGCCTTGAAGTGACCTTGCAGTTTGTTGATGTTGGCGGTCAGCAGTGCAACTTGCACCTCTGGCGAACCAGTGTCACCAACAGCTTGCTGGTAGTCAGCTACGATTTGAGCTTTTTCTTGAACGTCGAGAGCCATGAGGCAATCCTTTTATCAGGAAACTGTTTCAGAAAAACAGTTTCAACAGGCCAGGGACAAATCCCTGTATCTAAAAATGAGTAGTGACCGTGCCTGTTAACAGCCACCCTCGTTCGGTCATTCTGACCGAATCAGTCGACGTGGCGCGATGCGCCCGTCTTCGCTCACTTCACCGATACCGATGAAGCGACCATTGTGATCCTGTACCCGTACCATGCCAAATTTCGGTGCATCCGGGGCACGTACCGGCTGGCCGTTGAGCCAGTAGAACGCGCTCGCTTCCGAGAACTGCAACAGTGGCCAATCCAGCAGGCCGCTGTCCGATGGCATCAGGAAGCGGTCGACCGCTTCGTTGCCGCCTTCGGCATGTACCGCTTCCAGCTCTTCCAGAGTGACGGTCTGTGCAAGCGTGAAAGGCCCGGCCTGGGTACGTCGCAATTCAGCCACGTAAGCGCCACAACCGAGTTGCTCACCGATATCCTCCACCAGGGTACGGATATAGGTGCCTTTGCTGCAATCCACCGCAAGCCGCGCAGTATCACCCTCAAAGGTCAGTAATTCCAAGCGCGCAATAGTAACAGAACGCGGTTCGCGCTCCACTACTTCACCTGCACGGGCCAGCTTGTACAGCGGCTGCCCATCGCGCTTGAGTGCCGAGTACATCGGCGGTATCTGACTGATTTGCCCACGAAATTTCGGCAACACAGCTTCGATATCGGCACGACCAACGGTCACCGGACGTTCCAGCAAAACCTCACCTTCGGCATCCGCCGTGGTGGTGGTCTTGCCCAGTTGCGCCAGGGTTTCATAACCTTTGTCGGAATCGAGCAGGTATTGCGAGAACTTGGTGGCCTCGCCGAAGCACAACGGCAACACGCCAGTGGCCAGCGGATCGAGACTGCCGGTGTGCCCGGCCTTCTCGGCATTGAGCAACCAGCGGACCTTCTGCAACGCCGCGTTGGAAGTGAACCCCAACGGCTTGTCGAGCAGGATGATACCGCTGACGTTACGACGGATACGTTTGACCTGAGCCACCGATTACTCCTTGGCGTCTTCGGGTTCAGCCGCAACCGGGTGCTGACTGTCTTCAGCCACCGCGCGTTCGATCAGGGCCGACAGGTGCGCACCACGCACGACACTTTCGTCGTAATGGAAGTGCAACTGTGGAACGCTGCGCAATTTCATCTCGCGAGCCAACTGCATGCGCAGGAAACCGGCGGCGGAGTTGAGCACCTTGATGCTTTGCGCGATGTCGTCGCGGCTGTCCTGCCCCATCACGGTGATGAAGATCTTGGCGTGACCGACGTCACGGCTGACTTCAACAGCGGTAATAGTGACCAGCCCGACGCGCGGGTCTTTGACTTCACGACGGATCAGCTGTGCCAGCTCACGCTGCATCTGATCGCCGATACGTTGGGTACGGCTATATTCTTTTGCCATGTCTTGTTACCTGTTACTGCCCCACGGTGAAACCCGAAGGGTCTGAAAGCGGCAAACGCCCGGCCTGACAAAAGCCAGACCGGGCGTTGCGTTTAGAGTCCGACTGATGCGCCGCGCAATTGCATGCGGCTGGCCATCACGGCTCTTGAAGTGCGCGAGTTAGAGGCTGCGAGCAACCTGAACCTTCTCGAAGACTTCGATCTTGTCACCGACTTTGACGTCGTTGTAGCTCTTCACGCCGATACCGCATTCCATGCCGGCACGTACTTCGGAAGCGTCATCCTTGAAGCGGCGCAGGGATTCCAGCTCGCCTTCGAAGATAACGATGTCTTCACGCAGTACACGGATTGGACGGTTACGGTGAACAACACCTTCGATAACCATGCAACCGGCGATCGCGCCAAACTTCGGCGAACGGAACACGTCACGCACTTCAGCGGTACCCAGGATGTTCTCGCGAACATCGCTGCCCAGCATACCGGTAAGGGCTTTCTTGACGTCTTCGATGATGTCGTAGATCACGTTGTAGTAACGCATATCCAGACCTTCCTGCTCGACGATCTTGCGAGCGCCGGCATCGGCACGCACGTTGAAGCCGAACAGTACAGCGTTGGAGGCCAGTGCCAGGTTGGCGTCGGATTCGGTGATACCACCGACACCGCCACCGACCACACGCACTTGCACTTCGTCGTTACCCAGGCCATTCAAGGCACCGTTCAACGCTTCCAGCGAACCACGGACGTCGGATTTGAGGACGATGTTGAGCGTCTTCTTCTCTTCCTGACCCATGTTCTCGAAGATGTTTTCAAGCTTGCCGGCGTGAGCACGGGCCAGTTTGACTTCGCGGAACTTGCCTTGACGGAACAGAGCCACTTCACGGGCTTTCTTCTCGTCAGCAACTACGCTCATCTCGTCGCCAGCGTCCGGAGTACCGTCCAGGCCGAGGATCTCGACAGGGATGGAAGGACCGGCTTCCTTGATTGGCTTGCCGTTCTCGTCGAGCATGGCGCGAACGCGGCCATAGTTCGAACCGACCAGCACCATGTCGCCCTGGCGCAGGGTACCGTCTTGAACCAGAACGGTTGCAACCGGGCCACGACCTTTGTCGAGACGCGATTCAACCACAACACCACGACCAGGGGCCGATGGGGTTGCTTTCAGTTCGAGAACTTCAGCTTGCAGCAGAACAGCTTCGAGCAACTCGTCCACGCCGGTACCGACTTTCGCCGAAACCGATACGAACGGGGTGTCGCCGCCCCACTCTTCCGAAGTCACGCCGTGAACCGACAATTCGCTACGGATGCGATCGAGATCGGCGCCCGGCTTGTCGATTTTGTTCACTGCAACAACCAGAGGTACGCCAGCCGCCTGAGCGTGCTGAACAGCTTCAACGGTCTGCGGCATTACGCCGTCGTCCGCTGCAACCACCAGGATCACGATGTCGGTCGCCTTGGCACCACGGGCACGCATGGCGGTAAACGCGGCGTGACCAGGGGTGTCGAGGAAGGTGACCATGCCGCGTTCGGTTTCAACGTGGTACGCACCGATGTGCTGGGTGATACCACCGGCTTCGCCAGCAGCTACCTTGGCACGACGGATGTAGTCGAGCAGCGAGGTCTTACCGTGGTCAACGTGACCCATTACGGTCACAACCGGTGCACGGGAGAACGTCTCACCTTCAAACTTCAGGGACTCGGCCAGGGAATCTTCCAGGGCGGTGTCGCTGACCAGGGTCACTTTGTGGCCCAGCTCCTCGGCAACCAGTTGGGCAGTTTCCTGATCCAGTACCTGGTTGATGGTCGCTGGGGTACCCAGTTTGAACATGAACTTGATGATTTCAGCAGCCTTGACCGACATCTGCTGGGCGAGATCGCCAACAGTGATGGTCTCGCCGATCTTCACTTCGCGCACAACAGGGCCGGTTGGGCTCTGGAAACCGTGGGCGTTGCGTTTCTTCAGCTTGGCCTTGCCGCGACCACCACGACGGAAGCCATCGCTTTCTTCGTCGGTAGTACGTGGGGCAACGCGTGGAGCAGGCGCTTTTTCCTTGACCGAAGCACGATGTGGAGCGTTTTTGCGCTCGCCATCACCACTGCCACGACGATTGCTATCGTCGGCACGTGGTTTGTCCGGACGACGCTGCTCGTCGCGCTTGCGAGTGTCGGCTGCCGGTGCAGGTGCAGCGGCCACGACCGGGGCGCTTTCACGCACAGGTTCGGCAACTGCAACAGGCGCTGCGACAGCTTCGACAGGAGCGGTTTGCGCAGCAGCAGGCTGGCGACGCGCTTCTTCTTCGGCGCGACGCTTGGCTTCTTCTTCAGCCTTCTGACGTGCAGCATTTTCTACTGCGCGACGTTCTTCCAGTTCGCGTTTGCGCTCGGCTTCGATTTCTTCCGGGCTGCGCTGCACGAAGACTTTCTTCTTGCGTACTTCAACGCTGATGCTTTTGCTGCCAGCAACACGCAGGGTGCTGGTGGTTTTACGCTGCAGCGTGATCTTGCGTGGTTCTTCCACTTTCGCCTTGTGGCTGCTTTTCAAGTGAGTCAGCAAAGATTGCTTCTCACTGTCAGTCACATGTTCTTCGGCGGCGGTGTGCGGCAGACCTGCCTCACGCATCTGCTGCAACAGGCGCTCTACCGGTGTTTTGACCTCATCGGCCAGTTGTTTCACCGTGACTTGCGTCATGCACTTCTCTCCTCAGGCCGCGCCTAATTACTCGAACCAGTGGGCTCGGGCGGCCATGATCAACTTGCCGGCACGATCATCGTCAATGCCGTCGATGTCGAGCAGGTCGTCAATAGACTGCTCGGCCAGGTCTTCGCGGGTAATTACGCCGCGCACCGCCAGTTCCATCGCCAAATCCTTGTCCATGCCCTCAAGCGAGAGCAGGTCTTCGGCCGGATGGGCGTCTGCCAGCTTTTCCTCAGTAGCGATGGCTTTGGTCAACAAACGATCCTTGGCGCGAGCGCGAAGCTCGTTGACGGTTTCTTCGTCAAAGCCGTCGATGTTGAGCATTTCTTCCAACGGTACGTAGGCAATCTCTTCCAGGCTGGTGAAACCTTCATCTACCAGCACCTGTGCCAGATCTTCGTCGACTTCCAGCTCGTCGATAAAGTTGCGCAGGATGTCGCCGGTTTCTGCTTGTTGCTTAGCCTGGATGTCCGATTCGGTCATCACGTTCAGGGTCCAGCCAGTCAACTGGCTAGCCAGACGCACGTTCTGACCACCGCGACCGATGGCCTGAGCCAGATTGTCTGCGCCAACGGCGATGTCCATTGCATGGGCATCTTCGTCAACGATAATTGCCGCCACTTCAGCCGGCGACATTGCATTGATCACGAACTGAGCAGGGTTATCGTCCCACAGGACGATGTCCACACGCTCACCGCCCAACTCGCCGGACACTGCCTGGACGCGCGAACCGCGCATACCGATGCAAGCGCCTTGCGGATCGATGCGTTTGTCTTTGGAGCGGACCGCGATCTTGGCACGCGAACCCGGGTCACGGGATGCAGCCATTACTTCGATCAGGCCTTCAGCGATTTCCGGCACTTCGATGCGGAACAACTCGATCAGCATTTCCGGCGCGGTACGCGACAGGATCAGCTGCGGGCCGCGGTTCTCGGTGCGGATTTCCTTGAGCAGCGCACGCAGACGCACGCCAACCCGGAAGGTTTCGCGAGAGATGATGTCTTCACGGGCCAGCAACGCTTCTGCGTTATTGCCCAGGTCGACGATCACATTGTCGCGGGTGACTTTCTTCACGGTGCCGGAGATGATTTCCCCCAGACGCTCGCGATAGGCATCAACGACTTGAGCACGCTCGGCTTCGCGAACTTTCTGCACGATGACTTGCTTGGCAGTCTGTGCAGCAATGCGGCCGAACTCGATGGATTCGATTTTTTCTTCGACAACGTCACCGACCTTGGCGCCAGGATGCGTTTGCGCAACCTTGCTCGGCCAGGTTTCGATCGCCGGATCGTCCAGGTCTGCTTCTTCGACGACCGTCCAGCGACGGAATGTCTCATAAGCACCGGTGTGGCGATTGATTTCCACACGCAGATCGACTTCGTCCTCGAAACGCTTTTTGGTAGCAGTGGCCAGAGCCAGCTCCAGCGCTTCAAAAATTACGTTTGCCGGTACGCCCTTTTCATTGGATACCGACTCAACAACCAGCAGTACTTCTTTGCTCATCGTACGCCTCGCCTTTCGCAAGCCATTGGATCCGCGGGATCCGCGTCTCAGTCAAAACTGGGAATAATGTTGGCCTTGTCGATCATATCGATCGGCAACAGGAACTCATGGTCTTCAACCTGCACCACGACGTCCTGCTCTTCTACACCGCGCAGAAGGCCCTGAAAGTTGCGTCGACCTTCAAAAGGCGAGCGCAGCTTGATCTTCACTTGTTCACCGGCAAATTTTGCAAACTGCTCAAGAGTGAACAGTGGGCGTTCCATGCCAGGCGAGGAAACTTCAAGGGTGTATTCAACGGAAATTGGATCTTCAACATCCAGCACACCGCTGATCTGGCGACTGACGATGGCACAATCGTCCACCAGCACGCCGCCTTCTTTATCGATATAAACGCGCAACATTGAGTGGCGACCTTGAGCCGAAAACTCAATACCCCAGCATTCATAGCCTAGGGCCACGACCACCGGGGCCAGCAAGGCCTGCAACTCTTCTAGCTTGCTCGACACCTGAACCCCCTCGTGCATGTATGTGCATGCTATGCAAAATAAAAAAATGGGCGAAACGCCCATCCTTGAAACGCCGCCGAATAGCGGCGTTGAAAGTGTCCAGCTAACAAAAAGCCCCTGAAAAGGGGCTCCTTAAACTGGTTGCGGGGGCCGGATTTGAACCGACGACCTTCGGGTTATGAGCCCGACGAGCTACCAGACTGCTCCACCCCGCGACAAAGCTGGGGCGGAAGTATACGACCGATCCCTGACAGGGTCAATGTAACCTTCCACCTACAAGAAAGCCCGCAACAGCGGGCTCTCCTGATAATTGGTACCGAGAAGGGGACTCGAACCCCTACACCCTATGGGCACAACCACCTCAAGGTTGCGTGTCTACCAATTCCACCACCTCGGCAATACTACGTTTGAAACTCTTCTTACTTCTGCTCTTGAGCTGGAGGCACGTCAGTCGCTGGAGTAGCCGACTTTTGCTCTTGAAGCACCGGGACATCATCAGAAGCCGGTTTTTGCTTTGGAACTTCCAACACTGCTGGGTTTGGCAAACCTACTTGAGTCAGCTGGTGAGCTTTCTCTTTAGCAAAGTAACCTAACCCCAAGCTGGTCATGAAGAAACCGGCGGCAAGTATAGCAGTAAACTTACTAAGAAAGGTAGAGGTACCTTGGCTTCCGAACACAGTATTTGAAGCACCTGCTCCGAAAGATGCACCAGCGTCCGCACCTTTACCCTGCTGCAGCAATACCAGAGCAACTACGCCCAACGCACCCAGCAGATGAAAAACGACTACGACTGTTTCCAGCATTTTTTCAGTTTCCCGCGGCGCGACAAATCGCACCGAACTCATCTGCATTCAGGGAAGCCCCACCAATGAGCCCCCCATCGATATCCGGCATGCCGAACAGTTCGGCCGCATTGGCCGCCTTCACGCTGCCGCCGTATAGAAGCCGCACACCTTGTGCGACTTCAGAATTCTCTGCCGCCAACTGGGCGCGAATGGCTGCATGCACATCCTGCGCCTGTTGCGGCGAAGCAGTCAGCCCGGTACCAATGGCCCAGACCGGCTCGTAAGCGATTACTGCCTTTGCAAAAGCACCAACACCCAGCTCCTCGATGATGCTGCCCAGCTGACGCCCGACAACCTCAAGAGTTTTTCCAGCTTCGCGCTGCTCGAGGGTTTCCCCTACACACAACACCGGAATCAAGCCACATGCCTGTGCTGCCGCAAATTTGCGATTCAGCGCCCCGTCGAGCTCGCCCATTATCTGGCGGCGCTCAGAGTGCCCGACAAGCACCAGGGAACAACCTGCATCCACCAACTGACTCGGTGAAATTTCACCTGTCAACGCACCCTGCCCGGATTCAATCGCAGAGTTCTGCGCGCCGACCGAAATCGACTTCCCTTGCAAACCATCAATCACTTGATTGATATACAAGCAAGGCGGGAACACCGCGACATCAACACCGCTCGGCAAGGCCAGATGACGAAGGCCGTCGATCAGCTCAGCGACGCTGGCGCGGGTACCGTGCATCTTCCAGTTACCAGCTACCATAGGGCGACGCATGCTGTACCTCGTCGGTCAAAGTGGGCGCAGATGTTACCCAACACAATCATGGCTGGCAAGCCGAAATCAGGCAGAAACTTCAGTTACCAGTTTTGCCAGCTCTTCGGCGTAATCGCGAACCTGCGTTTCGTCCTCGCCTTCGACCATGACACGCACCAGCGGCTCTGTCCCGGACTTGCGCAACAACACGCGCCCGCGGCCCGCCATCGCTTGAGTGACACGATCACTGGCCTCCTTGACGGTCGGATGCTCGAGCGGGCTCACACCACCGCCAAACCGCACATTGATCAACACCTGAGGGCACTTGCGCAACGCCTGACGCGACTGAGCCAGGCCTTCTGCGCGCCGTTTCAGCGCCATCAAGACCTGCAACGCAGCAATGATCGCATCCCCGGTAGTGGTGTGACTGAAGCAGACAATGTGCCCCGAGTTTTCACCGCCCACCAGCCAATCGCGCTCCAGCAACTCGGAGATGACGTAACGGTCACCAACGTTGGCCCGCACAAAAGGAATCGCCAGATCCGCCAGGGCCAACTCCAGCCCCAGGTTACTCATCAGCGTACCGACCACACCGCCCTGCAACTTGCCACGCTCTTGCAGATCGCGAGCGATGATGAACAGCAGCTCGTCACCATCGACGACAGCACCGGTGTGATCAACCATCTGCACCCGATCACCGTCACCGTCGAAGGCGATACCCAAATCGGCGCGCTCGGCCAGCACGGCCGCTTGCAGCGGCGCCATATGGGTCGAACCGCAATTATCATTGATGTTCAGGCCGTTGGGATGAGCAGAAAGCACAACGACATCAGCCCCCAACTCACGGAACACGCTAGGCGCCACTTTATAAGTCGCGCCGTGAGCACAATCGAGCACGATCTTCAGGCCGGCAAAACTGGTGCCGGTGGGAACGCTACTCTTGCAGAATTCGATATAACGGCCCGAGGCATCGTTGATTCGCGACACTTTGCCGATCTTGCTCGACTCAACCACGGTCATCGGGGTGTCCAGCAGCTCTTCGATCATCAGCTCGACTTCATCCGGGAGCTTGGTGCCCTTACCAGAGAAAAACTTGATACCGTTGTCGTCATGAGGGTTATGCGAAGCGCTGATCACGATGCCGGCTTCGGCGTGAAAGGTCCGCGTCAAATAGGCGATGGCCGGAGTCGGCATTGGCCCCAACAGCATCACATCTGCACCGGCCGAGGTCAGCCCAGCCTCAAGCGCCGACTCGAACATGTAACCGGAGATACGGGTGTCCTTGCCCACGAGCACCTTGCAGGCGCCCATGCTGCGAAATGCCATGCCTGCCGCCCAGCCAAGCTTGAGCATGAAATCAGGAGTGATAGGGTATTGACCGACCCGACCACGAATGCCGTCGGTGCCAAAGTATTTCTTACTCATAAGTACTCCATCTTTCTTATTCAGCTGATTCTACGGCGGCAATCATCCGCACCACGTCGACCGTTTCCGCTACATCATGGACGCGCAATATACGCGCACCTTTGACCGAAGCCAGCGCCGCAAGTGCCAGACCACCATGCAGACGCTCTCCCACAGGTCGATTCAAGGCCTGGCCGATCATGCTCTTTCGCGAAACACCGACCAACAGAGGCCGCCCCAAAGCATGCAGGGCCTCCATATGCTTAAACAAACTTAGATTGTGCTGCAGGGTTTTCGCGAAGCCGAAGCCCGGATCAAGAATGATCCGCTCAGCAGGGATACCTACCGAGGCACACTGAACCATGCGCTCGGCAAGAAACTCGCCGACCTCTTTCGTAACATCCTGGTACTGAGGGTTGTCCTGCATGTCGCCCGGCTCGCCGAGCATATGCATCAGGCACACCGGCAAACCGGTGGCCGCCGCTGCATCCAGAGCACCATCTCGACGCAACGAGCGTACGTCATTGATCAACCCCGCCCCCAGCCTTGCGGTTTCACGCATGACGGCAGGCGTGGAGGTATCGACCGAGATAATCACATCCAGTTCGCGACTGATGCGCTCAACGATAGGCGCTACGCGCTCTAGCTCTTCAAGCGGCGAAACGGCCCTGGCACCGGGCCGGGTCGATTCACCACCGACGTCGATCAGCGTCGCACCGGCCGCCACCATCGCCTCGGCGTGGCGCAGGGCCGCGTCCAGCTGGCTGTATCGGCCGCCATCGGAAAAGGAATCGGGAGTGACATTGAGAATGCCCATGACATGCGTCTGGGCCAAATCAAGAACCCGGTTGCCGCAAGGCAACCGGGTCGAGGACTGAACAGAAGTCATTTCAAACCTTAAACGTCAGCAGCCGGGCCGCCGATAGGTGTTTCCGGACGCCCATCCTGCACCACTGGAGGCGTGCCGGAAGTGTCGTTGCCGCCAGACCAGTCGCGAGGTTCGCGAGGCGTACGACCCGCCATGATGTCATCGATCTGATCGGCATCGATCGTCTCGTACTTCATCAGGGCATCCGCCATCGCATCAAGCTTGTCACGGTTATCCGTAAGGATCTGCTTGGCCGTGCCATAGCACTGGTCAATGATGCTGCGCACTTCGGAGTCGATCAGCTTGGCCGTCTCGCCAGAGAAACTGGCATGCTGACCACCGCCGCCACGACCGAGGAACACTTCGCCCTCTTCTTCGGCGTACATCAATGGACCGAGTTTTTCCGACAACCCCCACTTGGTCACCATGTTTCGTGCTATCTGGCTGGCACGCATGATGTCGTTGGACGCACCGGTGGTGACGCCATCGAAGCCCAGGGTCATCTCTTCAGCGATACGACCGCCGTACAGCGAGCAGATCTGGCTGATCAGTGCACGCTTGGACAGACTGTAGCGATCTTCTTCCGGCAGGAACATGGTCACACCAAGTGCGCGACCGCGCGGAATGATCGACACTTTGTAGACCGGGTCATGCTCAGGCACGACGCGACCGACGATAGCGTGGCCGGCTTCGTGATAAGCAGTGTTCTGCTTTTCTTTCTCGGACATGACCATGGATTTGCGCTCGGCCCCCATCATGATCTTGTCTTTGGCCAGTTCGAACTCTTTCATCTCGACGATGCGCTTGCCGGCACGAGCCGCAAACAACGAAGCCTCGTTCACCAGGTTGGCCAGGTCGGCACCGGAGAAACCAGGAGTACCACGAGCGATCACGGCCGGAGCGACGTCGTCACCCATCGGCACTTTGCGCATGTGGACCTTGAGAATCTGCTCGCGTCCACGGATGTCCGGCAGGCCAACCACGACTTGACGGTCGAAGCGGCCCGGACGCAGCAACGCAGGGTCCAGTACGTCCGGACGGTTGGTCGCGGCGATGACGATGATGCCGTCATTCATTTCGAAGCCGTCCATCTCTACCAGCAACTGGTTGAGGGTCTGCTCGCGCTCATCGTGACCACCACCCATGCCGGCACCACGGTGGCGACCGACGGCGTCGATTTCATCGATGAAGATGATGCATGGCGCATGCTTCTTCGCCTGCTCGAACATGTCACGGACACGGCTGGCACCGACGCCGACGAACATTTCGACGAAATCGGAACCGGAAATAGTAAAGAACGGTACTTTGGCTTCGCCGGCAATCGCCTTGGCCAGCAAGGTTTTACCTGTACCCGGAGGACCAACCATCAGCACGCCGCGAGGAATGCGACCGCCCAGGCGCTGGAACTTGCCCGGATCACGCAGGAACTCGACCAGCTCGCCGACTTCTTCCTTGGCTTCGTCACAACCTGCAACGTCAGCCAGGGTGGTTTTCACCTGATCTTCGGAGAGCAGGCGCGCCTTGCTCTTGCCGAAACTCATCGGCCCACCCTTGCCACCGGCACCGCCCTGCATCTGCCGCATGAAGAACATGAAGACGGCGATGATCACCAGGATCGGGAAGCTTGCGACCAGGAGTTGAGTCCAGATACTTTGCTGCTCAGGTTGCTTGCCTTCGACCACAACGTGGTTATCCACGAGGTCGCCGATCAGACCGTTGTCCTGGATTGCCGGACGGATGGTCTTGAAGCTGTCGCCATCGTTGCGCTTGCCTGTAATCACGTAGCCATCAACCGCTACGCGCTCGACCTTGCCATCCTTGACCTGCTGGATGAAGTCGGAATAGTTGAGGGTCTGCGGCTCGTTAGGGCTGGAGAAGTTGTTCATCACCGTCACCAGGACAGCTGCGATGATCAACCACAGGATCAGATTCTTTGCCATATCGTTCAATTAACTACCCTCTGAAGCAAGCTCCGCTAATGGCGCGCGCTTCGCATGATATTCACCGGCCTAACTTACTACATTACCTACGGCTCTGGCAGGCGCCGTCTGTAACCCTTTGTGAAACACTTTCTACACAATATTCGCTAATGCACGCGGGGCGAAATATGAAAAACCTATCACCCCGCCAAAAAACCTCGTTTTACTCACTACGCCCGCGGTAACCCCAAGCCAACATGTATTGCTCGCGGGAACTGTCACGGGAAGAGTCTGGCTTGATCATCTGGATCTTGTCGAATTTCCGACGAGCATCCTTCAGGTAAACATCAAACCCTTCGCCCTGAAAAATCTTGATCACAAAATTACCACCCGGCTTGAGTATCCGTTCCGCCAAATCAAGCGCCAGCTCGCAAAGAAACATGGCTTTTGGCATGTCCACTTCAGGCGTACCACTCATATTGGGGGCCATATCGGAAATCACAAGGTCCACCTGCGAATTACCCACAGCTTCAAGGATCCGCGTGAGCACTTCGTCCTCGGTGAAGTCCCCCTGAATGAAAGTCACGTCCGGAATGCTGTCCATTTCCAGAATGTCCGAGGCAATCAGTCGCCCCTGACCACCAATCAGACGACTAGTCACCTGCGACCATCCGCCGGGCGCCGCACCCAGGTCGACAACGCTCATGCCGGGACGGATCAGCTTGTATTTCTCCTGGACCTCCAGAAGTTTGTAACTCGCACGCGAGCGGTAGCCATCCTTTTGCGCCTGCTTCACATAGGGATCGTTGACATGTCTTTTCAGCCAACCAAGGCTTGTCTTGGAACGCGCCATTGGGCACCTCGATGATAAGGGTCGTGATTAATTGGGCGGATCCACGAGCCCTCGGGTAAAATGGCCGCCATTTTACAGAATCCAGACGAAAGGGTCAGATTATGCCGCTCACTCAAGAGCAGAAGAAACAGTACAAGTCCATTGGCCACCATCTGAAACCAGTTTTGATTGTGGCTGACAACGGCTTGACTGAAGGTGTGTTAGCCGAACTTGAACGCGCTTTGGCGGATCACGAGCTGATCAAAATCAAGCTCAACATCCTCGATCGCGAATCGCGCCTGGCAGCCATTGCAGAACTCTGCAAGGCCGGCAAAGCCGATCTGGTTCAGGTCATCGGCAAGATGGCACTGATTTATCGCAAGAACTTCAGCGTCAACAAGCAGTTGTCGAACGTCCATCGCTTCAAGTGATGGCAAGGGTCAAGGGTGTGCTTCGCGCACCCTGACACTCCATCCAGGCACCGGCTGCATCACCAGCACCAGCCCGGAAAACCCCAGGACAAGATAGCTGAACAACTGCCAATGCAGCGCCTGCGGCCAACCGAAGCGTACTGCGAAATACATCGCGCACCCATACAGCGCCATCAGCAGCAGTTGCCCGCGAATATCCCGCCATAGACTGGCAAGACCCTCGGCCTGTACCAGCACCAAAGCCTGAAAAATCACACTCGCTGTGGCGAATCCCACCATCAGCGTATTCAGCGCACCTGCAATTTCGTCGATCAGCAGCGGCGCCAGGCCTATTTGCCCCAGCACCGGCAGCAGACCGATGTGCAACAACCACAAGCCGCCAACCCAGAGCATCTGGGTCAGCTGCCAAAGCATGGCACCCGCACGTAGCGGGCGCCTTCTTTCAGATGTGGCGAACTTCGACAATCTCATACTCGATAACGCCACCCGGCGTTTTGACCGCCACCACATCACCCTCTTCCTTGGCGATCAAGGCACGGGCGATCGGCGAACCGACGGAGATCTTGCCGAGCTTGATGTCTGCTTCATCCTCACCAACGATCTGGTAAGTCACGCTTTCATCGGTCTCGACATTGGCGATTTCGACGGTGGTGCCGAAAATCACCTTGCCGGTGTGCTCGATGGTCGTTACGTCGATGACCACAGCGTTTTGCATGCGGCCTTCAATGTCACGAATCCGCGCCTCGACCATCCCCTGCTGCTCGCGAGCAGCGTGGTATTCGGCGTTTTCCTTCAAGTCACCCAACTCACGGGCCGTACCGATGTCCTGACTGAGTTTCGGACGAACGACCTTGGTCAGATGAGCGTGTTCTTCTTCCAGGGCTTTAGCGCCCTTGACGGTCATTGGGTATTTGATCATGCCTTCAATCCTGCGTGTAGATCCTGCAAGCGGCGCACGGTCTTCTCAGGACCGAACTTCAACGCTTCGCAGATAGCTTCGCCAGCAGCAATAGTAGTGGTGCAGTAGATCTTGTGCTGCAAGGCATTACGACGAATGGAGTAGGAATCAGCGATCGACTGACGACCTTCGGTGGTGTTGATGATCAGAGTGACTTCGTCATTCTTGATCATGTCGACCACGTGCGGACGACCCTCGGTCACCTTGTTCACACGACGCACTTTCAGGCCTGCAGCTTCGATCAGCTTGGCAGTACCGGCAGTGGCGACCACTTCGAAGCCCAAGTTGATCAGATCACGGGCCACGCCTGCAACCAGCGGCTTGTCATCGTCGCGCACGCTGATGAACGCGGTACCACCGGTTGGCAGCACTTCACTGGCGCCCATCTGAGCCTTGGCAAAGGCTTCGCCGAAGGTGTCGCCCACGCCCATCACTTCACCGGTGGACTTCATCTCTGGGCCCAGGATCGGGTCCACGCCAGGGAATTTGGCGAATGGGAACACTGCCTCTTTCACGCTGTAGAAGTTCGGAATGATTTCTTTGGTGAAGCCGATTTCCTTCAGGGTTTTACCGGCCATCACGCGAGCCGCGACCATCGCCAGGGACACACCGATGCACTTGGAGACGAACGGTACGGTACGGGATGCACGCGGGTTGACTTCGATGACGTAGATGTCTTCGCCTTGCAGCGCCAACTGAACGTTCATCAGGCCGACCACGCCCAGTTCCAGGGCCATTTTCTTGACCTGTTCGCGCATCTCGTCCTGGATATGTGCAGGCAGCGAATACGGCGGCAGGGAGCACGCGGAGTCACCGGAGTGAACGCCGGCCTGCTCAATGTGCTGCATGATCGCGCCGATCACCACGTCGGTGCCGTCGCAGACCGCATCCACGTCCATTTCGATCGCGCAGTTGAGGAAGTGGTCCAGCAGCACCGGGCTGTCGTTGGACACTTGAACCGCTTCACGCAGGTAGCGCTTGAGTTCTTCCTCTTCGTAAACGATTTCCATCGCACGCCCGCCCAGTACGTAGGACGGACGAACCACCAGCGGGTAACCGATTTTGGCGGCAGCACGAATCGCTTCATCTTCGCTGCGCACGGTGGCGTTAGGCGGCTGACGCAGGTTCAGACGCTCAACCATCTGCTGGAAGCGCTCACGGTCTTCGGCGCGGTCGATGGCGTCAGGACTGGTGCCGATGATCGGCACGCCGGCGGCTTCCAGGGCACGGGCCAGTTTCAGCGGGGTCTGACCGCCGTACTGAACGATCACGCCTTTTGGCTTCTCGACGCGGACGATTTCCAGCACGTCTTCCAGGGTCACTGGTTCGAAGTACAGACGATCGGAGGTGTCGTAGTCGGTGGAAACGGTTTCCGGGTTGCAGTTGACCATGATGGTCTCGTACCCGTCATCGCGCAGGGCCAGTGCTGCGTGTACGCAGCAATAGTCGAACTCGATGCCCTGGCCGATGCGGTTTGGACCGCCACCCAGGATCATGATCTTGTCACGGCCCGACGGCGCAGCTTCGCACTCTTCCTCGTAAGTCGAGTACAGGTACGCGGTGTCGGTGGCGAACTCGGCGGCGCAGGTGTCGACGCGCTTGTAGACCGGGAACACTTCCAGCTTGTGACGATGGGTACGCAGGTTCTTCTCGGTGACGCCCAGCAGCTTGGCCAGACGTTGATCGGAGAAGCCTTTACGCTTGAGGCGGAACATCAGGTCGCGGTCGATAGCGGACAGACCCAGGGTCTTGACCTTCTCTTCTTCCTTGATCAGATCTTCGATCTGCACCAGGAACCACGGGTCGATCATGTTCATGCCGAAGATGTCTTCGACCGACAGGCCCGCGCGGAACGCGTCAGCCACGTACCAGATACGCTCGGCACCCGGCACGGTCAGTTCGCGCTTGAGGATGCTCATGCTTTCCGGGTTGCTCAGGTCGAGCTTCTCGTCCAGGCCGCAAACACCCACTTCCAGACCGCGCAGAGCTTTCTGCAGGGATTCCTGGAAGGTCCGGCCGATGGCCATGACCTCACCGACCGACTTCATTTGAGTGGTCAGGCGTGCGTCGGCTTTCGGGAATTTCTCGAAGGCAAAGCGTGGCAGTTTGGTGACGACGTAGTCGATGGACGGCTCGAAGGACGCCGGGGTCTTGCCGCCGGTGATGTCGTTCGACAGTTCGTCGAGGGTGTAACCGACGGCCAGTTTCGCCGCGACCTTGGCGATCGGGAAACCGGTGGCTTTCGATGCCAGGGCCGAGGAACGGGATACCCGCGGGTTCATCTCGATGACCACCATGCGACCAGTGTTCGGGCAGATGCCGAACTGGACGTTGGAGCCGCCGGTTTCCACGCCGATCTCGCGCAGTACCGCCAGAGAGGCGTTACGCAGGATCTGGTATTCCTTGTCGGTCAGGGTCTGTGCGGGTGCAACCGTGATCGAGTCACCGGTGTGCACGCCCATCGGGTCGAAGTTTTCGATGGAGCAGACGATGATGCAGTTGTCCTTTTTATCGCGGACAACTTCCATCTCGTATTCTTTCCAGCCAATCAGCGATTCGTCGATCAGCAGCTCTTTGGTCGGCGACAGATCCAGACCGCGGGCGCAGATTTCTTCGAATTCTTCACGGTTGTAAGCGATACCGCCACCGGTGCCGCCCATGGTGAAGGACGGACGAATGATGCACGGGAAGCCCAGACGATCGAGAACCGCGTTGGCCTCTTCCATGCTATGGGCGATACCCGAACGCGGGCAGTCCAGACCGATGGATTTCATCGCCTTGTCGAAGCGCGAACGGTCTTCAGCCTTGTCGATGGTGTCAGCGTTGGCGCCGATCATCTCTACGCCGAACTTCTCCAGAACGCCTTCGCGCTCCAGGTCCAGGGCGCAGTTCAGGGCGGTCTGGCCACCCATGGTCGGCAGCAGCGCGTCCGGACGCTCTTTCTCGATGATCTTGGCAACGGTCTGCCACTTGATCGGTTCGATGTAGGTGGCGTCGGCCATGGCCGGGTCGGTCATGATGGTCGCCGGGTTGGAGTTCACCAGGATGACGCGGTAACCCTCCTCGCGCAGGGCTTTACAGGCCTGGGCGCCGGAGTAGTCGAATTCGCAGGCCTGGCCGATCACGATCGGGCCAGCGCCGAGAATCAGGATGCTTTTAATGTCTGTACGTTTTGGCATGGGTTGTCACTCAAATCCGCAGGTCAGTCGGCAAGCCGTCTTGTTCAATCTCTGAAGCCTTGAGGGGGCCGCCGGTTTCGGGACCGCCCCCAAGCTTCGCTACATCAGGGCGAGCGATCAGCGTCGCTTGGCCATTTCGTTGATGAAGCGATCAAACAGTGGCGCTACGTCGTTCGGGCCAGGGCTGGCTTCAGGGTGACCCTGGAAGCTGAAGGCGCTCTTGTCGGTACGCTCGATACCTTGCAGGGTGCCGTCGAACAGCGATTTGTGGATCGCCCGAACGTTGCCTGGCAGGGTCGCTTCGTCTACCGCAAAACCGTGGTTCTGGCTGGTGATCATCACCACACCGCTGTCCAGATCCTGAACCGGGTGGTTTGCACCGTGGTGGCCGTGGCCCATTTTCAGGGTCTTGGCGCCGGAGGCCAGAGCCAGCAGTTGGTGGCCGAGGCAGATACCGAATACCGGGATCTCGGTTTCCAGCACGTCTTTAATGGCCTGGATCGCGTAGTCGCATGGCTCAGGGTCACCCGGGCCGTTGGACAGGAACACGCCGTCCGGCTTCAGAGCCAGAACGTCAGCCGCCGGCGTTTGAGCTGGCACCACGGTCACGCGGCAACCGCGCTCGACCAGCATGCGCAGGATGTTCAGCTTGACGCCGTAGTCGTAGGCAACCACATGGTATGGCAGATCGGAAGCGTCGATGGTCGCGTGGCTGTCGGTCTTCAAGTCCCAGACAGTCGAGCGCCACTCGTACTTCTCTTTGGTGCTGACGACTTTCGCCAGGTCCATGCCCTTGAGGCCAGGGAAGCCCTGGGCAGCGGCGATGGCGGCTTCTTCGGAAATGTTGTCACCGGCCATGATGCAGCCGTTCTGCGCGCCTTTCTCACGCAGGATGCGTGTCAGGCGGCGAGTGTCGATACCGGCGATAGCCACGACATTATTGGCTTTCAGGTAGTCGGACAGAGACATCGTGTTGCGCCAGTTGCTCGCAACCAGTGGCAGGTCACGGATGACCAGGCCAGCGGACCAGACGCGATCGGACTCGGCGTCTTCCGGCGTAGTACCAGTGTTGCCGATGTGCGGGTAAGTCAGGGTAACGATCTGTTGGGCGTAGGAAGGATCGGTAAGGATTTCCTGATAGCCGGTCATTGCGGTGTTGAACACCACCTCACCAACGGTTTGTCCGTCGGCTCCAATGGCTTCGCCGCGAAAAATGCTGCCATCAGCAAGGGCGAGTATGGCTGGCTTAGTCAAGAAGACCTCCCGTAAATAAAGCCTGAAAGGGCGATCGCAGGTTGTAAAAAAGCGGAGTGACGTATGGACACGTCACCCCGCTTCTTCATCGAATTATTCTGCGCGCTTTTAGTGGACACACTAAAGCTGTAGCTTACAGAAAAAGGCATTTTTGGTCTACCGCCAATGAGCCCTAAAGGCCGGAGAATGCGACAGGACGTCGCTTGGCGGTTTAAAACCGGGCTCAAAGGCTATGTTTGAACCCGGTTTCGGCTGCATCTTAACGCAGGTCGAGCACGTCTTGCATGTCGTAGAGGCCTGGCTCACGACCGTCCAGCCACAAAGCCGCACGTACCGCCCCCTTGGCGAAGGTCATACGACTGGATGCCTTGTGCGTGATTTCAAGTCGCTCGCCCTCGCAGGCGAACAGCACCGTATGATCACCGACCACATCACCACCGCGAACAGTGGCAAAGCCGATCGTTTCACGCTCACGCGCACCGGTGTGACCTTCACGTCCATAGACCGCAACCTTCTGCAGATCACGATCCAGCGCATTGGCGATTACTTCACCCATGCGCAGCGCCGTGCCCGAAGGCGCATCGATCTTGTGCCGATGGTGAGCCTCGATGATTTCGATATCCGCATCATCACCCAGCACGCGCGCAGCCATGTCGAGCAGCTTCAGCGACAGGTTTACACCGACGCTGAAATTGGCCGCGAACACGATAGAAATATCCTTGCCCGCCTCGGCCAGCAACTGCTTCTGCGCGGCGTCCAGCCCCGTCGTGCCGATCACCATGGCCTTGCCCGCCTTACGGCAGAAAGCCAGGTTTTTCAGCATGACTTCCGGGAGCGTGAAGTCGATCAGCACGTCGAACTCATCAGCCACCGAATCCAGACTACCGGACAGCGGCACACCAATACGCCCCAACGAGGCCAGCTCACCGGCATCCACGCCAATCAGCGTACTGCCGGGACGCACGATGGCGGCGGTCAGACCGGTCAGCGGCGCGCGCTGCTGCACCGCCTCGACCAGGATCTTGCCCATGCGGCCGGCGGCGCCCATCACAGCTATACGTCGCATGCTCACTCCTTACAAATCGCCGAAGAAGCGCTTCACGCCTTCGAACCAACCAGTGGTTTTCGGCGAATGACTGTTGTCGTCCGCCAGGGAGCTGCGGAACTCTTCCAGCAATTCGCGCTGGCGACGACCCAGGTTGACCGGGGTTTCGACCGCCACACGGCACATCAGGTCGCCAGCGCCGCCGCCACGCACCGGCGCAACGCCTTTGCCGCGAACACGGAACTGCTTGCCGGTCTGAGTCCCCTCAGGGATCTTCAGCTTGACCCGACCATCAAGGGTCGGAATCTCCAGCTCGCCGCCCAACGCTGCGTCGACGAAGCTGATCGGCACTTCGCAGAACAGGTGCTTGCCATCACGCTGGAAGATCGCGTGCTCACGCACATTGATCACCACGTACAGATCGCCGGTCGGACCACCCTGCGCGCCTGCTTCGCCTTCGCCGGACAGACGAATACGGTCACCGGTATCGACACCGGCCGGCACTTTGACGGAAAGCGTCTTGTACTCTTCGACACGACCTTCGCCGTGGCAGGAATCGCACGGATCGGAAATGATCTTGCCCTGGCCATGGCAACGCGGGCAGGTCTGCTGCACCGAGAAGAAGCCTTGCTGCATGCGTACCTGACCGATACCGCCACACGTCGGGCAGGTGACCGGCGAGGAGCCTTTCTTGGCACCCGAGCCGTCACACGGCTTGCAGTTGACCAGTGTCGGAACACGGATATTCACGGTTGTGCCGCGCACCGCTTCTTCCAGGTTCAACTCCAGCGTGTAACGCAGGTCGCTGCCACGCTGCGCGCCGCCACGGGAGCCGCCGCGACCGCCACCGAAGAAGTCACTGAAGACATCGCCAAAGATATCGGAGAAGTTCTGGCCACCAAAACCGGCACCGCCGCCACCCATGCTCGGGTCGACACCGGCATGACCGTATTGGTCATAGGCCGCGCGCTTGCTGGAATCGGACAGCACTTCGTAGGCCTCGTTGGCCTCCTTGAACATATCTTCCGACGCTTTGTCATCGGGATTACGGTCCGGGTGGTGCTTCATCGCCAGGCGGCGGTAGGCCTTTTTCAGGTCTGCTTCGCTTGAGCCACGCTCAACACCCAATACTTCGTAATAGTCACGCTTTGCCATAAGTCTTTGCACTCTTAAGGACGTTCGACAAACCTCTCCTGAGCCTCGTCAAACTCGTTGAGCCCCAATACAGGCCCGGACCCAACTCACGTCAATTCAACGATCCTGGTCTTTGATTCGATGCGGCACTTTCGGCGCGGAAAGCAGGAGCATCCCCGGCCATGCCACCAACACGCGAGCGTTGTCGCATGCTGTAAAAATTCGCTAACTCCAGACACGCCAACGCGGGAGCAAGCTCCCGCGCGGCGACATCCTACCAGTCACCGCCTGAAGGCAGTCAACCGGGCGACCAACAACTTACTTGTGGTCTTTAACTTCTTCGAACTCAGCGTCGACGACGTCGTCAGCTTTTTCAGCCGCTTCGCCTTTCGGTGCCGCGCCTTCAGCTGGCTGAGCCTGCTCGGCATACATTTTCTGAGCCACTGGCGCGGAGACCTTGGACAGCTCTTCAACCTTGGCTTCGATCGCAGCCTTGTCGTCGCCTTTAACAGCGGCTTCCAGGGCAACGACTGCCGCTTCGATTGCAGTCTTCTCTTCAGCGCTCACCTTGTCGCCAGCATCAGCGACCATTTTGCGAGTCGAGTGAACCAGCGCGTCGCCCTGGTTGCGAGCGCTCGCCAGCTCTTCAAACTTGCGGTCTTCTTCAGCATTCAGTTCAGCGTCGCGAACCATCTGCTGAATTTCGTCCTCGGACAGACCGGAGTTGGCCTTGATCACGATCGACTGAGTCTTGCCGGTAGCCTTGTCTTTGGCGCCTACGTGCAGAATGCCGTTGGCGTCGATGTCGAAGGTCACTTCGATTTGTGGCACGCCACGTGGAGCCGGTGGAATCTCGGCCAGGTCGAACTTGCCCAGGGACTTGTTCTGTGCGGCTTGCTTACGCTCACCTTGCAGCACGTGAATGGTCACAGCGCTCTGGTTGTCGTCAGCGGTCGAGAACACTTGCGATTTCTTGGTAGGAATCGTGGTGTTTTTCTCGATCAGCGCAGTCATCACGCCCCCCATGGTTTCGATACCCAGGGTCAGCGGGCTGACGTCGAGCAGCAGAACGTCTTTCACGTCGCCGGCCAATACAGCGCCCTGGATCGCAGCACCCATGGCAACAGCTTCGTCCGGGTTAACGTCTTTACGAGCTTCTTTACCGAAGAAGTCGGAAACAGCTTTCTGCACCATTGGCATACGGGTCTGACCGCCGACCAGAATCACGTCGTCGATCTTGCTGACATCGATACCGGCGTCTTTCATCGCGATGCGGCAAGGTTCGATGGTGCGCTGAACCAGGTCTTCCACCAGCGCTTCGAGCTTGGCGCGGGAGATTTTCACGTTCAAGTGCTTAGGACCGGTAGCGTCTGCAGTGATGTACGGCAGGTTCACGTCGGTCGACTGGCTCGAGGACAGTTCGATCTTGGCTTTCTCGGCAGCTTCTTTCAGGCGCTGCATGGCCAGCGGATCACCCTTGAGGTTCATGCCGCTTTCTTTCTTGAATTCGTCGACGAGGTAGTCGATCAGGCGAATGTCAAAGTCTTCACCGCCCAGGAAGGTGTCGCCGTTGGTGGCCAACACTTCGAACTGGTGCTCGCCATCGACTTCAGCGATCTCGATAACGGAAACGTCGAAAGTACCACCACCCAGGTCGTAAACGATCACAGTGTGATCGCCCTTGGCCTTGTCCATACCGTAGGCCAGTGCGGCTGCGGTTGGTTCGTTGATGATGCGTTTTACGTCCAGGCCCGCGATGCGGCCGGCGTCTTTGGTGGCTTGACGCTGGCTGTCGTTGAAGTAGGCCGGAACGGTGATCACCGCTTCGGTCACAGGCTCGCCGAGGTAGTCTTCGGCGGTCTTCTTCATTTTCTTCAGAATTTCAGCCGAGATTTGTGGCGGTGCCATTTTCTGGCCGTTCACTTCAACCCAGGCGTCGCTGTTGTCAGCCTTGACGATCTTGTAAGGGACCATCTGGATGTCTTTCTGTACGACTTCTTCGTCGAAACGACGACCGATCAGACGCTTCACCGCGTACAGGGTGTTATGCGGATTGGTCACTGCCTGACGCTTGGCCGACTGGCCAACCAGGATTTCGCCATCGTTGGCATAAGCGATGATCGACGGCGTGGTACGCGCGCCTTCAGCGTTTTCAATAACTTTGGCCTTGCCGTTTTCCAGCACGGAGACGCAGGAGTTGGTAGTCCCCAGGTCGATACCGATAATTTTGCCCATGTTCACTCTCCCGAAACTTTGGATTTGGATGCCGCAGTAGTGGTGGCTGACTGCGGTAGCACTTAAACGCTTGACTTCTAAATGGGGGCCTTGCGGCTAATTTCAAGCCTGCTCGTCAATCGAAGGCGAAACCGGTGCAGGTGCCTTGCTGACCACGACCATGGCCGGGCGCAGCAGGCGACCGTGGAGCTGATAGCCCTTCTGAAACACCTTGAGCACGCTGTTTGGCTCGACGTCGGCGCTTTCCTGCATGGCCATCGCCTGATGATGCGAGGCATTGAAAGGTTCGCCTTCAGGATCGATGGCTTCCAGGTGATAGCGCTTCAGGGTGTCCTGGAACATTTTCAGGGTCAGCTCGATCCCTTCGCGCATCGAACGAATGTTTTCGTCGTCAGGGCTGGACAGCTCCAGGCCGCGCTCCAGGCTGTCAATGATCGGCAGCAGGTCGCCTGCGAATTTTTCCAGGGCGAACTTGTGAGCCTTTTCAACGTCCTGATCGGCACGACGGCGGACGTTCTGCAGATCGGCGGCTACACGCAAAGCCTGATCCTGCGCACCAGCCAATTGCTCTTCGAGCAGTTGTACACGAGCCGCCAGGTCTTCACCCGAAGCCTCGGGGGTCTGGTTGGCGTCTAGATTTTGCGTATCCACTGTCTGTTCGTCAGCCATAGATTTCTCCTTCCAATATCGTCCGCGAGCTCAACTCACGCTTCTGCCCCGGTATATGGGGTCGCAAAATTCAGCTTCAAGGGCTATCCGATGATTAACCCTACAAAAAACAACTGCTTTGTCATTCCCAGGCGCGCTAAGGATTTCTTTCAATCAAGCAAATCGACCTAAGCGGGGGCATTGTCAGCCAGAAACAAAACACTGTATAAATAACCAGACCTAAAGCCTGGGAGCGGCCTTCATGCTGGTGCACCTGTCCGTACACAACTACGCCATCGTTGAACATCTCGATCTCGAACTCGATCGCGGGATGAGCGTGATCACAGGAGAAACCGGCGCCGGCAAGTCGATCATGCTCGACGCCCTCGGTCTGACCCTGGGCGATCGCGCCGACAGCGGCGTAGTCCGCCCGGGGGCCGACAAGGCCGACATCCTGGCCACCTTCGACCTGATCGACATCCCTGAAGCCAGCGCCTGGCTGGCCGAACGCGACCTCGAGAACGACGGCCCGTGCATTCTGCGCCGCGTGATCACTGCTGAAGGGCGTTCGCGCGGCTATATCAATGGCACCCCCTGCCCTCTCGGCGACCTGAAGGCCCTGGGCGAGTTGCTGATCGATATCCACAGCCAGCACGAACACCAATCCCTGCTCAAAACCGATACCCATCGCCGCCTGCTCGACGAGTACGCCGGCGCCACGGACCTTGCCCGTCAGGTGCAACTGGCCGCCCAACGCTGGCGCCAGACCCGTCAGGAGCTGGAACGCCTCTCCAACTCCGGCGACGAACAGCGCGCTCGTCATCAGTTGCTCAGCTATCAACTCGAAGAACTGGAAAACCTCGGCCTCGGCGAAAGCGAGCTGGAGCAACTGGAGCAGGAACACAAGAACCTGACCAACGCCGAAACCTTGCTGGGCATTTGTCGGCAAGTGGTCGAACAATGCAGCGAAAGTGATTCCGGCAATGTATTGAACGCACTGACCGCCAGCCTCAATCGCCTATCGAGCGTGAACAATTCGATCGGCGCCCTGGGTGAAGCCAGCAACCTGCTGACCAGCGCGCAGATTCAGGTTGAAGAAGCGGTGGGCGAATTGAACCGTTTTCTCGACAATTTCGACGCAGACCCGGCACGCCTTCAATACCTGGAAGAGCGCCTCGATGCGATCTACACCCTGGCTCGCAAACACCGCATCCAGCCGACCGAGGTCGCCGAGATGCAACAGAAGCTACTCGACGAAATCGAAACCCTGAATGCCAACGATGAATCCATCGAACGCCTGGGCGATGAGCTGGCCTCCTACGCCCGTCATTATCAGGAGAAGGCTCGGGAATTGAGCGACCTGCGCCATCAAGCATCGAGCAGCCTGGCCAGCGCCGTGGAGCAGGAAATCCAGCGCCTGGGCATGCCCGGCGGCCGCTTCACCATCGAACTGCGCCCCAACAGCAGCGATGAACTGCTGCCCAACGGGCTAGAACAAGTGGAACTGCTGGTGAGCGCCAACCCAGGGCAACCGCTGAAAGCCCTGGCAAAAGTGGCATCGGGGGGCGAGCTGTCGCGTATAAGCCTGGCGATTCAGGTGATCACCGCACAGACCTCCCGCGTACCGACGCTGGTGTTCGACGAAGTGGACGTAGGTATTGGCGGCCCGACCGCCGAGATTGTCGGCCAGTTGCTGCGACGCCTCGGGGAGCGCGGGCAGGTTCTGACCGTGACGCACTTGCCGCAAGTGGCGGCGCAGGGGCATCAACATCTATTTGTGCACAAGGTCCGCGGTGAAGATGCCACGCACACAGCCGTCTCCAAGCTGAGCAAGAATGATCGTGTCGAAGAAGTGGCACGGATGCTCGGCGGCATCGACCTCACCAAGGAGTCCCTGGCTCACGCGAAGAAAATGGTTGTTACCGCGAAAATCTAAGAAGGGCAGAAAGCACGAAGGCGACCCTGAGGTCGCCTTCGTTCGTTTCGCGAACCTGAAGTTCGCGCGACATGCTTACTTTTTCTTGCGCACGTACAGTACAAGATTGTGATCGACCATCTCGAAGCCATACTTGTCGACGATTGCTTTCTGCAGCCGCTCGATTTCTTCGTCGAAGAATTCGATCACTTCACTGGTCTCGACGTTGACCATATGGTCGTGATGCTTGCCGTCGTCCAGTTCGAAGACCGCATGGCCTCCGTCGAAGTTGTGCCGCACCACAAGGCCAGCTGCCTCGAACTGGGTCAGAACACGGTAAACCGTGGCCAGACCGACGTCCTCACCAGCCTCCATCAGTGCTTTGTAGACGTCCTCGGCACTCATGTGGCGTTGCTCGGCGGAATCGAGCATTTGCAGAATTTTGACCCGTGGAAGGGTCACTTTGAGGCCGGCTTTGCGTAGTTCGCTATTTTCAACCATGGTCAGCTTTCTCGCGATGCTGCTTCGCAGCTTCTCTTAATGCGGGTATGATCGGCGTTTACGTTGTCCCAGCCAAGATAGTGGAAGTCGCCCACCGATGCAAAACACCAAGCTCTTGCTAACCAGTTTCACCTTTGTGGGACTGCTCGCACTCGCCGGTTGTTCATTCCCCGGGGTTTACAAAATCGACATCCAGCAGGGCAATGTCGTCACGCAGGACATGATAGACCAGTTGCGCCCGGGAATGACCCGTCGGCAAGTACGGTTTATCATGGGCAACCCTCTGTTGACCGACACGTTCCATGCCGATCGCTGGGATTACCTGTATAGCCTGCAACCCGGTGGCGGTGAACGCCAACAGGAACGCATTAGCGTTATCTTCAACCCAAATGACCAACTTGTCAGCCTCTCTGGCGATTTCATGCCAGGCGTGAGCCGCGACGAGGCCATTCTCGGCAAGGACAGCGGCACTACCGTGACCGCGCCGGCAGGAAACGCCGAGAAGCCGAAGCCAGAAAAACCGGTCAAGCCAGGCTCGCTGCTGGACCAGATCCAGAAGGACGTGGACAACGTAGAAACTGTCCCGGTCCCGACTCCAGAACCGCTGGAAACCTCGCCGCAATAATTTGCGACGCAATAAAAACCCCGGCATGTCCGGGGTTTTTATTGTCTGGCGTTTAATCGAATCACTGATTCCGGGCTTTGGCCTCGGCCGCCTTGGCTGCACGCAACCGCCGAACTTCTTTTGGATCGGCGAGCAACGGCCGGTAAACCTCGATGCGATCCCCTTCCTGAACCTGGCGAATGGCCGGATCAGCGATCACTTTGCCAAAGATCCCGACCGGACAACTGCCCAGATCCAGCTCCGGGAATTCGCCATTCAGGCCCGATTTGAACAACGCATCCCGCACCGTCGCGCCCACCGGCACCGTTACGCTCAGCAGCACCTGACGATCAACGGCGGCATACACCACCTCGACCTTGATCACGGCCTCAACCATGCATTTGCTTCGCGCGCTGGCAGAACGCGTCCATCAACGTATTCGCCGCCTGATTAAACAAAGGCCCCAACGTCGCACGCACCAGCGGCCCCGAGTAGTCGAACGACAAGTCCAGACTGATCTTGCAGGCCTTCTCGCCCAACGGTTTGAACACCCAGACGCCGTGCAACTGGCTGAACGGACCTTCCTCGAGGTTCATTTCGATCGAACGCCCGGGCACCAGGGTATTACGCGTTACGAAATGCTGACTAAGCCCACCCTTGGCCACACCGACGCTGGCGCGCATGAACTCGGGAGAGCTTTCCAGAATTTCGGTCGATGAGCACCACGGCAGGAATTCCGGATAGCGGGCCACGTCGTTGACCAGGTCGTAAAGCGCTTGCGCCGGATACGGCAGCAGGGCCGAACGTTGAATGTGTGTCGTCATGTCAGCGTTACTTCCACAGCTGTGCGGCAAACACTACAAGAATGCCGATGGGCGCCACATAGCGCATCAAAAACAGGGACAGGGCGAACAGTACTGGGCTGCGGATCGACAACTCGTCGCGCACCGCTTCACGCCCCATCACCCAGCCCGCAAACACCACGAAACACAAACCACCGAGTGGCAGCATGATCCGCGAGGTGAAGAAGTCGATCACACCAAAGAAGTCCAGGCCTCCGGCCGCCCCCCATTGGTAGAGATGGAACATCCCGCCTTCGTTCACGAAAAACTTGGCTTCCTTCCAGATATTGAAAGAAAACACGGTACCCAGGCCGACGAACCAGCAGGTGAATGCCAGCCAGAAGGTGACCCAGGCGCGGCTGATTTTCGTGCGCTCAACCAGGTAAGCCACCATCGGTTCGAGCAGGGAAATCGCCGAACTCCAGGCCGCAATCGCCACCAGTACGAAGAACACTACGCCCATCAACTGGCCGAACGCTACGTTACCGAAGGCGAATGGCAGGCTGACGAACATCAGGCCTGGGCCTTCGCTCGGGTTCAGGCCGGCAGCGAACACAATAGGAAACAATGCCAGACCGGCCAACAGCGAAACGAAGGTGTCGAGCAACGCCACACCGACGACGGTTCCGGAAATCGACGAGTGCTTCGGCATGTAGGCGCCGTAGATCATGATCGAGCCGACACCCACGCTCAGAGAGAAGAACGCGTGCCCCATGGCCGGCAGCAAGCCATCAAGCACCTTGTCCGGGTGGAAGTCGAACATGAAATGCACGCCCTCCATGAAGTGGCCGGTGGTCATGCTGTAACCCAGCAGGACAATCACCATCACGAACAGCAACGGCATCATGATCCGCAGGCTGCGCTCCAGCCCGGCGACCACCCCCTTGGCGATCACCACTGCCGACAACAGCATGAAAATCGTGTGCCAAAGTGTCAGGCGCCATGGGTCGGCGATCACATTACCGAAGTATGCGCCGACCTGATCAGCCGTCACGCCCCGAAAGTCGCCACGACCCATGTCGATGATGTAATCCAGCGACCAACCGCCAACCACACTATAGAAAGACAGAATCAGCAACGCCGTGATCATCCCGGCAAAGGCGCCCCAGGACCACTTCGCCGAATGCCCCGCTTCCAGCGCCAGGACCTTCAAGGCATTGGCCGGGCTCTGCCGCGCGCGCCGGCCGATCAGGGTTTCGGCCAGCATGACGGGCATACCGATCAGCGCGATGCAGGCCAGGAACATCAGCACGAAGGCCCCGCCGCCATAGACGCCAACCATATAAGGGAATTTCCAGATACTCCCCAAACCCACGGCCGAACCGGTCGCGGCGAGTATGAAGACCCAGCGGCTAGCCCAACTGCCGTGGACAGAAACCTTGTCTGTCGACATCGTTATCACGCCCAAGCGTTCAAAAAAGAGGCCGCATTGTCCGGGATTCAATCAACCTGCTCAAGCACGTAGCGTCACCGTAGCCGACTCGCGCGCAACTCCCTATAATGCCGCCCCTATGGCTAAACAGAAGAAACACCCAACAGGGACCATCGCGCAAAATAAAAAGGCGCGACACGATTACTTCATCGAACATCGGTTCGAGGCTGGTCTGGTCCTGGCCGGCTGGGAAGTAAAAAGTCTGCGGGCAAGCAAACTGCAACTGGTTGACAGTTACGTACTGCTCAAAGATGGCGAAGCCTGGCTGCTCGGCAGCCACATTACGCCTCTGACGACGGCCAGCACCCACGTTATCGCTGATCCGACCCGCACCCGAAAATTGCTGCTCAATCGGCGCGAGCTGGAGAAGCTGGCCGCTGCCGTGCAGCAAAAAGGTTACGCCTGCGTATGCCTGTCCTGGTACTGGAGCAAGCACATGGTCAAGTGCGAGATCGCTCTGGGCAAGGGCAAGAAGGAATACGACAAGCGTGATACCGAACGCGAACGCGATGCCGGCCGTGAATTGCAGCGTGCGGTGCGGAACAAGGGCAAGGAAGATTAATTTTCCTGCCTGATCGCGGCTTTTGTGGCGAGGGAGCTTGCTCCCGCTCGGCTGCGAAGCAGTCGTAAACAATCCGCCCACAATGCTGGCCGGGGGGCCGCTTCGCGCCCCAGCGGGAGCAAGCTCCCTCGCCACACACTACATCCCCTTGCGTCGCTCCGCCCGAGCCATGCGCTGCACTTCCTGACGCACCTCTTCCAGCACTTCCTGCACATACAAAATGTGCCGACTGGACACTTCTCGTGCCTCTTCCGCCCGCCCCTCAATAATCGCCTGGTACAACTCCCGGTGCTGCGCAATCAGCATGTCACGGGTTTCGACGCGCTGTTTGTACATGCCGCCAATGTTGGTCACCACGTTGCGCTTGAGCAGGTCAAACAGCCCGCGAATGGTGTGCAGCAACACTGCGTTATGACTGGCCTCGGCGATAGCCAAGTGGAAATTCGCATCCGCCGCGCCCTCTTCCGCCCGACTCACTTCATCGTGGCGCGAATAGCAGTCCTGCAATTCGTCAAACGCCGCCGTCAGCCGCTCACGATCCACCTCGGTGGCGCGCAGTGCCGCGTAGTAAGCGCAGGACGCTTCCAGGGTATGGCGAAACTCCAGCAAATCGCGCTGGGCCTCGGGGTTGCTCTCCAGCAGGTGCAGCAATGGATCGCTGAACGTCGAGCCCAGGGATTCCACCACATAGTTGCCGCCGCCCTGACGACTGACCAGCAGCCCTTTGGCCACCAGTTTCTGAATCGCCTCACGCAACGAAGGGCGTGACACGCCGAACTGCTCGGCCAACGCACGCTCTGCCGGCAGGCGTTCGCCAGCCTTCAAGGTGCCCTCGAGAATCATCCCCTCGAGTTGCTCGACAATATCGTCAGACAAACGGCGTTGCCGAATCTGATCAAACCCCATCACTCAATTCTCCACGATCCCGGCGGCTCGCCGGGCTCTCTATTCTGGCCTATCGGCGCTGCGCCAGCACCTACCAGACGACGCTTGATCGAACAGATCAGATGCGTTCTTCACCGCTCATTCGACAAAAGTTTTAGGGCGGCAAATTGACACACCGCCTCCAAGGCTTTTACCCTAGCCAACAGCGATTGTAAATTGGTCTTACCAATTATCCAAGAACGCTGACCAGTGCCTGACCAACAACAATTAGGGGCCACCCCATATGCAAACCTGGCAACAGCTCTACAGCCCGCTCGGCAGTCTCGGCGTGTCCGCACTCGCGGCCGTCATTCCCATCGTATTTTTCTTCCTGGCTTTGGCCGTGTTCCGCCTCAAAGGCCATGTGGCCGGCAGCATCACCCTGGCGTTGTCCATTGCCGTGGCAATCTTCGCTTTCCAGATGCCGGTCGATATGGCTTTCGCCGCCGCCGGATATGGCTTCGCCTACGGGCTGTGGCCGATTGCGTGGATCATCGTGGCAGCGGTGTTCCTCTACAAACTGACGGTCAAGAGTGGCCAGTTCGAAGTGATCCGCAGCTCGGTGCTGTCGATTACCGATGACCAGCGCCTGCAAGTGCTGCTGATCGGCTTCTGCTTCGGCGCGTTCCTGGAAGGTGCCGCCGGTTTCGGCGCACCGGTAGCGATTACCGCCGCACTGCTGGTAGGGCTGGGCTTCAACCCGCTGTACGCCGCCGGCCTGTGCCTGATCGCCAACACCGCGCCGGTGGCCTTCGGCGCCTTGGGGATTCCGATCATCGTCGCCGGGCAAGTCACCGGCATCGACGCATTCAAGATCGGCGCCATGACCGGTCGCCAGCTGCCGTTGCTGTCGCTGTTCGTGCCGTTCTGGCTGGTGTTCATGATGGACGGCCTGCGCGGCGTTCGGGAAACCTGGCCAGCTGCACTGGTGGCCGGCTTGAGTTTTGCCATCACCCAATACTTCACCTCGAACTTCATTGGCCCGGAACTGCCGGACATCACCTCGGCGCTGGTCAGCCTGATTTCCCTGACGCTGTTCCTGAAAATCTGGCAGCCAAAACGCGCTGCAGGCGCGCACATCGTCGGCGCAGTCTCGGCTTCCGTAGTGGCCAGCACCGGTGGTTTCGGCCAACCGCGCACCACCGTGGCTTCGCCCTACAGCCCGGGAGAAATTTTCAAAGCCTGGTCGCCGTTCCTGATCCTCACCGTATTGGTCACCATCTGGACGCTGAAACCGTTCAAGGCGATGTTTGCCGCCGGCGGCTCGATGTATGGCTGGGTGTTCAACTTCGCGATCCCGCACCTGGATCAAATGGTGATCAAGGTCGCGCCGATCGTAACCAACCCGACAGCGATTCCGGCAGTGTTCAAACTCGATCCGGTTTCCGCGACCGGCACGGCGATTTTCTTCTCCGCACTGATCTCGATGCTGGTGCTCAAGGTCAACATTAAAACTGGTCTGACCACTTTAAAAGAGACATTCTACGAACTGCGCTGGCCGATTTTGTCCATCGGCATGGTGCTGGCGTTCGCCTTCGTCACCAACTACTCGGGCATGTCGTCGACCATGGCTCTGGTATTGGCTGCCACCGGTGCGGCGTTCCCATTCTTCTCGCCATTCCTCGGCTGGCTCGGCGTGTTCCTGACCGGCTCCGATACCTCATCCAATGCGCTGTTCAGTTCGCTGCAAGCGACCACCGCGCACCAGATCGGCGTCAACGACACCCTGTTGGTGGCGGCGAACACCAGCGGCGGGGTGACCGGCAAAATGATCTCGCCGCAATCGATCGCCGTGGCCTGCGCCGCGACCGGGCTGGTGGGCAAAGAATCGGATCTGTTCCGCTTCACCCTCAAGCACAGCCTATTCTTTGCAACGATCGTCGGCCTGATCACCTTGGCTCAGGCTTACTGGTTCACCGGCATGCTGGTGCACTAAGCACTACACGCCACACGGAAAAAACCGACGCAGGGTTACGCCCCCGGCGTCAGCTATTCACAACCGGGTCTGCAAGGCTGCTGAAAGCTTCTCTCTCTATATTCAGCAGCCTCAGCGGACGGATAACCGGGACCACCCGGAGACACGCCTGATGAGCGAGCTTTTTTACAACGCTGTGCCGAACGCGACCCGCGTCGCCCCGCCACTGCCTGAACCTCGGCAATACCCCAGCGAAAAACCGTCACGGGTGTACCTGTTCGGGACCTGCGTGGTGGATCTGTTCTACCCCGAAGCCGGGATGGATGCGATCCACCTGCTGGAACGCGAGGGCATTCGTGTCGAATACCCGCAAGGGCAAAGCTGCTGCGGGCAACCGGCCTACACCTCGGGTTACACCGAACAGGCCCGGACCGTGGCACGCTCGCAACTGGCGTTGTTTGCCGGGGATTATCCGGTGGTGGTGCCGTCGGGTTCTTGCGCGGGCATGTTGCGCGAACACTATGCCGACCTGTTCAAGGACGAGCCGCAAACGCTGAGACAGGTTCAGGCCCTCGCAGCACGGACTTACGAGCTTGCCGAGTTCTTGCTGTTTGTCTGCAAGGTGCAGCTCAAGGACAGCGGCGAACCGGTGAAAGTGGCGTTGCACACGTCGTGCTCGGCACGCCGTGAAATGAACACCCACCTGCATGGCCGTGAGCTGTTGGCGCAGCTGAGCAACGTGGAGCGAGTCGACCACAGCCACGAAAGTGAATGCTGTGGCTTTGGTGGGACTTTCAGCGTCCGTATGCCGGATATTTCCGGTGCGATGGTGGCTGACAAGACCCGTGCGTTGAAGGAATCCGGCGCACACAAGGTACTCAGTGCCGATTGCGGCTGCTTGATGAACATCAACGGTTCGTTGGAGAAACAGCAGGAGGCGTTGCGCGGTCAGCATCTGGCCAGCTTCCTTTGGCAGCGAACCGGAGGTGCCCGATGAGCAGCTCCACGATTATTCCTACGGTCGCCGTAGAAGAAGATTTTCGCAGCCGGGCTCACAAGGCCTTGGCTGACACGCAATTGCGAAATAACTTTCGCATGGCGATGGATTCACTGATGAGCAAACGGGCAGCGTCTTTCAGCGATGCCCATGAAAGAGAACATTTGCGAGCGCTGGGCAATGCCGTCCGCGCCCGCGCGTTATCCAAGTTGCCCGACCTGCTCGAGCAGCTTGAACAGAACCTGACCCGCAACGGTGTGACAGTGCACTGGGCGGAAACGGTGGACGAAGCCAATGGCATCGTCTTGTCGATCATCCGCGCTCACGAGGCGCGGCAAGTGATCAAGGGCAAATCGATGGTCAGCGAAGAGATGGAGATGAACCATGTCCTCGAAGCTCAAGGCATTGAATGCCTGGAGTCGGACATGGGGGAATACATCGTCCAGCTCGACCACGAGAAGCCTTCACACATCATTATGCCGGCGATCCACAAGAATGCCGGTCAGGTCGCGTCCTTGTTCCACGACAAACTTGGCGTGGAGTACACCAAGGACGTTGACCAACTCATTCAGATCGGTCGAAAAGTCTTGCGGCAGAAATTCTTCGAAGCCGACATCGGCGTCTCCGGCGTCAACTTCGCAGTGGCCGAAACCGGCACCTTGCTGCTGGTGGAAAACGAAGGCAACGGGCGGATGACCACCACGGTGCCGCCGGTGCACATCGCCGTAACCGGCATCGAAAAAGTCGTGGAAAACCTGCGCGACGTAGTGCCGCTGTTGTCGCTGCTGACCCGCTCGGCCCTGGGCATCCCGATCACCACCTACGTCAACATGATCTCCGGCCCGCGCAAGGAACATGAACTCGACGGCCCACAGGAAGTGCACCTGGTGCTGCTCGACAACGGTCGCAGCCAGGCGTTTGCCGACAGCGAATTGCGCCAGACCCTGAACTGCATCCGCTGCGGCGCTTGTATGAATCATTGCCCGGTCTACACCCGAATCGGCGGCCATGCCTACGGCGAGGTTTACCCTGGGCCGATCGGAAAAATCATTACCCCGCACATGGTCGGCCTGGCGAAAGTCCCCGACCACCCGAGTGCCTCGTCGTTATGCGGCGCCTGCAGTGAGGTCTGCCCGGTAAAAATTCCGATCCCCGCATTGCTGCGTCGCCTGCGGGAAGAAAATGTCAAAGCGCCGGACAGCCCACATCAAGTGATGCGCGGTCAGGGCAGCAAGTATTCGCGCAAAGAACGATTTATCTGGAACGCCTGGGCCAGGCTCAACAGTTCGCCAACGCTTTATCGCCTGTTCGGCTTCTTCGCCACTCGCCTGCGAGCGCTGACGCCGAGCAACGTCGGCCCATGGACCCAGAACCACAGCGCACCGAAACCCGCGGCCCGCTCACTGCATGACATGGCCCGCGAGCATCTGGCCAAACAGGGGGACCGTTGATGAGCGCCAAGCAAAATATCCTCGCCAAATTGCGCAACAGTCTGACGGGCACCACGCCGGTGGCTGACAACTTCGATGTCGAACTGGTGACCGAGCCTTACACCTACACGCCGGAACAACGCATTTCGCAACTGCGCAAACTGATGGAAGCGGTGCATACCGAAATCCATCTGACGTCCAGGGAAGGCTGGCCCGAATTGCTCGCGCAACTGCTGCGGGACCGCCAGTTGCCGAGCCTGCTGATTGCGCCGACGACGCCCCACGGGCAACGCATCACCGAGCATTGGGCGAAAAATCCTGGCCTGCCAGCGCTCAAAGCCTACAACCGCCCGGTCGAGGAATGGAAAGCCGAGTTGTTCAACGACACCCCAGCCAGCCTGACTACCACCCTCGGCGCGATCGCCGCGACCGGTAGCCTGATTCTCTGGCCTACGCGGGAAGAACCGCGCTTGATGAGCCTGGTGCCGCCAGTGCATTTTGCCCTGCTCAAGGCCAGTGAAATCCGCGACAACTTCTATCAGGTGCAGCAGGAATTCGAATGGGCCCAAGGCATGCCGACCAACGCCTTGCTGGTGTCCGGCCCGTCGAAGACTGCCGACATCGAGCAAGTGCTGGCTTACGGTGCCCACGGCCCGAAAGACCTGGTGGTGTTGATCCTGGAGGACCAATGAGTCTACCGGCGGCTTTTCTGCGCGATGCGCAGCAACTGATTCCTGAAACACGACGTTTCGACGACCCGCTATCAACCCTGGCCTTCGGCACCGACGCCAGTTTCTACCGGCTGATTCCAAAACTGGTGATCCGCGTCGAGTCCGAAGACGAAGTAGTGGCGCTGCTCAAACTGGCGCAACGGGACCACGTCCCGGTGACCTTCCGCGCCGCTGGCACCAGCCTGTCTGGCCAGGCCATCAGCGATTCGGTGCTGATTGTGCTGGGGGATAACTGGAACGGTCGCGAGATCCGTGGCCAGGGTACGCAAATCCGTCTGCAACCGGGCGTGATCGGCGCCCAGGCCAATGCGTGGCTGGCACCGTTCGGACGCAAGATCGGTCCGGATCCGGCGTCGATCAATGCCTGCAAAATCGGCGGCATCGTCGCCAACAATGCCAGCGGCATGTGCTGCGGCACAGCGCAAAATACCTATCACACCCTGGCCGGGATTCGTCTGGTGTTGGCCGATGGCAGCCGACTCGATACCGAAGACCCCAGCAGTGTTGCGGCGTTCCGAAAGAGCCACGCCGAATTGCTGGAGCGTCTGGCGACACTGGGCCGCGAGACCCGCGCCAATGCCGAACTGGCTGCGAAAATTCGCCACAAATACCGTCTGAAAAATACCACCGGGCTGTCACTCAATGCCCTGGTGGATTTTGACGAGCCTGTGGATATCTTGAGCCACTTGCTGGTGGGTTCCGAAGGCACGCTGGGGTTCATCAGCGCGGTGACCTACGACACAGTAATCGACCACCCGAACAAGGCATCGGCGCTGATTGTGTTCCCGGACGTGGAAACCTGCTGCAACGCGGTTTCCGTCCTGAAAAGCCAACCAGTGTCGGCCGTGGAACTGCTGGACCGTCGCAGCCTGCGCTCAGTGCAGGACAAGCCCGGCATGCCGGCTTTCGTACAACAACTGTCGCCTAATGCCTGCGCTCTGTTGATCGAATCCCGCGCGGCCTCCTCCACTTTGCTGCAGGAACAACTGGCGCAGATCATGGCGTCGCTGACCGACTTCCCAGTGGAAAAACAAGTCGACTTCACCGAAGACCCGGTGGAAAACGCCCGGCTCTGGGCGATCCGCAAGGACACCTTCCCCGCCGTCGGCGCGGTGCGCAAAACCGGCACCACGGTGATCATCGAAGACGTGACCTTCCCGGTGGAACAACTGGCCATCGGCGTGAATCGCCTGATCGAGCTGTTCGACAAACATCACTACGACGAAGCGATCCTTTTCGGACACGCCCTGGAAGGCAATCTGCACTTCGTCTTCACCCAAGGCTTCAACAGCGCGGAAGAAGTCGCACGCTACCAGGCGTTCATGGACGACGTGGCGCAGTTGGTGGCCGTGGAGTTCGGCGGCTCGCTGAAGGCCGAACACGGCACCGGTCGCAACATGGCGCCCTTCGTCGAACTGGAATGGGGCAGCGACGCCTACCAGTTGATGTGGCAGCTCAAACGCCTGCTCGACCCCAACGGCATTCTCAACCCGGACGTGGTGCTCAGCGACGATCCACAGATCCACCTCAAACACCTGAAGCCGCTGCCCGCCGCCGATGAGATTGTGGATAAGTGCATCGAATGCGGTTTCTGCGAACCGGTGTGCCCGTCGAAAGGCCTGACCTTGAGCCCACGCCAGCGCATCGTGATCTGGCGTGACATCCAGGCGAAGAAACGCGCCGGCATAGACACCGCCGAACTGGAACAGGCCTACGAATATCAGGGCATCGATACCTGCGCCGCCACAGGCCTGTGTGCACAACGTTGCCCTGTAGGCATCAACACCGGCGAGCTGGTGAAAAAGCTCCGTGGCCGTAACGCGACCCATACGAAAACCGCCAACTGGATTGAAGGCAATTTCGCCACTGCGTTACAAGGCGCGCGCTTCACCCTGCATGTCGCCAACGGTGCGCGGATGCTGTTGGGGGCGCCACGCTTGGCGAAGCTTTCGGCAACATTGACCCGCTTGTCCAAAGGCCAGGTCCCGCAATGGACCAACGCCATGCCACAGCCGGAAAAGGCCATTCGCTTCAGCCCGAGCGTATCGGACGAACGCCCTCGGGTGGTGTATCTCGCGGCCTGCGTGTCGCGGGTCATGGGCCCGGCGGCGGGTGATAAAGAGCAAATGTCGCTGTACGACAAAACCCGTGGCCTGCTGGAAAAGGCCGGTTACCAGGTAGTCTTTCCAGACAATCAGGACAACCTCTGCTGCGGCCAGCCATTCGCGTCCAAGGGCTATGCCGAACAGGCCGAACACAAACGTCAGGAGCTGATCGGCGCACTGCTGCACGCCAGCCGCGGCGGGCTCGACCCGATCTACTGCGACACCAGCCCCTGCACGCTGCGGCTGGTTCAGGACCTCGGCGACGAACGACTGGACCTGTACGACCCGGTGCGTTTCATCCGTACGCATTTGATGGACCGACTGGACTTCACCCCCCAGGAAGCACCGATCGCGGTGCACGTCACGTGCAGCACGCAGCATCTAGGCGAGAGCCAGGCGTTGATCGATCTGGCACGCAAATGCAGTAAAAACGTGGTCATTCCGGAAGGCATTCACTGCTGTGGTTTTGCTGGCGACAAAGGCTTTACCACGCCGGAATTGAACGCCCATTCGTTACGCACGCTGAAGGACGCGGTACAGCAATGCAGCGAAGGGATTTCCACCAGCCGCACCTGTGAGATTGGTCTGACACAACACGGTGGAATTGACTACCACGGGCTGGTCTATCTGGTGGATCGGGTGACCCAGGCCAGAGCGGTCTGACACCGAAGCACAAAAAGAAGGGGCAATAACGCATAATGCAAAAACCCGTTCCCACAGGGATTGTGCGTTAGGCGTCATTGCCCCTTTTTCGCACCCTCCTCCCGGAAAATCTTTCACTCCCTCGCAAGCGAAAACAGAACCCTTGCACGCCGTCACAGTCCATTTGTTAAGCCCCAATCAGCGTGGCCCAATCCCCACCCCCGTTCCAGGAGATACCCATGAAGCGTTCCGCCCTGGCTGGACTGCTCCTCACTGCAACAATGCTGGCCTCCTCCGCATACGCCTCAAACGATAGCGATCAATGCGTAATGAAGCTCCAGGAGGTCAATAGCAAGCTGTCCAGCGCAGCCACGCTGGACGCCGCCACCAAAGGTGTCGTCGTCACCAAAGCCGAACAAGCCAAGGCCGCCCACGCCTCCAACAACGACAGAGAGTGTGTTTCCCTGGCGCAGCAAGCGCTTCAGGACATTCAAAGCCACATGAATAGCCATTAGGGCCGGGCCAGATAACATGCAGGTAAGGACAGAAGGTCGACTCGCCGCGCGTATTGGCGTACACTTCGCTTACCTGCTGGTTACACACAGCAGGTTCGGGGCCGCTTTGGATTCGACGCCGGTTGCGAAACTTTAGGTGCATGCCGACTTGGTAACAGAAGTCGTAAATCCACTGTTGCAACTACTTATAGTTGCCAATGACGAAACCTACGGCCAGGAATTCTCTCTCGCTGCGTAAGCAGCCTTAGATCCTGAGCTTCTGGTACCTTCGGGTCCAGCAATCATCAGGGGATGTCTGTAAACCCAAAGTGATTGTCATATAGAACAGAATCGCCGTGCAGTACGTTGTGGACGAAGCGGCTAAAACTTACACAACTCGCCCAAAGCACCCTGCCCGTCGGGTCGCTGAGGGTTAACTTAATAGACACGGCTACGCATGTAGTACCGACAGCGGAGTACTGGCGGACGGGGGTTCAATTCCCCCCGGCTCCACCACTTCAACATCTAAAGACGTCCACGGACGTCTTTTTTTGTGCCTGAAACCCAGTGAATACGAGGCCTTCAGGGCTGTAGAGGGCTTTCCAGGTTTTTTGAGTTCCAGGCGGTTTGGTATCCCAGGTGGTATCCCGGACTACCAAATGCTATTTTCAGGATACCAAAACGGTGCTGGAGGTAGCCCCCATGCCTACTAACGCAACCCGCCTCTCCGATCGCCAGCTCAAGGCGGTCAAGGCAACTGGTAAAGACTTCGTCCTCAGCGACGGCGATGGCTTGCAGCTTCGAGTACGCGCCAGCGGCTCGATGATGTGGAATTTCAATTACCGCGAGCCGTTGACCAGAAGCCGTATCAACATGGCGCTTGGTCCATACCCTGACCTCTCGCTAGCCAACGCCCGGAAGAAAGCCGCAGAGGCACGTGAGCTGCTCGCTTTGGGCACTGATCCCAAAACCCAGCGTGATGAGGTAAGGCAAGCCAAACTTGCTGAGACTGAACACACTTTCGAGAAGGTGGCCACCGCCTGGTTCGAGCTGAAGAAAGACTCCGTAACCAAAGCCTACGCCGAAGACATTTGGAGATCGCTGACGCTCCATGTTTTCCCAAGCATGAAAACAACGCCGCTCTCTCAAATCACTGCTCCGATGGTTATCAAGATCCTTCGCCCAATCGAGGCCAAAGGGAGCCTCGAAACCGTGAAACGATTGAGTCAACGACTCAACGAGATCATGACCTACGGGGTCAACTCCGGGCTGATATTTGCGAACCCCCTCAATGGAATTCGGGCGGTGTTCAAGAAACCCAAGAAAGAGAACATGGCTGCGCTACCACCTGAGGAGCTTCCCGAGCTCATGATGGAAATCGCGAATGCCAGCATCAAACGCACGACCCGCTGCCTGATCGAATGGCAGTTGCACACGATGACCCGCCCTGCCGAAGCAGCCACCACACGATGGGCAGATATCGACTTCGACAAGCGCATTTGGACCATTCCGCCAGAGCGCATGAAAAAGCGCCGCCCGCACACAATCCCCCTTACCGATCAGGCACTTTCGTTACTGGAGACGCTCAAGCAACTCAGTGGTAACAGAGAGTACGTGTTCCCTTCAGATAGAAATCCCCGCACCCATGCCAATAGCCAGACCGCCAACATGGCGTTGAAGCGCATGGGCTTTCAGGACCGTTTAGTCAGCCACGGCTTGCGCTCGATGGCGAGCACCATCCTGAATGAGCATGGCTGGGATCCGGAACTGATCGAGGTCGCGCTGGCGCATGTCGACAAGGACGAAGTTCGTAGCGCCTACAACAGGACGGACTACATCGAACGCCGGCGTCCGATGATGGCTTGGTGGAGTGACCATATCCAGAAGGCGGCCACCGGCAGCCTGTCGGCATCTGCCATCAATCAAACCAGGGACCGTAACGTGGTGCCGATACGCTAAGCATCACCGGCGACAATCCATGCCATCCGTGTCGTGGAGCGTGGCGACAGAAATGACGACTATCGCTAAATCTCTCGCATGCCTGCGCTTCTTCGGCCAAGCCCCTGAGTATGGGAAGGCTCCGCATTCCCATACTCAGGGGCTCACGCTTAAAAGGTCTATCAGGCAACCACGAGTTGCGCCTTTCTGCGGCGGATCAACCCTGCTGTCAATTCGTAGTAGTAGACGGTAGCTGGAGCTGAGCATCGCAGGTAGTGCTCCAGAAACCATCTCACGTGTTTGTCCCTCCAGGACCAAGGAGTTGCGCAACTCCAGCGCTCACGAATTACCTCGTGCATCCTTTCTGCCTGTCTGATGTGCCTTTGCCGCGTGGCATGCGCACCTTTGAGCACGGGGCTCAGAAACAACGCCATGTCGAATTCAAACTTCATCGCCGACCTCCGATGTAGGCACTCACCACATCGATGCGGTTGTGTCCCAACTCATGGCTGATCTGCTGTCGTGCACGCTGATCAAGCTCCCGATCTTCTCGATGAACACGACCGCCATTGACGGGGGCAGGGAAGCCGGTCATTTGCTCATAGCGCTCACAGGCGTAAGCCGCCCGTAGCTCATGAAAACCTTTCAACCCCTGCTCATGCAGGAGGTCCCGTGCCGGTCGCACAACTGCCTGCATAAAGTCTTTGTAGCTTTCGTCGGGCGCCAACAAATTCCGGCTGCCATTGGGTGAGGTCGCGCTGGCCCAATCCAGGGCATCGCGAACTTGATCCGTGACCGTAATCCAACGCGGTGCCGAGGCCCCTGATCGACCACCTTTGGTGCCATCCTGGATGTTGATCTTGCCCAGTTGCCGAACCTCACGTTGCAGTCGGGGCAGATCGGCCAGGATCGCTTCGCGCAGGCGCATACCAGTCTCACGGGCGAGGAGCACAATGGCACTCACCCTCGATTGCTGACGATCTGACAGTGCCCGTGCGATCAACTCGACCTGCGCACGGTCTTGGCCTTGCGGGGCCTCACGACGCACGCTTGAGCGCTGCAAGCCCAGCGCCTTGCTCGGACTGGGGATTTTGACGTACTGATCACCGCGCAGCGCGGCCATCGTTCGGTTCACGCTGGACAGGCGGTTCTGCGCGGTGGCAATGCCAACGTTGCCCTGATCAACCTGCTCGCGCAAATGGAAGGCATATCGCATAAGGATCTCACGGTCGATCTGTCGCGCGTCGTTGAATCCGGGTCCCTCCTCTGATCGACACCATTGCACGAATGCCTGCCAGCGATCGCTATGGGCTTTGACGGTAGCAAAATGGCCGTCGCCAAACAGGTCTTTCAGGGCTTGCGGTCCGGCATAGCTGAGCTGGCGACCGAAGCCAAAATTGCGCCCAGATCGCTCACCGACCCGAGCCATTTTTCTGCTCCTGATCGACTGCAGCGAGATCATGCAAAAGGGCTTGCCAGTGCGCACTCACGATGGCGAGCTGGGCCCCATCAGTCGGGCGAAAATACAGCGAATTGTTCATGACGAAGAGGATCGCCCCCTCCTCTTCCAACCATTGAATGAGGGCTGTCGTCGAGGTGATAGTTTTACGGGTGGTGGCGACATCGGCGACAGCGGCGACAACCCTTGTCCTGCCTGGTTTTGAGCGTGGCGACAAAGTGGCGACAGTCGCGGCGACAAACCGCGCTTTCGGCTCCTTTTGGCGCTGAGCCAGATGGTTGCGCAGCGCTTCATCAAGATTGAACATGGCGCACCTCGAAGGTATGGCCATCTGTGATCAGCCACTGATGCTCAATCAGCTCGACCAGCAGCTTCGCGGCATGACGGCTGCTCTTACGGGCAAAGCGGGGACCGTTGCGATTCAGCTCTCGAATACTGAAGCGCTTCCACTCCTTGACCTGCAGCCAGCGCAGCAGCCGGTCCGCCTCTTCCTTCATCCGGCACACCGGTTCCTGTTCGGTCAGGCGCTGGATCTCGGTGAGGTAGTAGCCGACTAAGGCGGAGGCCCGTTGGATATGGTCGACCTCCACGACGCCGCTCTCCTCCACTACCGCGAGGATGCCGGCGACGCGCAATAGGTTGTCGGCAGCTTTCGATCCGTTAGACCTCACGCAGGCCAGCTCCCCAAACTCACCCAATTGGGCTTCGATGGCATCATGCAGATCAATCCAGCGACGGCGGGCCAACGGACTAAGGGTCAGCGGTGATAGCTGTAGAGCACCGTCAGGAGACAGTGACCACGGCTGATGAAACAGGGCCGAAAGACGGTGGTGATATCGCTTTAGGGCGGCGTCTTTGGACAAGTCGACAGCCTGGTAACTGCGTTGTCCGGCCAGGCTGGTAGGCCAGGTCATGAGGCAGCGACCGAGGATGCCTTGCCCCTGCAGCAACGGGTCACTGAGCAACTGCATGGCCAAGTACGGTTGCAGCATCAGGTGCAGGCTCACGCGTCGGTCATACGCTCGCAGGCTTTCGCCGGCCATGGAGCGAGCACGATCAATCGGGCTACCGTCCCAGAGTGACGATAAGGTCGTGACCGCTTTCAAACGGTTATCCCGACTCATGGTGCTGCTGCCGAGGAATTGTCCCCCTTCATCGCAGAACAATCCCATGCTCGGCAGGTCGTGACAGAGGCCTTTGATCAGGGCCTCGATAGTCGGGTCCGTGGTGATCAACCGAGGGGCCGAGGGCTCCGCATCGAGCAGCACATCATTTTTAGAGTCGGGATCGGCAGGATTGATATGCTGCGCCTGTCGCTGTGCAGCTCGGTACCGGGCAAGCTGTTCGCGGTAGCGCTGCCACTGTTCCCGTTCCCATTGTCGTGCAGGCAACAATGCACATCGGTCTGCCGCGGTCTTGCGATCACCGGACGCGGCCACCGTGATCAGGTACAGCGACAGGGGATAATTTCTCCCGTCGAGCTGTAAGCCTGCATGACCTTGGGTGGCCAGCGCCGAGGCCGCCAAGACCGATTGTGCGGCCAATGCCTGGGGCACGCCGATGATCTCAGCCATGCGCTCTACTGCGGGTCCAAGAATTCCACCCAGCGCCTGGACTGGATAAGGCTCGGCCACGGGATTCGACTCGATTAACGGTCGAGGGGATCGTGGTAGTTCAAGCTTCGGATCTAACCGCTGCATGGGCCCTCTCCTCGGTGATGGCTGGCTGTCCTCACGTACTCCCGCCACGGCTGTTGAGTGTTATCAGGGATCAAGGCCCCTGCGGCCTGTGAGGTGTTCACTGACGCGGAACGCACGGCTCCTTACGACCGGGAGCGAGGGCATGAACCCATGAACCTGACCTCCTTTGCGCATCCGAAGAAGCGGGCGGGTGGAGGCTGTGCCGACTGACGAGTTCGGCACCTAGAGATCCTGAGTGGGAGAAGGCAACGACATGTGCATCTGGGGCATGCCTGATTGTCAGTCAGGCGCAGCTCGTCCATGGGCTGCGGCACCGATGCCTGTGTCGTTGCGGATGGCGACGAATCGGAGTTGTCAGCTCGATTGTCACGAGGAGAGTTGCAGCAATGCCTTGTACGACGTGGCTTGCAGCAGTGGTACGAGCGCCCGTCTCTTTCCAGGAGAAAGAGACGGGCGCGGATTGGCGCAGCGAAGTGTGCCGAGAGGTGAGGTTGCTGCAGCGCAGCGAGGTAGGTTCCATCGTCTGCCGCAGTGGGCAGAATAAGTCGAGTAGGCATCCATCACTCCTGGGGAGTGACCGTGCGAGCTGCCGGACGCTAATCGCACTTCGGGAGAACCACCACGCAAGTGGCGTAGCCTTGAAGGTTCTGGCTACCTGGGCTGGTGCTGTCAACGACAGCGGTCCGTGCGCCAATTTTTATACCCACTCGAAAAGACGGTCAAGCGTCACGGCCAAAGCGTGCAAAAAGTGGCGACTGTCGCCACTTTTGTCGCCATGCTCCAGGCCCCGTTCTGTATGGGTTGTCGCCGTTGTCGCCGGTGTCGCCACATCTCTAGCCATAGCCCTACGACAAGCTCTGGTCTGACGCTGAAACTGCGTTGCGCTCGATAGAGATCGTGGGCAATTACTCGGGTAAAAGAAGATGTGGCGCTAATCAAATTTGAAATAGAGGGTGGAACGAGGTGGCTTCGAGAAAAAGCGAGTGAACCCTCCGATCGGCGCGATCAAAGATCGCTGGATCGGAGGGTTTAGCGGGAAAAGAAAATCTCAAACGTCAAGTACAGCCTCAAGCATCAAAGTTGGCTGATTGAGAGGTGGCGGCTTCACGCCGTATGATCAGTGTCTGCTGCAAGCGCAGCAGAAAACCGGCCTCAAACGCTTCCTGAGAATCCCCTGGGTGATGACGCTTTCGGCTCTGCGCCAGTGCCCACCATAACGGCAGTGATGAGCCGTCAAGCCAAGTCTCCGCACAACGAACGCCGTCCTCAATCATTGGGCCGAATTCATTGCCCCATGGGGTCCGGATACCAGGACAACCTTCAGCGGAGGGGACAGAAAAGTACTCACCGATCTGCTGATGAACGCGCTGAGCTGGGATACCGGTCAGATATTGAAACGCTTTGTCGAACAACACTGCGGCATCATCCAGCAGCTCTACAGCCAGCTCAATGCTGATCGCTCAGATGCGCGCATAGGTCTTGGAAGCCCAAGAAGGGCTTCCAAGCTGCGACGGTTTTTGTTCCCTGGAACCCCATCATCACAGACAGACTTAATTGTCTGAGACCAGAAATGGTGCCAACCAAAATATTTTGACACCTAGAAGGAGGTCGCCCCAAATCCAGCATCGACTTTTGACAAAATATTATGACAACACAAGCTCAAACTAAGTCCTCCTCAATTCAGCTTACTCTATGACTTGATCGACACCGAAGTCACCGCAATCGAAGCCGAACTTGAGGCGCTGCAAGACGTCGTCCTCGACGCTAAATTATCTAGGAATACTGACCAACTGGCTGGGCTGAAACGGAGCGACCACTGTACTTCTGGATGGCATTCAGCAACGGCGAGGTGATCAGCGTTGAAACCAAAGCCATGATGACCAAAATGGAAAACAGCTGGGGCGGCATCAAGCCAAGGCTGTGGGCGATATTCAGCACCACTAACTCCATAAGGGCACGCGTATTCAACAACGTGCCGATTCTCAAGGAGTCAGTCATTGAGAATCCCGCCAGCCTGGCGGCCAGGGTGCAACTCAGCCCTTTGCTTAGGCAGGCGCATAAGACCCACGCGAGGCACCAAAGAATGTCCTGAGCAGTCACCATGGATCCAAGTTCAACTTTCATACCTGTGTAGAAGAAGAATACCGGTACCAAAACGATGTTAACGAAAGGGCGCATCCGCAGGTTCCATTGCTCAAGCAAGGCTTTGCATTGATACAACGCGGTGCCCACCAGAAAGCCACCAACAATGGCGAACACACCCAACCACGCGGTGATGACCGCGGTCACAAACACCCCGCCGATGATCGCGCCAAAATGCGCATCGCTCAGTACGGCAGCATGCTGAGTATCAGCTTGCAAGCGTTTGACAAGCCAAGGACGCACACAGCGGAAGAACACCACCAAGAACAGCGCAATAGCCGCCAGTTTCAGCAGCGTTTGCGCCGCGCCTTGACCGCTGGCGAACACCACCACTGCGCCCAGGGCAATCCAGCCGATCAGGTCGTTGATCCCAGCAGCGGCAATCGCGGTCACCCCAGTCTCGCTGTTTTCCATGTTCCGTTCTAGGAGGATTCGGCCAAGGATGGGCAGCGCGGTGATGGAGAATGAGATACCGCAGACCAGCATCAGCCCGAGCAGATCAGGAACCGGGTAGTAGCGGGCATAAATGAAGGCGCAGAACATCCCAGTCAGGTAAGGGATCGGAATGCCCAGCAAGGTGATCCAGCCCAGGGCACGCTTGAGACGACGCTCGCGCAGCAGTTCGAAATCGAACTCCATGCCGATCTGGAACATCATCAGCACGATGCCCAACTGGGACATGACCGTCAGCACCTGTCCGGCGTTAGCATGAAGATACGCACCGCCCTGCGGCCACAGGCCACCTAGAAGCGCACCGAGAACAATGCCACCAGTGATTTCACCCACCGCAATAGGTTGCCCAAAACGCTGAGCTATTTTACCGGCAACCTGGCTGCAAAGGATGATGACGACCAACGCAGCCAACACAATGACTAATAGATTTTCGTGGGGATTGTTCATTACAGAATCCTAGGGAGTGGCGAGAAGCCAAGTTCGTGCAACAGCCCGTCAAGGGCCTGCTTGAACCGTTCCACGTCCAGCGTGGAGGTTTGATAGTTACTGATGGCAACGCGGATATAACGCTCGCCGTTCCATTCCAGCACGCTGGGGTAAGCTAGGTTTCGCTGCTGACAGAGCGCGACCAGACGAGTCACACACTCGGCACTGGCGGTCACAGGCCGAAAGGCAACCACCGGCATGATCTGCTGATCGGGTATCAAGCGATAAGCCGGATCGGCGCTCAGCAGCGCCCGCAAGTGCGCCGTCGCGCCGGTCATATTCCTCAGCAGTTGCCGATAGCCCTCCAGCCCCAGATGCTGCAGCAGGCACCACACTCCCAGCGAACGAAATTGGCGAGTGCCATAGAGGTTCATCTTGAAGGTGTCGAGTTCACCGAGCTCTTCCCAGTAAGGTCCGCCAGCCCAGAAACTGCTGCCAAGCACCTCACCGTTGCGCACCAGCAGGCAACCGACACCGAAGGAGGCGAACATCCACTTGCAGGGGTCGAAGGTGATGGAGTCCGCGTCGCTCAATCCCTGCATGTGACGCCGGGCCTCGGGCAACGCCGCCAGCGCCAGCCCGGCAGCACCGTCAATGTGGAACCAGGCGTTGTAACGGCGAGCTAGCTCGCCGATGCGCCGCAACGGATCAATCGCCCCGGTCGCGGTGGTGCCCAGGACACCGATTAGGCACATCGGCGTGTAGCCGAGCGCAACGTCGTGCGCCAGTCGCAGCTCCAGTTGCTCCGGGAGCAAGGCGCCCTGCTCATCGGTGTCGATCTCCACCAGCGCATCCGCGGCAAAACCCAGCACGTCCAGGGCCTTGGCGATGGAAAAGTGCCCCTCTCGGGACATGTAAATCCGTGGCCCCAAGCCGCCGGCCCGACGCATTTCCGGATGCTGGCGGTGCAGCTGCTCGCGGGCCAGCTTGAGCCCGATCAGGTTGGCCAGCGTACCGCCCCCGGTGAATACCCCGCCGGGCAAACGCCCGACAACTGGGTCGAGGCCAAACAGCGAACGCAGGGCGTGCAGCACCTCGACCTCGACCATAGTCGCCGATGGCCCCGCACGCCAGGCACCGGGGGTCTGATTCAGCGCACTGCCGAGGAAATCCCCCAGCACCGCAGCAGGGTGAGGCCGCGGCGAAATATAGCCGAAGTACAACGGGTGACTGACGTTGCACAGGCCCTGCTGCATCAACTCCACGGCCTGGGCCAGGGTATCGTCCAACGACTGACCGTGTTCGGGCATCGAGGCTGGGTCTTGGGTTCGGGCGGCGATCGAGTCGCTCGCGTACCACAGGGGGAATTGCTCAGGCGTGCCCTGGACGCTGGCAAACAACTCCAACACCCGCTGGCCCGCGGCAAGGATCTGCGGGTTGGCGCCCCACTCGCGCGGCTCAGCAATCATGAGTCACCTCCTGCACCGCAACCTGCAACCGAACCTGCTGCTGAATACCTTGGTGAATCTCCAGCAGTGCCTCACGACTCTCTCCCGTCAGAAGGTAATAACAGTAATGGGGCTGAGCAGAGTCCGGCATGGCCTGCACCCAATCACCGGGATGGGCGAGCACTACCAGCTCGCGCAACTCCGCCAGTTGCTCAAAGACCTGCATGCCTTCGACAGCGAGCAAGGTCCCGCTGGCTTCGATCACCACACCGCCAAACAGCACCGCACCACACTCACCCACCGCCGTGGGCAATGGCACCTGTTCCAGAAGTAGGCGGACCTGAGCGGCATACACGTCGACCCCGCTCAACAGCTCGATGGTCTGCGCGGTGTAGCCGCCCCCAGGACGCAACCCCGCTTCAAGTACCCGGGGCACGCCATGCTGATAGCGGATTTCGACGTGTGCGGCGCCCTGGGTCAGACCTAGCGCCCGCGCAGCGCGCAGCGCAAGCTGACCAATCGAATGCTCCTGTTCGGCCCCCAGCGAGGTGGGCCAGACAGAAGCCGATTCAGCAAAGTAAGGCCCTTGCCCGCCTTCTTTCTCCAGCACCGCCAGGACCTGATCCGTGCCGTCGGGCTGCAGCAACAGATCGACGCTGACCTCCCGCCCTTCGCAAAAGCTCTGGGCAATAAATTGGAGGCTGCTGTGACCGTAGGCAAAGCGATTGCGGTCCTTGAGGGGATCGACATCGGTGGTCTGCTGGATCAGTTCATGCAGTGCCGCAAGGGCTTGCCGGTACTGATATGCATCACTGACCGCAATCACTCCCTGGCTGTTCATCGAGTCGCTAAGCTTGACCACCACCCGTGTCCCGAGGCGCTGGCAGACCTGCTCCCACGGGGTTTCCAGGGTCAACGGCAGCGTCGCCGGCACTGGCACGCCCTGCGCTTCCCACAACAGCGTGGCCAAGTACTTATTGCGACTGCAGACAGCAGTGGCCACCGACATGCCCGGCAGGCCCAGACATTCGGACAACTGCGCGGTCGCCACTACCGCGCCCTCATTGACAGGCAACAGGGCACTGAGAGGATGCGCCGCGTGGTACTCGGCCGCGGCACTAAACAGAGCATCAGTCGGCCACAGAGGCACCTGCAGTACGGCCTCGACCGCTGGGTGCTCAGCCAGAGCCCGCCCGTTGCCGATCAACACCACCCGATAACCCGCGGCGCCCAGACAATCCAGCAGTCTCCGGCTGGGATAGGCATGAATAACGCCAATACGATGTGCTGACATAATATCCCTCCTTAGAATGAGCCGGTCCGTGCACCCGGTTTGTGCTCCAGTACCGTCAGCACCTGCCCGCCAACCTGCCGCTGGGTGGCTTCGAACAAGTCGGTGGTCATGTTGTTGGTCCACAGACGACCACGTTGGGACACCTCGAACGCATCCGCGGTCTCCGAGAGCAGGCCATGTTCGATCCAGTTGGCGATGAGCTCGGGATTGACCGTGGCCAACGCACGCTCGCTGGACTTGTCCAGGCGTAGGAACTTGGGAAACATCACCGCACCACGGTTCTCCGGACGGTCCAGCGCCACCGAGCTTTTCTCGATGCTCGGCAGCCCCTGTTCGATGGCGTCCATATACTTGTTGACGTTGCTGTGCTTCATGTAGCTGAAGCCGTCCACATAACCTCGGGCCGAGGAACCCACGGCCAGTGTCTCGGCACGATGCTCACCATTGCCGCCGCCCCAGAGCAGGCGGAAGTATTCACAGACCTTCGCCTTACGGGTGTAAATCTGATCGGCGACATTGGCATAGCCAGCCTCGGCCAAGCGGTGGCGCAACTGCTCGAACAGCGCGAGCATGATTTTCTCCGAAGGCTTGGCTGGAATGCTGCCCTCATCCATCTGGCGCTTGAACTTTGGCGGGAATGCAAAGTAGTGCAGGTTGTAGTAATCGACGCTATCAAAACCGTCGTCGATCAGCCGTGTCAGGTCTCGGTCCAGGGAGGCCAGGGTCTGCCCCGGCAGGTTGTACATCATGTCGACATTGATTTCGTCGAAGCCGAAACGCCGTCCTTGCTCGCGCACATTGGCCACATCGTCCAAGGTGGCGGCGATGTTGAAGTGCTTGCGCAACTCCGCATCGTAAGTCTGCAGGCCGAAGCTGATGCGCTGCACGCCTTCGTTCTTGAGCACCTCGAGCCGGTAGGGATCGCCCAAGGTCTTGGGCTCGCCTTCAAAGGAAATCTCGGCATCGGCGCTGAGGCTGAAGCTCTCTCTGATAGTGTTGAAAATTCGCTGCAGTTGCTCGGGCGACAGCACCGAAGGCGAGCCGCCACCGAAATACACCGCCCGCAGTTCGCTGGAGCGGCCACGCACGCTGGCCGCCTCAGTGCGGATGTCCTGGCACAGGGCGTTGGTGTAGCGCTCATAGACAGCGGTGTCCTTGTCGACCCGCACATGAAACGGGCAGAACCGACACATGTCCTGGCAGTACGGAATATGCACATAGAGCAGGGTTTCCACACCCGCGGCCACTGGACTCTCGAAGACCTGGGGCAGACGCTGATGCACAGCGTCCCCCAGCAGCGGGTAGAAGTAGTAGGTCAGCGGATAATAGGCCTCGTACATGGAGTTCCCCTTATCCGGCCAACACTTGATCAGCGTTTCCACTGAGCACGGCTTGCAGCAGTTCGTGATCAAAGCCAGCACCGAGAATCTTCTGGCACACCGCCGAGTAGCTACCGCACACCGGCAGATCGGAGCCGAAAAGTACTTTGCTGTGCACCGCCGGACGCTCGTGCAGCCAGTCCACCAGCACCTCAGGCGGGACTAGGGCGGTATCCAGGTACACCCCCGGATAACGACAGGCCATCTCAAGCGCCTCGTCGTACCAGGTCGGCTTGCCGCCGTGTGCAAAGATCACCTTGAGCCGTGGGAAGGTTTCTACCAGGCGGCGAAAATCCCCAGGCCGGATGAACTTCTGCTCGGTGTCGCGCTGCGCAGTCAGGCCGGTGTGGAACATGACGGGCTGGCCGACTTCAGCACACATTTCATAGACCGCCATCATCGAGTCGAGGTACGGATCAAATCCATGGTCGGCGGGGTAGAACTTGTAGCCCTTGATCCCCCGCTCGAAATCCTTGTGCCACTCTTGGAGTGGATCAGCGTGGTGCAGCGGATTGATATTGCCGAACGGTACAAAGAAAGGATCGCTGCCGCAGAAATCCAGAATCAACTGACTGTCGATGGAAAAGTTGGTCCCCGGCCCGCACTCTGCGAGGATCACCGCACGTGCCACCCCGCGCTCTTGAAGATAAGCCTTCAACGCCAATGGATTGGAAAATATCTCACGAACATCGACCCCTTCTTCAAAAGGAAATTTGGTCAATAGCCCTTGAATGTCGTCACGCAGCAGCGAGAACCTTCCAGCATGAATATGAAAGTCTACGAAGTTCATTATTAAATCCTTTTAAAATGTCGAAATCACGTTCCACAGTTTCGGAGTTTCAAAAACTGGAGCGATTTGCTCTACTGGCAATTGCTGCCGCAGGAACTCCGATAGTGGTTCGATGTGTTCCGCTTCGCGCCACTCAGCGGCCAAGTCTTCAATAACGTGATGTTCCGCCAGCAACTCTCCGCCGTGGTAATGCCGGATAATCGGGTGCAGAAAGTTTGAATCTTCGGCGCGTTTGATGTTCTCTCTGGCAATGCGCGAAACATTGAAAGGGTTGTCAAACTTGCGCTGACCAAACTCCAAGGTCAGTGTCATGTACTCATCAGCGGCAAAGCGTTGTGCGACGTAGTCCTGGGGCAATTCAAGATGCCATTTCAAGCACTGTTGTTGCCGGTCTATCAGCATCACATCTTGCAGGAAGCCTGGTTGCTGCCAGAGGGCCGAGGACTGATTGACCCGCTCGATGATGCGCTCGCATGCCGGCGCCACCTGCAACTCATGGGTAACCTGCGGCAGGGCGACTCCGTCGTAGCGCTCCAACAGCAACTGGCACAGAGTGCGCACGTTGTAACGGAAACCGTGAATGAACCCCGACATGTACTTTTTGTAGTCGAGGTACTGCATTAAGGTGCCGGCAAAGTAAAGGTCTGGAATATTCTGTGACTGCCAATCCACCTGCTGCGCGGGCAATCGGCCCATGGAGCACAGCTCAGGGCGGCAAGACTCGTCAAACATCGAATCATCAAAGCGAAAGCCGGTACAGGCAATAACGCGATCGTATTCGATGACCTCCTGCTCACCCTCGGCGTGCTCGTAGCTGAAGTAGGCCTTGAACTTGTCACCGTCACGCTCGATGCGATGCAGTTTAGCGTCGAGAATCGCGTTCTGCGATTTAAGCTGGTACGTGTCGAGCAGGTTGTTGTTGACCGCCCGCACATGCCCGACGTAGTGAGTCGACCAGGCCATACGCAATGGATTTGGGCTCGCCACATGGATCATAGCCGCATGCTCGATCAGTGCGTCGGCGGTCTCGAAGCCCGAGTTGCCCTTGCCCAGGATCAGCACTTTCTTGTTGGTCAATGGCACCGGGTCGATGTCCATATCGACATAGTGCTCGGCGTGTTCGATCCCCTCGATGTCCGGCAGCCAAGGCAGTTGCACGCCGGTGGCGACGATCAGCACACGGGCCCGCAACTCCTCGCCCGTGGACAAGGTGACGATAAAGTCCTGGTCACGACGTACGTTCACCACTGAGCTATCGGTACGCACATTAAGCTGATGCTCTTTGGCAAAACCGTCCAAATAACGCGGCATGTCATCGGCATCGGGAAAATAGCGCTGGCTGTAGTCGGTGAACCGCGCCGCGGTGTTTTCGCTGCTTAACAGCGAGTTCCAATCCCAACGCAAGTTAATTTCAGGATCAGAATAACCGGTATGGACTTTATTGATTGAGATCAACTTCCTATGCCGCGGAAATCGTTCAAATGATGTGCCCGCGCGACCACCGCTCTCAACAATCAGATAATCACGCCCTTGTTGCTGTAAGCAATAACCGGCCTGCAGCCCTCCCGGGCCAGCGCCAACAACCAAGTATCCATACGTCTTCTCAGCGGACATTTGAAGCTCTCCTTATGTTTCACTTATTGACCAGAACAGCGCGCACGTAGACTTCCACGCTGTTGCAGTGCGGAATTAATGAGTTGGGCAGATCAACAGTAAAACTGGCCTGATAGCCACAGACTTACATCAAAGTTAAACCGGCTTGGAGTTATAGATATCCAATGACCGCATGTTTCTCACCGCTGGATCTGATCACTTGGGTGCGAGTAAAACCAGCTTCATGCAACAGCGCCTGAAACTGAGCCGACGTGCGGTGTTGCCCGCCGGTTTCCAGTAGCATCGCCAAGTCCTGCATGACCGCGGCAAACGGCTCGGCGCCTGACGCTTCCAACAAGCGATCGAGCACCAGCACTCGCCCTCCGGGATTCAACGTCTGGCGAACCCGGCGCAGCAGCTGCAGAGATTGCTCGTCATTCCAGTCAGAGAGAATGAACCCCAGTGAGTAGGCATCCGCGTGGGGCAGCTCACCGGACCAGAAGTCACCCGGCGCAAAGCTGACCCTTGAGGCCAGCCCCACCCCGCTGATCCGCGCCAGGCAATGGGGCTCCACGGCAGGCAGGTCGAACACCACCGCCCTGAGCTCGGCATGCTGTTGTGCGGCGGCGATGGCGAAGGTACCAATGCCGCCCCCCAAGTCGACCAGGCTCGACGCGTCGCCCAGCACCCCCAGCTTCACCAACTCCGCTGAAGGCTCGCGGCTGAGGTTCCACATCGCATCATGGAACGCCGCGCCACGGTCCTCGGCCAGCAGGTAATCGAAGGGGGCCGACGCGTCTTGCGCCAATTTCGACCATTGCGCCTGGCCGCTGCCCACGGCATCGCCAAGGTGGCGAAACAGCGGCAGAGTGTTGCTGTCGAAGTGTTCGAGCAAAGGCCCCAGATATTGCGACGACTGAGGATCCAGCGCGCCACGGGCGGACGTCGACAGTCGATAGCCACCCGCTTGTTCCTCGACCAGCCCCCAAGCAACCGCGCCGCGCAAAAACCGCTCCAGTGTGGAGCCATCCAGCGTCAGGGTTTGTGCCAGAGCGTCTGCCCCGGGGTCCACGTCAGCGCTGGCAAGGGCCTGGAAAACCCCTAGTCGATGCCCCTGCAGTAGAATTGCGCTGCCCATGAAGCCATAGAGCGCCAGGCTCACGGGATCCAGGACCTTCCCGGCCAATGGTGGTACTGCCATATCAACCTCCCTGTCCAACTGATGTAGTGATTAAACGCCCAGCTCGAAAGAGCCTTGGGCCACGACTTGCCCGTTGATGATCAGATGCACCTCGTGTGCGCCAGGGTAGTAACTTCTCAGCGAACTGCTTTCGATACTGTGATCGCGCTGCAGCTTCACCGAACCCTTGACCAGCTTCTGGCGCTTGCTCCACTTGAACACCCGGCGGTTGATCTGGCCTCGGGCACCCGGTGCGAGAATCGCGTAGTCGACCATCAGCCCATGCTCGCTGGTGCTGTCGATCTGGATATCGCAATCCAGGGAAATACGCTCCCCAGGCTTGATCTGCGAAGGTCCGACCTGGAAGCGCTTGACCTGCACCGGCGCGGCCATGGAATACCCAAGCAGCTCCAGCGCACGGCTGTCACCGCGCCGCGCCAGGGTACGCAGCGAATGGCGGATGACCCAATCGGTGTGCGGCCCACGCTCCTCGACCTGCCAACGCTCCAGCACATCGAGCACGGCGCTGGGATGGTCCTTGCTGATGTCATTGAGGTTGTTGGCCACAGAGCGGCGTACATACTCGCTGCGATCATTGCGCAGACGCTCCAGTAGGGCCAGGACCGGTGCCGGGTCAACCAACAGGCTCGGGACCCGGGAGGCCCACGGCAGGCGCGGACGCGTGCCCTCGGAAACCAGCCTGCGCACGTCGGGGCTGTCATCGCTGACCCAGCCGGCCAGCACCTGCAATGTAGGCTCCAGGTAGGCATCCAGATAAGGCCGGATGGCGAACTCGCCGGTGAAGTGCTGAGTCACCTTCTTGATCGCCTGCATGGCGGGCTCAAAGTGCTCAAGACCGCGGGTTTCGAAAATATCGGCGATCACCCACACCGGGAACCCGGTCATGCGACCAAAGCGGGTCCCGGGGATCGGGTCAAGCATGCTAACCAGTACCTGGGCCGCCGGCACAAACTCCAGGCCCAAACCATCCCAGAGGGCGTTGGCCATGGCCTTGACCCGGGCCTTCATCTCCAGCGGTCGCAGGTCCGCAGGCAACGACGCGCTGTAGCGCTGCTGATCGAAGCTCGCTAGCAGCGCGGCAGCGCGACCGCCCAACTCGACGCCGAGCGGATGATCGAAGTAATCCTTGAAGTCCATGACATCTCCCTTGAATCAACGCTGAGCGTCGAGGCTGCTCTTATCAAATGTCAGCTCGTTGTAGCCATTGCCAAAGCGGTAGTTGCTCCAGCGCATCCAGGTCTGCTTGCCGGTCTGGTGGTTGACCATTCGCATCTCGCTGGCCCGCCAGTAGCGGTCCAGGTAAACACCATAACCGCTGTAGGTCTGGGTTTTGAGCAGCGCATTCTTGCGGTCGTAGTATTCGACCTTGAGCGGCCGGTAATACTGTTTGTCGAGCCAGGTGACCTGACGGGTGTAGCCGGAGCGCGGGTAAGCTGGGGTCATTTCCAGCTTGTACGCGTCCAACCCATCGACTACCTCGTCCCCCAGATACTGGTACTGATACTTATCGAGTTCCCAACTGGCCATGTCCTCGTAGGCGAACTCACTGCCCATAAATGGGCCTGACTTGTTCTCCGAAGCAATCCGTTTGACCCGACGCAGCGACGGGAAAAACTGCCACTGATCATCCGAGGTCAGGCTATGGGCGTGGGTCAGTAAGGTAGTGCCACGCACGTCCGCCGGACTCAGAAAACGCACCAGGCTCTTGTCGCCATCGGCATGCACTTCAAAAAACTGCACCGCCAACTCACGGGTACTTACCGCGCCGTAGGCATTACGCAATTCCATTTGCAGATCCGCCGACATGTCCTTCCAGCCGATGTTGTGCTGGTCCGCCTGCCTGGCGATCTCCTGACCTTTCTCATCCGCCACGGCCACGCTCATCTCAACGAGGCAGAACAGCATCGCCAGGTACTTCACGCTCTTCAGTCCTTTCACGCTTCTTCTCCAATGTCAGTTCAAGCAACCCTGGCAGCAGGAAAAAATCCGCCAGCAGAGCAATCACTAATGTCAGGGCGGTCATCAGCCCCATTTCCTGGTTCAAGGCGAACTCGGATGTTGCCTGGACCAGGAACCCGGCCGTCAAGGTCAGTGAGGTCACCAACAAGGCCGGTGCCGTGCTAGTGAAAGCCTCGACAACCGCTTCACCCACCGTCTGGCCGTGGGACTTGACCCGCTGCAACACCGCGTACATAAAGTGGATGGTGTCATCGACCACCACCCCCAGGGTCATGGAGGCGACGATGGCCACCGAGAACCCAACCTGCCCAACGCAGAGCCACCAGATACCCAGGGCCATGGCTGCCGGAATTACGTTCGGCACCATGGACAGCAGGCCCAGTTTCCAGGAGCGGAACAGCAGCATCAGCAAGAACGCAACCACCGCCGCCGAGGCGATGATCCCCCACATCATGCTCTCGATATTGCGCTGGCCGATGTGGGCGAAGATCAATGTGGTGCTGGCGGCCTTGGCTTCGATTCCCGGCGCGTTGCTGGCCAGCCACGACATCGAGCGACGCTCGAAGTCGAGCATCTGCCGGGTACTCAGTTCGTGCAGGGCCACCACGCTCCGGGTGACCGTGCGGCTGACATCGATCTGGTTGTTCAGGTCAAGGCCATAAGGTAAGGACTGCTCGTACAGCAGCAGGCTCTGCGCCGCCACTTCGGTGCTTTCCGGCAGCCGATAAGCTTCCTCGGTGCCAGTGGTCAGGCTACGGTTGACTCGCTTGACCACGTCCGAGAGCGAACTGACATGGGCGACTTCCGACTGTTGGCGCAACCAAGTGGTATAGGCTTCCACCTGAGCCAGAAAGACCGGGTCATTCACGCCGCTGCTTGATTTGGACTTGAGCGCATACTCGATGGTGTAAAGACCGGTGAGGTTCTGCTCGGTGTAGTCATTGGCCTGCCGGAAAGCAGTCTCCGGGCTGAACCAGCGCAGATACTGGTCATTGAGCTCATTGCGCCCGGCCAACGAGGCCAGCACAACTACTACAGGGATGCTTAGCCACATCAACATCCGCGAGCGTGATTGTACCCAAGTGCCGAAGCGGGTCATTGCATGTTCAAGCGGATCACCTTTGGCGCTGGGCTTGAGTGGCAGCAGCGCAACCAGGCCCGGCAGCAGAAACAGGGTGAACAACCAGGCCAGGGCGATGCCGATCGAGACGATGTTGCCCAGGTCACGGAAAGGCGGGATCTCGCTGAAGTTCAGGGACAGGAAAGCCACCGCGGTGGTCAGACTGGTCACGGTGACCGGCACAAGGGTTTCGTGCAGCGCTTCACGCAATGCATCCAACCGGGTAGCACCCTTGCGCAGATGCATCAGGGTGACCGACAGCACATGCACCGAGTCCGCCACGGCGATCATCAGAATCACCAGCGGCGCAGACGCCGAGAGCGACGTCAGGCTCATGCCCAGCCAGCCCGCGATGCCCTCGGCGCTGGTCATGGCCAGATACACCACCGCCACCGCTGCCACTGTGGCCAGCACGCTGCGCAGCATGATCAGCGCGGCGATCAGGATCACCAGATAGACCCAAGGGGTCAGGTTGGCGGCGTCACCCAAGGCGGCTTCTAGGAAGGCGTTGTTGTACATCGCCATGCCCGTCAGGTGCACTTTGATCCCGGGAAACTTGGCTTGCGCCTCCTCAGCCAGCTGACGGGCGAAGCTCACCACCTCGCTATTCTCATAAGGAGAAACCCCGGCCAGGTGATACACCACATTGACCGCGGCGACGCTGCCGGCTTTGGACACCAAGCGGCCCACCAGCTGCGGCTCTGACAAGGCGATGGTGCGGACCCGCTGACGCTGCTGCTCGTTCAGGGCAGCGGCATCACGCACCAGATCGGCGACCTGGATGTTGTCCGCGTCGGCGTCGATATTCTGGAAGTTGCTGAGGGAATCCACCCGCACCGAATAAGGTGTCTGCCAGGCGCGCTGGGTGATCCATTGCAGCGCTTCAAGGGACGACTGGCTGAACACGTCGCCCGACTCCGGCGCCACCACAATGAACAGGTTGTCCGACCGGTCAAAGGTCGCCTGCATCTGCTCCTGCGCCATCAGCTCCGGATTGTCCGGGGCAAGATACACCCGGTAATCGGTACTGAAGCCGAGTCGGCTCTGCCCTAGGCTGGCCAGATATGCCAGCCCTAGAAACAGCAGCAGGAACCCCCATCGCAAGCGCACTACACCTGACACTATCGTTCTCATCATTTTGACATCCGTTCCAAAAGGGCCATGTGATCGACGGTGCGCAAGCTATAGAACAACATCTTTTACGTCAATAGTTGACGTGCAAACATTTAGCTTGTAGTTTTTTTACGTCAAATATGACGTCATATAAAGGAGCAAGACATGAAGCTGAACGTAATCAGCGAAGCAAATCAGCCCACCGCGGCATCGGCTGTAGTGCTGGACGGTCGGGTTTCCCAACCGATGTTTGGGGAACTGGAAGTGCGTCGCCTGCAACTTTCCCCTGCGGCGGACGGGCAACCGGGGGTTCACGTGACAGGCGTCAAACAGGATCTCGCGCGCTGGGCCGAAGTCCAGGGCCCCACCATGCTGGTGGCCTTTCAGTTCCAGGCACCTAATGCCTCAGACAACGCCGATGCTCTGGCCAAGTATGTCGCCGACCGCGAACCAGCCCTAACCCGCCACGGTGGGCACGTGGTGATCAGCGCTGTCACAGAGCGTGGTGAGCAGTGGTCCTTCGACGGCTTCGAGATCATCGAATTCCCGTCGGCGGACGCCGTGGGCCAACTGATGCAAGACCCCGACTACCGCAATCGGACTGCGGCTTCCAGCGCGGTATTCGGTGGCGCCTTCGCCATGGCACCGATCCAAGCCGCCTAAAGCTGCAATCAAGGACGATAGGATGAACGCTTTTGCGCCAGGCCCTCGCGGGCATATGCTTTTCGGCTGTTCTGAGCGGTTTCGTAACGAACCGCTGGCACTCTTGAACGAGTGTCGGCAGCGCTACGGTACCCTCGTACGATTGCCCGTCGGTTTTGGGGCTTCCTTCTGCCTGGCCTTCGACCCGGCCGATCTCGATACCATTTTCCAGGGCGAAAACTTCGGTCGCAGCGATATCGCCGCGGCCTTCGGCCCCCTGGCGGGTGGCAGCATGATCATCGCCGACGGCCAGAAGTGGAAGGAGCAGCGCAAGGCGGTCATCCCGTCGTTTGCCCTGCCGCGCCTGCGTGAGCTCGCGCTGAATGTCGACACCTTGGCTCACGAACGCGTGGCCGACTGGTCCAATCGCGTGGACCACAACGGCGACATCGACCTGCAACACGAAATGGTCGAGTACGCCATGGACGTGCTGACCCAGTTTCTCTTCGGACACCGCATCGGTGCCCAGGCTATTGCGCGCATCTCGCACGGCTGGACCCTGAGCCTGCGCTATATGAATATCCGTCTGTCCTCGCCAGTTCCGCTTCCCGATTGGTTGCCGACGCCGAACAACCGCCGACTGCACACCGCCGCCGGGCAGATCGCCACGGTCCTGCTGGAAATCATTGCCCAGCATCGCAGCAGTACCGACGCAGCCGCAGGCGGTTTCCTTGGCGACTTGATCAACTACCGCGATGAACAAGGCCAGGCCCTCGATGATCAGCACATCCTGCGGGAAATCATGGGCGTGTTCCTGGCCGGCTTCGACACCGTCGCCTCAGCCATGATGTGGACCTTGGGCGATCTGGCCAAATATCCGAGCTGGCAGCAGGCAGTACGCGATGAACTGAATTCAGTCGCCACCAGCAGCCGGCTCGACCTGAAAGACACGCCCGTGCTGGAACAATGCTTTAACGAATCCATGCGCCTGTCGCCACCACTGTGGCTAATCGATCGCAAAGCCGCCAAACCATGCGTACTCGGTGGCCAACGGGTGCCGGGAGGCACCAACATCATCATGAGTCCTTGGGTGACTCACCGTGACCCATCCTACTGGGATCGGCCTCTGGAATACCATCCCGAGCATTTTGCGGCGACGGCGCCCAGCCGTCCCAAGTACGCCTTCTTTCCCTTTGGCGGCGGACGGATGAAGTGCATTGGCATCGGCTTGGCACACTTGCAATTGAAGGCGCTGCTCCGGCAGGTGCTGACTAACTACGAGCTCAATGTGCGCCCGGAACACTTGCCTGAAATTGAACCGGCATTCGTTCTACGGACTCGCAATGGCCTGAAGACTTCTTTGACCAGGCGCGTAGCTCATGGCGTATCCACTGTCGCGATTTAGCCGAGGACTGCTGCTGGCTTGCCTGACAATCACCTTAAGCCCCTGCGCAAGCAGTACAGAGGAGCAGTACAAGCTGACATTCCAAGGCAATGGCTACGAGCCGGCGCGCACGTCTTTTGCAGGACTGCAGTTCAAGTGGGACCGCCATGAACCACTGCTCGAGCAGATGTCGTTGGACATGGAGGTGGAATTACAGTGGGCGGGGCTGGACCGATACGACGCCGCGGACCTGCGCGAGTTTTCGTTGTCCTACCGACCGGGGCCTTGGCAACTGGGGGTCGGACTAAGCCGGGTGTTTTGGGGGGTCACCGAGTCCCGGCATCTGGTCGACGTGGTGAATCAGGTTGACCTCAGGTTCGACCCGGATGGCGATGCTCGCCTCTCACAACCTATGGCCTCGGTGGGCTATCGCGGCCTGGGGCAGAACGTGACGTTGTATGCCCTACCCTGCTATCGCGAGCGTCCGGACGCGCTGATCTTCGGTGAGCATGGCGCGCAGGACCCTGCCTATGAGCAGGACCTCTTCACGCCACTGCGCTGCTCCGGCCAGACCGACTTTGCCGTGCGCGCCACCCAGGTAGCCGGCCCTGCGGATATTGGCCTCAGTTACTTTCGGGGTCACAGCCGCGAACCCTACGCGGGGCACTCACCTTCCAGTTTCGACCCGGCGTACCCTGAGGTGGACAGGCTCGCCGTCGACACTCAAGTCACCCTGGGCGCCTGGCTGTTGAAGCTTGAAGCGTTGCTTCAGGACAGTGAATACGGGATTGATCGGGCCAGTGTCTCGGGCTTCGAATATACCTGGGCGTCCGCCTTCAACGGTGCCAGTGACCTATCCCTGCTGTACGAGCACCTGACCGACACCCGCTGCGACAGCATCATTGCGTCATGCGGCGAGATGCTGGGAATCCGATGGATTGCCAACGACGTCGCGGACACCAACCTGCTGGTGTCCACCGTGAGGGATCGCCAAAGCGGCTTATGGGGTCTGAAAGTTCAGGGCAGCCGGCGCATTGATGAGCAACTGAGTCTACTGCTCAACAGCGGCGGTATGTACCGAGCAAGGTATCTGTCCGTTGGGCTATCCTATGCGTTTTGATCATACCGGCAGCCCGTTTTTAGCTCTGCCCTGCTTTACGCGTGGCAACAACAAACTACAGGATGGTTTTCAGGGCATGAGGCCAGCCTGAACGCGTTTTGCTCGATCGCCCACTGCATTCAGAGGTACGAATAGTGGCACGTAACAGCAATGCTGAACCCGTACTACGCAACCTGTTTTGCTTCAACTTCTATCGTGGATGGCGAGGCATTTCTGAGTTCTATAGAAAGTACCTGCCTGAAGGTATATCCGCACAGCAGAGCTACCTTCTGGAGCTTTGCCAAACGGATAAGGGCATTCTGGTGGGAGATATTGCGCATCAGCTTGAAATAGACATCTCGGCAGTGTCCGGGCTGCTAAAGCGCATGGAGGGCAGCAGCCTGATCAGACGAGAAGTGCTACCGTCGAACCGACGTCAAACCTTAGTGTTCCTTACTCTTCAGGGGGAAGAGCTACGTAAGGAAGTCCATCAGTCGATGATGGTTGCTGATCGTTTGTTATCTGAAGCTATCCGAAAAGAGGACAAGCTTTCGCTGATCAGAGTGGTCGATCAGATCAGACACCTCATAGACGCTGAGTAAGCATTAAAATTCTGCTGAATCGTCCCTAGTTTCTAGACACCTCCATCCCTTAAATGAGGCCCATTAGGAGGTGCCATAAGCAACTCGCGTTATCCCGAAAAATTCAAAATCCAAGCGGTCGATGCAATACATCAACGTCAGCCGCTCGGGCTCGGAGAGGGCATGCCGGCGGGCAAAAGCTAAGGGGGAGTCGGTAACCGCTTTGAACCCACTCCTTTTTTTTGAGTCTTGCGCCCCAGGCGTACGAGATGAAGATAGAGCCGCCATTCTCTCTGCTGTTGTCATGTGTCCTATCCGTTGGAGTGTCGGTTCGTGCAGGCAAGTCACCGACTCACTGGGCTGGCCTGACTATCACGAGGTAAGCATCAATGAAGCGGACCCTACAGGGAATGATCGAAGCAGGCGAGCCTCTGATGTAGCAGGCTATCGATGCCCTGAGCTGCTATCACAAAGCTGAAGCCGCGGGCAGCTCAAGCTAAACCGTGCCGCATGGTAGTGATCCGCCTGGACGGCAGCTTGTGGCCGATTTTTGCCTGTCGCCACTGGCAGCTATGAGCAGTTCACTGCCAATCACGGTTACGAAGCGTGCGTGTCGGATCGAATGCAAACGGGTGGTCATGTGGAGTGCAGTATTCCAATTGGTATTCCAACAAAAAATAAAAATAATTATAAATGTTATAAATCAACAACTTACAGAACAAATTCAAATTACCCCGGCCCACCAATCCGAAAACGACAAAGCCCGCCAAGTGCGGGCTTTGTCGCATCTGGGGTTTGTCCCTCCTCCTCCCTCCAAGCCCCAGCATACAAGCGGGCTCCTTTGCTTTGATTCTGCTGAACGGTTCTTGAAATGTAAGCGGCTGGCAAACACATGTGGACCGCGCGTTCAATAACCATCTGCGCTCGTGAACTGGTTAGGGTATCGGTTATTGTCCCAATCGGCGGCCGCGTCAGTAGACTGCCTGCGGTGAGTAATCAGCATTGGAGTTGCGCAATGGCGACGTTTAAGACCCGCAGACTTTTGATAACGCGCCTGTCGCCGGATGATGTCAGTTTTGTGATGACGATGGAGGCCGACCCAGAGGTCATGCGCTACACGACCGGAGTAGTTGCCCCTACCCCTTCTCGACGGAAAGAAGTTCTCGCCTATGTAAATTCTGCACCGCATGAGGGGCCAGGGCATTGGCGTGTGGAGTTACAGGGGAAACCAATTGGCTGGATAAGCCTCACCCCCCTAGAATCCACTGATCGATTTCAACTGGCATACCGTTTCGCTAAAGCCTTTTGGGGTAACGGATACGCTACAGAGGCCGGTGCGGCAATTCTCGATTATGCGCGTGAGGTGCTAGGTCTTTCAGAGTGTGTTGCTCTCGTCTGGCCCGATAACAATGCATCTACTCATGTTTTATCTAAGTTGCGGTTTCAGTATGAAGGCTCTTCCGCGTACTACGGCAATGACGTGAATGTCTTTGTCCGTAAGCTGGATGTATAGGCTTCGGATGAAGCTGCCTTGGGTAGGCTAGACGGACTCCACTGATGCGGTAACAGTTGATGAACCTCCGTCACCCGCTGAGTCAAAACGTCCTTGAGGTAAGCATACGGATCATGCCCGTTCATGCGCGCAGACTGGTTCAAGCTCATGATCGCCGCCACTTAAGCGCATCGGTGAAGATGTCAGCGAAAAGCTGGACCACGCCGGGCATGTGCTCATCGACGGTATCCAGACACTCATCGGCACCCTGCCCAGTGTCGCCACCATCGAACGCCACGACGGATCCAGAACCTTCAAGAAACAATTCTGGCTCACACCACGCTCCGTCCTAGGAAATTTCCCTCAAAACGTATCGCCTTCCATGAACTAGCGGGCGCCGCTCATCGAGGATAGCCTCCAGGTGTCGCTGCAATTCAGCGATTGGGCTTTGACAGGCCGAAAAGTGTAACCTTTCACTCCTCCTGATCAGGCAGCATGCTCACGCGCATGCAGTCTCGTTTATGGCGGCTGTGCGTGGGGCATCTTCGGGTGCACCGGGTTCCTACACTACCGGTCTGTCAACCCGCGCACAGCTGCCACCCAATTCTGTTTGACAGCAGAGGGGCGGCCGCCTCCATAACTAGTGTAGGAGCATCAACATGAAGAAGATCACCCCCAACCCTCCAGAAACCGATACCCCTTCAGAACCCGAACCCCTCGACCTGACCCAACTCTCCCAAGCCACCCAACGCGCCGTCAGCGCCCGCTTGCGCAACCCGAAACACCCCGATCCCGTGAGCCATGTGTTCACCATCCTCCCCGACGTCGACACCCCCACCCTGCTCGGTCACGCCAGTGAAACCCTGGCCTCCTTGAACGTCATGACCACCGACCTGGCCGACCAGCTTGAAGGCTCGCATCGCAATGTGGCGTTGGCGATGCAGCAATTGGCGGTGCTGGCCGAGATGTTGATCAATCGAGCGCTGGATAACCTTGATTCGCCCATGCCGGCGATCGAGCCCGTCTGCCACTGAGTGATCGCGCTCTTTGATCGAATGGAGGTTTTGTCATGGATCGATACATGCCGATCACCGGCATCGACTGCACTATCGCGTCGCTGCTGATCGACACTGAAGCGCCGCTTGATGTGCTGCATGAAACGGCGGCTTACCGCATCCGCACGGCGACTCAATTGCTGGAGAGCTTCGCTGTAAGTGAAGGCGTTCACAGTGAGCTGGCGCGGGTGTTGGTGACTTCGTTGCGTGATGGTTGCGATTTGCTGGATGTGGTGGGGCGGCGGTTGCAGCGGCAGGTTTCAGCGTCTTAACGTATCCGGCATAGGGCATCGTTGCCGCGCCCCAACGCAAAAAGGCACCTGACGAGAATATCGCAGGTGCCTTTTTTGTGGATTCGATTCAATGCGCTATCGATGCATGACGAGTATCGTGTTTCTCAATCATGCCTTTTGCTACGGAACAGATGATGAACAAAAGCGTTATATACGCCTTGGGGGCTGCAGCGCTGTTTGGCGCCAGCACGCCGCTTGCCAAGGTCCTGGGGCTGAACGTTTCACCCGTCTTGCTCGCCGGTTTGCTTTACCTGGGAAGTGGCTTGGGTCTCACGGTTACCCGGCTGATCCGCGATCGCGGCTGGCAGCCTGTCGGTTTAACCATTTCAGAATGGCCATGGCTCATTGGTGCTATCGCGTTCGGCGGCGTGTTGGGGCCGGTGTCTTTAATGTTTGGCCTTACCCTCACATCAGCTACCACTGCTTCGCTGTTGCTAAACCTTGAGGCGGTATTGACCGCCCTGCTTGCCTGGATGGTGTTCAAGGAGAACGCCGACCGGCGGATCGTCGCTGGAATGATCGCAATCGTTGCCGGTGGCGTGCTCTTGGGTTGGCCTCAGACTTCCGCAGGGATCCATGGCTGGGTTGGCCCGGTCGCCGTGGTGATTGCCTGTTTTTGTTGGGCCATCGATAACAACCTTACCCGGAAGGTTTCCGCATCGGATGCATTGTTCATCGCAGGCATCAAAGGATTGGTCGCCGGGGTCGTCAACTGCGCTTTGGGGATTGCTCTTGGCATGCATCTCCCTGAATGGTCTCTATTGGGGCCGACGCTACTGGTAGGCTTTTTGGGCTACGGCGTTAGCCTGGTGCTATTCGTTTTGGCTTTGCGGGGGCTTGGCACCGCGCGCACAGGTGCGTACTTCTCTACTGCACCGTTCCTGGGGGCCGCTATTTCGATCCTGTTGTTAGGCGAAGCGGTGACGTGGGTGTTTGGGGTGGCTGCCGGCCTGATGGGAATTGGCGTCTGGATACACCTGACCGAAAGCCACTCTCACGAGCACCAACACGATCCGCAAACACATGACCATCCGCATATTCATGACGAGCACCATCAACATGAACATGCCTTTGAGTGGGACGGCACTGAACCTCATAGCCATTTACACGACCACACTCCCATTAAACACAGTCATCCGCACTTTCCCGATATCCATCACAGGCACCAACACTGAGCGACTGAGACGGCGCGGCAGTTGCTCAGGGCCAACAGTAGTGAAAAAGGATTTCTCTGACAGATTAGAACCACGTCATCCTGGGAATTTTCCTGCAACCCGTAGCGACTGCCATGAACTGGTGAACAACATTTCTGAAAGATAGTCTTCACCCTTCGCTGCGACCCTGCGGATGGTTTTAACAAGCCGAAATTACGTAAGGATCCCTAAACCAATGGAACGCCCTTATGAAAAAGATCACCCGAATCCCACTGAAAAATCCGGCCACTTCACAACCTGAAACCCTCGACCCGACCCAACAGCCCAAAACCACCGAACGCTCCGTCAGTGCCCGCCGGCGCAACCTGAACAGGAACATCTTCAGCGTCCGCCCCGACGTCGACATGCCCACCCTGCTCGCTCACGCCAGCGAAACCCTGGCGTCCCTCAACGTCATGACGCTGGACTTTGCCGACCGACTCGAAGGCCCGCAGCGCAATGTGGCACTGGCGCTTCAGCAGTTGACGATGCTGACTGAGCTTTTGGTCAACCGAGCGAAGGATAACCTTGATCCGAACGCGTCGGTGGCCGCGGGAGAGCCTCCCGTTCTTCACTGAGTGATCGCGCTCGTTGATCGAATGGAGTCTTTACCGCTCCCCCAACACAAAAAGGCACCTGACGAGAATATCGCAGGTGCCTTTTTGGGCTTTGAATGGGTAGAGATGTTCTGTATGCGTGACAATTGAAGCTGAATGTTACTTATACGAGACAATGCAGTGTCAGACGACTCAACACTAGGTTTCATAATCTGCAACTTACTGTCGACTCAATAGACGACAGAGTAGCCACGTTTTCGCCCAAGCGACTTACAGGACAGGGTTTTCAGAAATTTCCTGCAAGCCGTGACGACTCCGAGCTGATTGTGTAGCTCACGCTTCAAACCTACTCTGCCCAAACAAAACAGCGGTTCGTCCCCGACCAGTTGCTTGAGTTCACCCTTACGACCAGAATCCATCCATCGGATCACCTGCTGACAAGGAGGCCAACATGCAAAACATTAAGCTACCTAGCCGCCTTGTCGGCATTGGCTTGTACACCCCAGCAGAAGCTTCGCTCTACACCGGGATTTCAGCTACCGATATACGCCGCTGGTTATTCGGGTACACCGCCCACGGTGTTCAACATCCGGGGCTTTGGGACTCAGAGCTGTCTGATGTGAACGAGTGCGTTCTAGGTTTTCATGACTTACTGGAAATTCGTTTCGTTCATGCTTTTCGCCAACACGGCGTAAGCCTGCAAGCCATCCGTAGTGCCTCGCAGCAAGCAAAAGAGTTGTTTAACCAAGCGTACCCATTCACCTGCAAACGCTTTCAAACCGACGGACGAAGCATCTTCGCCACGGTGATGGGTGAAACAGGGGATGAGGCACTTCTGGACTTGATCAAGCGACAGTATGCATTCGAACAAGTCATCAAACCTTCGCTCTATGAAGGTATCGACTACACAGGATCAGGCTCGGCGCAGCGCTGGTATCCGGTCAAACGCAGCAAAGCCATCGTTCTCGACCCCTCTCGAAACTTTGGAAAACCTGTCCTGTCAGGTACGGGAATTGACACAGCAGCCATTTTTAGCGCCTACAGAGCTGAAGGCAGAGACGTCAAACGTGTAGCCCGCCTCTATGAAATACCTATTGCTGCAGTTGAGGCAGCGGTCAGTTTTGAGCAAAGGAATGCGGCTTGAAGTTCCTATTGGATAACAATCTTCCCCCTGCGTTGGCCCGAGCCTTGAACGAACTGACTAAAGCTGAGGGCCATTCGGTACTGTCTTTAAGGGATAAATTTCCGCAAAGCACCGCTGATGTGGCATGGATATCAGTGCTGAGAGAAGAAGGTGGATGGTCTGTCATCTCTCAAGACAAATTCACAAAAGGTGATATTGAAAAGAGAGCGTTCCGCGAGTGCGGACTGCCGGTCTTCTGTTTGGCCAAGCATTGGGGAAACGAGTCTTATTGGAACAAAGCGCATAACCTGGTGCGATGGTGGCCGTCGATCATGAGTCAGGCACATCTGAATGGAGGTGGCGCTGCGTTCCGCGTACCGTGGAAATGTCCGGCGCACGGAAAATTTGATCAAATAAAAATATAAACCCCGAACCGTGACAGGGCTTCTTTTCATTCATACCTTTGGTGAAGCTACGAGCGACTGAAGCCATCCATCCACATGAATTTTTCTTCACCCCACCGCCCCCCCTCCAACCTGTACATTCCCCCTCGCTCATTCAAGAAACTACGGTTTGCCCGCCCTCCCGCGGGCTTTTTTTTGCCTGCGATTTGGTTAGCGGTCGGTTCCAGTGACTGCTCCCACCCTCATTTCAACCGATACAGATACGTATCCTGCGCCTCATGCGGCTGCAAACAAGCCCTCTGATAACACCGTCTGATCAAACCAAACCCGGCCGCTTCGGCCAGCCGCTGGCTCGCCACATTGGCCGAGGCGATGGTCAGGTAAAACGTGAAACCGGGCATGCTTTTGATCAACGCTTCAAGCGCCGTGCGCATATAGCCTTTGCCCGAATACTCGGTATTGACCCAGTAGCCGACCACATACCGGTTACGGCGCCGGGGCTTCAAGCCAATGCAGCCGATGATCGCGCGCGCGGCATCGTCGACGATAAACAGCCGGCGCTCACCGGTTTCGCTTTTGAATTCATCGACTGCCCGCGCGAGGAACGATCGGGCCTCGTCCTCGGTGGTGTAGGGTTTGGCCCAGGGCAGAAATTCGCAGTGGACTGTAAAACTGGCGTTCAGCGCATGCTGCAACGCTTTACACCATTCGGGGTCGGGGGCGCTCAATCTCAATGTGTGAGTGCCAACCGTCAGCGCAAGCTCCATTGCATCATCCTTAACTACCAACTCCATGACGTCAGACAATAACAGCGCCTGGAAGGACGCTGCTACTCAGATCGCCCCCCGTTAGTGCTGCCCCAACGTCACCCGTCACCTCTCGCTGGTCGTTCATGTTTCGTTAAGCATTCAACTCGTATGCTTGGGGTTCCCGGTCCCCTGCTCGGTTAGCCAGAAACTCATGTCACGCCCCGTCTCTTCACTGTTTCTACTCGCCGCTCTGCTGTTTTTCTTCGCCCTAAGCAACCACCAATTACAAGGTTCCACGGAGGCCCGGGTCGCCGGAATTGCCATGGAGATGCACCTGGATAACGACTGGGTGACCCCGCATTTGTTCGGCGAGCCATTTCTTGAGAAACCGCCCTTGAGCTTGTGGCTCGACGCCGGGGCGATTCGCGCATTCGGCGGTACGCCGTGGGCGGTGCGGCTCGCGTCGGCGTTTGCCGGGTTGTTCAGCGTGATGTTGCTGTATGCGATGCTGCGGCGGTTCGACCGGCCCAAGGTCATTGCCTGGACGGCGGGGATTTTGCTGGCGACCATGGCCAGTTACTGGAGCAACACGCGCAGCGTCGGCGAAGACGCGTTGCTGGCCTTCGGCGTGAGCATGGCGCTGCTGGCATTTTTTCAGGGGACACGGCACTCGACCGTCGGCAACGCCCTGCTTTTTGCATCAGGGATCGCCATCGCGACCTTGAGCAAAGGCGTACTGGGGCTGGCGATGCCGGGGGTGGTGATCTTCGCGTATCTGCTGACCGAAACCTTGATGGACAAGCGCCTGAAGCCCTCGGACTGGCTGCGCCCCGGCCTGTTGACACTGTTGGGATTGGTGCCGCTGATGATCTGGCTCGCGGTGCTGTATCAACGCGATGGTGCGCATGCCGTGGGGGAAGTGTTACTGACCAATAGTGTCGGGCGCTTCAGCGGCTCCTTCGTCGAGGCCGGCCATTACGAACCGTTCTACTACTACCTGGCCAAGCTGCCGGAGACCTTCGCGCCCTGGAACATTCTGGTGTACCTGGGGCTGTGGCACTTTCGCAAAAGCCTGATGGCCAATCGTTACCTGTTGTTCTTCACGGTGTGGCTGCTGGCGCAGTTCGTCATGCTGACCCTGGCGTCGAGCAAACGCACGGTGTACCTGATGTCCATGACGCCTGCAGCGGCGGTGATTGCCGCGGAATATGCGAGCGTGCTGTTCGAGCGACTTCAGGCCTACTCCGGTGCATCGACCTTGCCGGGGCTGATTGTCCGGCATCGTCGCGGTATAGGGGTTGGCGTACTGGCCGTGGTGATTGGCAGCTACCTCGCTGCCGCACAATGGGTATTGCCTCACGCTGATCGCACACTGTCCTTCCTGCCGCTGACTGAACAGATTCAGGCATTCCAGGCCAGCGGGCAGCAGGTCGCATTGTTTCAAGCCAACGAGCGGGTGGGCGGCGCCAGCGTGTTCTACACCCGACGCGTACTCAAAGGCCTGGATACCGAGGCGCAATTGCATGAGTTTCTGAGCGCCTCACCGGCTAATGTGGCACTCATGTCTGGTGTAAATGAACCCGCCGCACCCTTAAAGGTGATCAAGACAATGATGGTGGGGCGTCAGGCTTACTACTTTGTAACCCTGTAAACGGCTCAGCGACGGGTAGCTCAGCCTTTTGCAGCACCGGCAGCTCCAGTCGCGCCCGCCCATAGAACGCCAATGCCGTCAGTAAACACGTCAGCCACACGAAGATCCCGGCCCAAAAGGTGTGGGACATGTAGTGCCAGCCTTGCAGGACCCGTGTCGTGCCGTAGACGAAACCGAGCAGCAGCGAGCCGTACATCATCGCTTTAGCGTACCGCCAGCGGTAGCGGCGAGCCACGAAGTACAGCGCGAGCATGGTGAAGCCGCCCGACGCATGCCCACCCGGCCAGCAGCGACCGTCACCGGCTTCTTTCAGCAGGTCAAAATTCTGGTACCACTCCTTGTGCTCGATTTTCCCGGCGTACTGAGTGGTTTCAACCGGGCAATACACACTGGTGTGGCTCTTGAGGTAGTGGATAACGCCGGTGCTGATGGAAAACGCGAACACCACATACAGGAAGTCCCGGCGGTGTTTACTGGCGAACCGAAGCACAGGCGCGACTTTGATTTTTTCCAGGAAGGCGATGATCTTCGAATGTTTTTCAGCCTTCAGTCGCGGCCAGAGAAATGACAGCAAGGCGCCGATGATCGCAATCTCACCCGTCCAGTTCGGGATGATCCGCGCCCATTTATGGGTGATCTGCTCGAACAGACGGACATGCTCCAACGGAAACACCTGGGTAACCGGGTCATAAAAAAGATCGCTGAAAGCGATGTCGATTTTGGTCATGTCAAACATCAGGAACACCGCGACCGCGCAGGCCAGCGGAATACCAAAGTTCACCCAGTAAAAGCGGTAACGGGAAGAAGTCAGCATCGTACGTCCAGATCCAGAGTGATGAAGAAGAAGCTCATTCGGTGGTCACCGAGTGCCAGTCAGAGGCCTCGATGGAACCAAGCATACGAGGTTCCTGAGGTTTTTCAGCGGAGATAAACAGAGAAGCGCCGTAGCCTAGAGTAGCAGTCGGCAGCTTGAGCTCTTTTTCGAGTTCCGCCATGCACTCACTGTGGGTCACCAGAATCAGGTTGCGCCCCGCCACTTTGTGCGCCAGAGCATCACGTAACATACTGCCCCGGCAGTTGATCAACCAGTCTTCGCCGACGCCAACCTTGTTGAACATATAACTGGAGGTCTGTGCCGCACGGATGATCGGACTGTTATAGATATCGGTCTTGTTCAGGCCCAGACGTTCAAACTGCGCACCGACCCCCACTGCCACACTGCGCGAGCGATCTGTAATGCCATCATTGCCAATCAGACAGGGGGCGGTGGAGTGATCGCAACGCTCAACGTGACGCACCAGCACGATCATGTCGCCCTTGGCCCACCCCGCAGCCAGCGCACGGGCACCCGCCACATTGCCATGGGACAGATCGGGCACAGCCGCAGGTCGCAACAGCCACACGGTCAGCGGAATCACCAGCAGCAGTGAGGCCACGATGACCATTGCGTTTCGATAACGGGCCAAACGGCTCAGATCGATCGAGCGTTTTATCCCGAACAGACTCAGTCTCAATTCCACGTTCAGCCGCCTCGCCGGCATGCATCACAATCATACAAAACCGCAAGGGTAGCGAGTCTCGCGTTGGCTGCTGGTGAAACCCATGTGAAAAAAAGCTTAAGAACTGCGTAAAAATCTTGTTACAGAATCCATCCGACAAAATCCTTTCAGCTCCCGGGGTTGCGGCCGATACATACCTGCTACACACCTTGCTGGCTCCCAAAAACAAAAATCTTCCAGCCAACCGACGATCGAAAGCGCAACGTTCCTGGAGGAATTTGATGAATAGCTGGTTCGGCAACATCAGCGTGAACTTGAAACTGGGCCTGGGATTCGGCCTGGTCCTGGCACTGACCTGCATTCTCGCCCTGACCGGCTGGACCAGCCTGGGCGGGTTGATTGACCGCAGCAACTGGATGAGCGACATCACTCAGCTCAATGCCGGCCTGACCAAGCTGCGCGTGGTTCGCCTGCAATACATGCTGACCAACGGCGACGAAACCGCCGCACAGAATGTGCAAACCACCCTGGACAGTTTTGTTGCTCAGCAAACCGCCCTGCTGGGCAGCTTCAAAAACCCTGAAAACGTCAAAATGCTCAAAGAGCAGGCCGCGACCATCGCCGCTTATCAGACGTCGCTGAACAAAATGCGCAGCGCCTACCGCACCGGCAACAGCGCCCGCGACGCCATGGGCGCCAACGCCGAAACCGCCAGCAAGCTGATCGACGCAATCAACATCCGCGTACAGCAAATGCCCTTGAGCGATCAGCGCTTCGAACAGTTCCTGGCCATCACTGCCGCCAAGGAAGCGTTCATTCTTGCCCGCTATGAAGTGCGCGGCTACACCGCTAACACCAATGCCGAGACCGAGCAGAAAGCCGTTTCCCAATTGGATGCGGCCATCGCCAGCCTGAAGTCGCTGAACGCGCATTTCGCCGACACACAACAAGACGCGCTGCGTCAGTTGGAAACCGCCCTGAGCAACTACCGCAGTGCCTTGCAAGCCTATAAAGCCGCCAACAGCGATGCGGTGCAGGCGCGTAAGGAAATGACCGATCAGGGCGCCGCCATCGTGACCCTGAGCGATCAGCTGTATCAATTCCAGCTCGACCGCCGTGATGCCGAAAGCGCCCAGGCCCGCACACTTCAATTGATCAGCACCTTGCTGGCGTTGCTGGTGGGCATCATCGCCGCCGTGGTCATCACCCGTCAGATCACCGGTCCGTTGCGCGATACCCTTAAAGTGGTCGAGCGCATCGCCGGTGGTGACTTGTCTCAGGACATCAAGGTCACCCGCCGCGACGAACTCGGCGTGTTGCAGCAAGGCATTGCGCGCATGGGCGTGACCCTGCGGGACTTGATCAGCGGCATCCGCGATGGCGTCACCCAGATCGCCAGCGCCGCCGAAGAGCTGTCGGCCGTGACCGAACAGACCAGCGCCGGTGTGAACAGCCAGAAAGTGGAAACCGATCAGGTCGCCACCGCCATGCACGAAATGACGGCCACCGTGCAGGAAGTCGCGCGCAACGCCGAAGAAGCCTCTCAGGCCGCAGCCGCCGCTGACGGTGAAGCTCGCGAAGGTGACAAAGTGGTCAACGAAGCCATCGCCCAGATCGAGCGGCTGGCCAGCGAAGTGGTGCGTTCCACTGAAGCGATGAGCGTACTGCAGCAGGAAAGCGACAAGATCGGCAGCGTCATGGATGTGATCAAGGCCGTGGCAGAGCAGACCAACCTGCTGGCCCTCAACGCTGCCATCGAAGCGGCCCGTGCCGGTGAGGCTGGTCGTGGTTTTGCGGTGGTGGCTGACGAAGTTCGTGGCCTGGCCCAGCGCACGCAAAAATCCACCGAGGAAATCGAAGGCCTGGTGGCCGGCTTGCAGAACGGCACTCAACAAGTGGCGGCGGTGATGAACAACAGTCGTACCCTGACCGACAGCAGCGTGGCGCTGACTCGCAAGGCCGGCGTATCACTGGAAAACATCACCCGCACGGTGTCCAACATTCAGTCAATGAACCAGCAGATCGCTGCCGCCGCCGAGCAACAAAGCGCCGTGGCCGAAGAGATCAGCCGCAGCATCATCAACGTACGCGACGTGTCCGAACAGACCGCCACCGCCAGCGACGAAACCGCTGCGTCCAGTGTCGAGCTGGCGCGGTTGGGCAATCAGTTGCAGATGATGGTGAGTCACTTCCGGGTTTGATATTCACTTTGCGGTGAATGATTAATCGCCTTCTCGGGCAAGCCTCGCTTCTACAGGTTCAGTGAGTAACCTGTACAAGGAGCGAGGCTTGCCCGCGAAGGCTATCTAACGCTTAAACACTAATCGCATTGGTAAACACCAACCGATTGCCAAACGGATCGGCCACGGTCATGTCCTGACTGCCCCACGGCATCGCCTGGATTTGTGGGTGCGCAAACTTATATTCCTTGGCCAGCAATTGCTGCTGGAACGCCTCCAGCTCATCGGTCTCGATGCGCAGGGCCGAGCCCGGTGTCGCGTCGCCATGATGTTCGGAGAGGTGCAGCACGCACTCGCCACGGGAGATTTGCAGGTACAGCGGGAGGTTCGCCTCGAAGCGGTGCTGCCAATCAATCTTGAACCCCAGAAACTCGACGTAGAACTCCAAAGCCTTGGTTTCATCGAAAATCCGCAGGATCGGGGTGGTTTTGCCGAAACTCATGGGGTAACTCCCTGACTGAATGAGCCCAGTGTGACTGGGCTGGATGTCAGCGCTTCGGCTTGGTGACGGCTTTCTTTAACTGCAATGTGCCACCATGAGACCTGGATCAAAAGATCGTCCGAACGCGGCCCGAACCTTCGGCAGCTTCTACGAAGGCGCGATCAATGAAACCCTCTACGCAAATCCCCCTCCCGCGCCAGAAATCGCCCTTCCCTTCTGCCGTTCGCCTGCCCGTCGCGGTAACTCAAGACTCCGTTGATCCACACTCCATCAATCCCTTGCGCCGCCCGCTGCGGATCGTTGAAGTCGGCCACATCGCGAATCGTCGCCGGATCGAACAACACCAGATCCGCCCAATACCCTTCACGAATCTCGCCACGTTCCTTCAAGCCAAAGCGTGCCGCCGACAACCCGGTCATCTTGTACACGGCGGTATGCAGCGGAAACAGGCCGACGTCGCGACTGAAATGTCCGAGCACTCGTGGGAATGCGCCCCACAAGCGTGGATGCGGAAACGGGTCTTCCGGCAAACCGTCGGAGCCGATCATCGACAGCGGATGCGCGAGGATGCTTCGTACATCGGCCTCGTCCATGCCGTAATACACCGCCCCCGCCGGTTGCAGTCGGCGGGCGGCTTCGAGCAGCGCAGTGCCCCACTCGGCAGCAATGTCCATCAGATCCCGCCCCCCCATTTCCGGGTGCGGCGTGGACCAGGTGATGGTGATGCGATGGGCGTCGGTGACTTGCTTGAGGTCCAGCGTCGAAGAACTCGCCGCGTAGGGATAACAATCGCAAGCCACCGGGTGGGTTTTCGCGGCGTGTTCGAGGGACGCCAGCAATTGCGGACTACGCCCCCAGTTACCGGCGCCGGCACATTTGAGGTGGGAAATGATCACCGGCGACTGTGCGTGGCGTCCGATGCGGAACGCCTCGTCCATGGCCTCCAGCACCGGTTCGAACTCACTGCGTAAATGGGTGGTGTAGACCGCGCCGAATGCCGTCAACTCTTCGGTCAACTGCATCACCTCATCAGTGGATGCCGAGAAGGCGCTGGCGTAGGCCAAGCCTGTGGATAAACCCAAGGCACCGGCCTCAAGGCTATCGCGCAGTTGCTCGCGCATCGCGCTGATTTCAGCGTCGGTCGCGGTGCGATACAGATCGTCCAGGTGATTGCTGCGCAACGCGGTGTGCCCCACCAGCGCAGCCACGTTCAGCGTGGTATTGGCCGCTTCGACGGCCGCGCGATAGTCGCTGAAGCGCGGATACACGAACGCCGCGGCGGTGCCGAGCAGGTTCATCGGGTCCGGCGGATCACCGCGCAAACTCACCGGCGACGCGCTGATCCCGCAGTTGCCGACAATCACCGTGGTCACACCCTGGCTGAGTTTGGGCAGCATCTGCGGCTGGCGAATCACCACCGTATCGTCGTGGGTATGCACATCGATGAAACCCGGCGCCAACACTCGGCCAGCGGCCTCGATTTCTTCGATGGCGCGAGCGTCGTGCAAATCGCCGATTCGCTCGATGCGGCCATTCAGAATCGCCACGTCAGCGGGGTAACCGGGGGTGTTGCTGCCGTCGATAATCAGCGCATTGCGGATCAGCGTGTCGTACATCATGTCAGTCTCCCAGCGGCAAGTGATCGTCGCCGCCGCGGTAGTCGTCCAGGGCCAGTTTGATCCGCCGCAGACGTTCTTGATTGTCTTCAGGACTGGCCAGCGCCAGCTCGGTGGCGAGCACATCGATGGCCAACAACATGCCGTAGCGCGCCGCCGTGGGTTTGTAGATGAAGGAAGTCTCGGCGCTTTGCAGCGGCAACAGCACATCGGCCAATTGCGCCAGCGGCGAGTCGGCGCGGGTGATGGCGAGAATTCGTGCGCCGTAGCTGCGCGCCAGCTCCACCGCTTCGAGCAGTTCGGGCGTGATGCCGGTCAGCGAGCAGGCGATGACCGCGTGTTCGGCGCCAAGGCTGGCGGCGGTGACGCGCATCATCACCGGGTCGTGACCCACCGCAATCTGGTAGCCGAGGCGCACCAGCCGCACTTGCAGTTCATCGCTGCACAGGGTCGAGCAGCCGCCCATGCCGAAGGCGTGAATCATCCGTGCCTTGCCCAACAGTTTCACCGCATCGGCGAAGCGCGACTCATCGAACGCCGCCAGGTGCTGGCGCAAGGTCGACTCGATATCGCCGACGATCTGCCCGTAGAACGCCGACTGTTCAGGCATGCCCGCCGGGTCCAGAAAGCGGCTACCGACGCCACTGGCCTGGGCCAGTTGCAGGCGCAAATCCCGCAGGTCGCGGCAACCGACTGTACGGGCGAATCGCGACAGCGTGGCAGTGCTGACTTCCGCCCGCTGCGCCAGCTCATCGAGGCTGGCGGATGCGGCAAATCCTACATCGTCGAGCATCAGCCGAGCGATACGTCCTTCTCCGGCGCTGAAGGATTCCTGACGAGCGCGGATCTGATAGAGGATGTCCATGGCGGATGGCTCCGACTAAAGCAGGTGAGAAAGGCCAACGGTCAGGCCGAAGGCGACCACCGAGATCAGCGTCTCGAGCACTGTCCAGGTCTTGAAGGTCTGGGTGACGGTCATGTTGAAGTATTCCTTGATCAACCAGAAGCCGCCGTCGTTGACGTGGGAAAAGATAACCGACCCCGCCCCCGTCGCCAGCACCAACAGCTCCGGGTGGGGATAACCCAGACCAACGGCCACCGGCGCGACAATCCCAGACGCGGTGGTCATGGCCACGGTGGCAGAACCAGTGGCGATACGCATCAACGCGGCGAACAGCCAACCCATCAACAGCGGCGACAACTGGAATTCATCGGCCAGGCTGACGATCTGATTGGTGACGCCAGCGTCCACCAGAATTCGGTTCAAGCCACCACCGGCACCGACCAGCAAGGTGATGCTGGCGGTCGGCGCCAGGCATTCATTGGTGAACTTGAGGATCGACTCGCGATTGAAGCCCTGGGCCAGGCCGAGGGTCCAGAAACTCAGCAAGGTCGCCAGCAGCAAGGCGATCACCGAGTTGCCGATGAACAGCAGGAACTGATTGAAACCGCTACCCGGCGTGGAGATCAGGTTGGCCCAGCCGCCGATCAACATCAGCACTACCGGCAACAGAATCGTGGCCATGGTGACACCAAAACCCGGCAGGCTATCGCGCGGTTCACGCTCCAGGAACTGGCGTTCCAGGGGGTTATCGGCCGGCAGTTGAATGCGCGGCACGATGAATTTGGCGTACAGGGGACCGGCGATAATCGCGGTCGGAATACCGATCAGAATCGCGTAGAGCAAGGTCTGCCCCACCGACGCCTGATAGACCTGCACCGCCAGCATCGCCGCCGGGTGCGGCGGTACCAGCGCGTGGACCACCGAAAGCCCCGCAACCATCGGCAAACCGACCATCAGAATGGACACGCCCACCCGCCGCGCCACGGTAAACGCGATCGGCACCAGCAAGACAAAACCGACCTCGAAGAACAGCGGCAGCCCTACAAGAAAGGCGATACACACCATCGCCCAGTGGGCATTTTTCTCGCCGAAACGGTCGATCAAGGTGCGCGCCACCTGCTCCGCACCGCCGGACTCGGCCATCATCTTGCCGAGCATCGTGCCCAGCGCCACCACCAGCGCAATGTGCCCCAGCGTCTTGCCAACCCCGGCCTCATACGCCCCCACCACACCCGACGGCGGCATCCCCGCCAACAGCGCCAGGCCGATGGACACCAGGGTGATCACAATGAAGGGATTGATCCGGTAACGGGCGATCAGAACGATCAGCGCAATGATGGCGATGGCGGCGTAAACCAACAGCCAATAGCCGAAGGAAAGCGTCATGCGGTACTCCTCGAAAGGGTCACGTCGAATGGGTTGTGAAACTCATAAATCATTTCGACGGGCTACTTTCAAACGAAGTGAAAGTAATTTTCGTGGAGGGGTAAGGGATGTCGTGCAGAGGTATGGGAGATCGCAGGTTATGAAAATCGGATAGCGGAATTTTCATCCCTCTGCGTGAGAACAATCAGCGTAGAGGGATGATAGTTCCACTATCGAGGCAGGCTTGACTCTGCTGTATCGAGATCAAGTCATCAGAGATTGCGCGATAGCGCCCTGCGTACGCTATCACTGTTCAGCGCAGGGCTTTCAGTCTCGGCAGGGGATTGCGTCGGTGCAGGACTTTCGGCCTGGAAAGAGATTTCAGCCTGGTCCGAGCTTTCGACTTGAACAGGGCTTGGCGCCTGTTCGCGACTGGCGACTCGATTGTCCAGGGTCTCGATGTAGGCGTTCAAATCTCTAATCAGCAGTTTCTTGCGCTGGGCGCCCCGATACCACGCGTAGAAAAAATAGCCCGCCGCCGCCAGGAAGCCTAGCCCGGCCGTAGCAAGACCGGCGATGCACAATCCAAGCACGATCAGCACTGTCTTCCAGTTAAAGGGCGACAGCTCCAGTTCGGTATTCAGTGCACTCGCGTCACGCAGCACCCAGCGCTTGGACGCTGTGTGGTTCTGCAAAATGGTGTGCAGATGCGAACCATCCTTTTTCAAGGCACTGATCAAAGAGATTTCCTGACCTGTGCGCAAAGGAATGTCCATGCCGCGCAGCTTTACATCGTGCTCGATACCGTCCGGGGTTTTGACCCAGATCTCATGATTGATAATTGAAACAGAACTGATGCGCACAGGCGTCACATCACCGTCGTTACCGTTCACCTGAACGCCGCCCGTGGATGTCACACGGGTCTCGCTGATTTTTTCGCTGCTCACCACTTCACCGCTCAAGACAGTGAAAGAAACGGTTTTATCGCCATGGGTAAAGTTGTGCATTTCGATTCCTTGATAGACCCACGTCGATCGACGCGCAGGAGAAAGATCCGTATGCAGCGGATGCTACTAAGTAGCCATCACACTGTCCATAATTCGCCACCACTCGTGACACAGAGCAAAGGAACGACCCCCATCGATGTCAGTCGTGATGCTCGCTGGCGCGTTTGAGCAGTTTCTTGCAGCGATCGGACAAGTGCAGCACGCGTAGCTGCTTGCCAGCCTTGGTGTAGCGCTCGCGCAATGTCTTCAACGCGGCGATGGCCGAGTAATCAACGAAGCTCAAGTGGCGACAGTCGACAGTGACCACAGACGGATCATTGGCGGGATCGAACTGGTTGAGAAAAGGCGTCGTCGAGGCGAAGAACAACGTGCCGTGCAGGAGGTAGAGCTTGCTGCCGTCGGCTTCTACGTGACTGTCGGCATACAGCTCGCGAGCGTGTTGCCAGGCAAAGTTGAGCGCCGCAATGATGATCCCGCACAACACAGCGATGGCCAGATCGGTGAACACGGTAATCACCGTGACCGCGATGATCACCAAGACATCGTTCAGCGGCACCTTGTTCAGTACCCGCAATGAAGCCCAGGCGAACGTCTGCTGCGACACCACAAACATCACCCCAACCAATGCGGCCAGCGGAATGCGCTCGATCAGCGGCGAAAGGAACAGCACAAACAGCAGGATCATCCCCCCGGCCACCGCACCGGACAGCCGACCGCGACCGCCGGAGCTGAGGTTGATCACGGTTTGCCCGATCATCGCGCAGCCACCCATGCCGCCGAACACACCAGAAACCATGTTGGCAGCGCCCAAGGCCACGCACTCGCGATCCGGATAGCCGCGGCTCTCGGTGATCTCGTCGGTGAGGTTCAGGGTCAGCAGGGTTTCCAGCAAGCCGACCACCGCCATCAATATCGCGTAAGGGACGATGATGCGCAGGGTTTCCGGGCTCCAGGGGATGTCTGGCAGCGCAAAACCCGGCAAGCCACCGGCAATGTGCGCCATGTCGCCCAGGGTACGGGTCGGCAGGCCGAGCAGGTAAACCGCCAGCCCAACGCCCAGAATCGCCACCAGCGCCGGCGGCACGGCACGCGTCAGGCGCGGCATCAGGTAAACGATGGCCATCGTCAGCGCCACCAGCCCGATCATCATGTACAGCGGCGCCCCACTCAACCAGGCCTCACCGCTCTTGAAGTGCTCCAACTGGGCCAGCGCAATGACAATCGCCAGGCCGTTGACGAAGCCGAGCATCACCGGATGCGGCACCATGCGCACCAGCTTGCCCAGCCTCAACAGACCAAACGCCAACATGATCAGCCCGCCCAGCAACACCGTCGCCAGCAAGTACTGGACACCGTGCTGCACCACCAGCGCGACGATCACCACCGCCATCGAGCCAGCGGCACCAGACACCATCCCCGGCCGTCCGCCGAAGAGCGCAGTCAGGGTGCAGATGATGAAAGCGCCGTAAAGCCCCATCAATGGATTGAGGTGGGCCACCAGCGCGAAAGCGATACATTCGGGGAGCAGGGCGAAAGAGGTGGTGAGTCCGGCCAGGACATCGGCGCGCAGACGTTTGGGTTTCATGGCTTACCTAAAAATACAGGCGGGAAAAGAGGGACGCGGATGTTACGGAATTGACGGCGGGCGGGCCAGTGAATGGGTGGCCTGCTCGCAATGAACGATCACGCGACCTGCGAATCAGCCCCTGAAATCGGCAATCGCATAAGCCGCCAATTTGCCCTGGATGAAGTCCAGAAAGCACTGGATCCGTAGGGCCAGTTGCGAGTTGCGGTAGTACACCGCGTTGATGGGTTGGCGATATCCGCTGTTGAACTCCGCCAGCAACACCTGCAAGCGACCGGCGCGGATGTCGTCGATGGTCATGAAGTGCGACAGGCAGGCAATGCCTTGACCGGCCAGCGCCAGGTGCCTGATCGTCTCGCCACTCGACGCACTGATCGACGCCTGAATCGGCCAGCGGTCACCATGGACATAGCGCAGTGGCCATTGGTTGAGACCTTCGTTATGGGTAAAGCCCAGCAGCGTGTGCTCGCTCAAATCCTCGACAGCGCTCGGTACGCCGTGTTGTTCCAGGTACGCTGTGCTTGCGACGATGTGCAGCGGGCTGCAACCCAGGGAGCGGGCGTGCAGGGTCGAGTCGGCCAGCGTGCCGATGCGGATGGCGATGTCGGTGCTTTGTTCGAGCAGGTCGATGATCAAATCGTTGCTGTTGAGTTCGAGCTGGATGTCCGGGTAGAGACGGCGGAACTCATCGATGTACGGCACGATGGCGTGCAGCATGAACGGCGACGCGGCGTTGATCCGCAGTCGCCCGGACGGGGTTTGCTGGCGAGAGGACAGACGCTCTTCGAGCTCGTCCATCTGATCGAGAATCAGCTTGGCGTGCTCGAAGAAATATTTGCCCTCCTCGGTCAGGTCCATGCGCCGCGTGGTGCGATTGATCAGCGTGGTATCGAGCTTGGCCTCCAGCCGCGACAGCGTGCGGCTGACCGCCGACGGCGTTTGCCCGACTTGCTCAGCCGCAGCCGAAATCGACCCGCACTCAATCACGCAGACGAAAATCTGCAACTCATCGGATCTGGCTTTCACGTGTGTCCCTTATCGATAGTCCTGCACTGCTTCAGATATCGATAGTAGCCGAGCGTCATGCCTTAAGGCCAAACACCTCGGTCAAGTGCTGCTCATAACGCGCCACATCCGCTTCGATATTCGGGCGCTTCATCACATCGACGCACAAAAAGGTCGGCAGACCGGTCATGCCGAGGAAGGTATTGGCCTTGTGGAACGGCAGATACACCGCGTCCACGCCCTTGGCTTCGAAGAAGTCGGTCGAGTCGTCGAAGGCTTGCTGCGGGGCGTTCCAGGTCACCGACAGCATGTACTTTTTACCGTGCAACAAGCCGCCGCTGCCGTACTTCTGCGACGCGTCGGAGCGCGTGCGGCCGTCGCTGGCGTAGAGGCTGCCGTGGCCTGCAGTGAAGACTTCATCGACGTACTTCTTGACCGTCCAGGGCGCGCCCATCCACCAGCCGGGCATCTGATAAATGATCACATCGGCCCAGAGGAATTTGGCGACTTCCTCGGCGACGTCGTAGCCCTCGTCGATGAACGTGGTTCTCACATCCACACCACCGCGATCCAGCACGCTCAACGCTGCTTCGTGCAGCGTCGTGTTGTAGCGACCATCGGAGTGGGCAAATTTTTTGCCGCCATTGAGCAACAAGACTTTTTTCATGAGAAATCTCGCAAGGTTGGAATCGATGGCGGCAGCCTAACGATCAGCCTCGCGCGGAATAAGCGCTCCATCCGCAAAATTCATTTGACCTATACGCACGAATCAACAAGCGATTGTTGCCATAAACTTGCGCCGATTCTGACTGTTTAGGAGATTCTGATGAGCGAACTGCAAGGCTTCATCCTGCACGCCAAGACCCGCCCGGAAAAAGCCGAGGCCTTCGAAGCGTTCTTCCGTGCCTATGTCGAACCGAGTCGCGCCGAACCCGGTTGCATCGAGTACCACATGCTGCGCGACAAGCAGGACCCGACGCTGTTTATCTTCTACGAGATCTGGCAATCCCAGGCCCATCTGGACGTGCACTCGAACCTGCCCCATATGAAGCAGTTCCTCGACATGCGCATGGAATATCTGGAGCAGGATTTCGATATCCGCCCGATCAAGATGCTCAGCACATCGTCCGCTAGCCGCTGATCAGCAAGTGGCCGCCGAGCACGCCGAGGCCGATGAAGAACACGCGCTTGAACAACACGGCGCTGATCCGCTGGCGCAGCCATTGCCCCAGCAACATGCCGAGCACCGCCGGGATCAGCGCCAGCAGCGACGCGCTCAACTCGCCACCGCCGAGGGCGCCGCGCCATGACAGGCCGGCGGCCAACGCGAGAGTCGAGACAGTGAACGACAGGCCCAGCGCCTGTACCAGTTCATCCTTGTTCAAGCCCAGCGCTTGCAAATAAGGCACCGCCGGAATCACGAAGACACCGGTGGCCGAGGTGATGACGCCCGTCAGCACACCGCAGAGCGGACCGAGCCAACGCTCGGTGCGACCGCCGACGCGCAAGGTCGGCAGGAACAACCCGCTCAAGGCGTAGATCAACAGCGCCGCCCCCAGCCCCCGAACCACCCAATGTCCACCGGCCATGCCGATCCACACTGTGCCAGCGCCAGTGCCGATGAATATCGCCAGCAGCATCGGCCATAACCGGTTGAGCAACCCGCGCAAATGACCGCCGAAGGCCAGTTGCCAGACGTTGGTCAGCGTCGCGGGAATGATCAACAACGCCGCAGCCTGCGACGGTGCCATAGCCAGGCCGAGCAGGCCCATGGCAATGGTTGGCAGACCAAGGCCGATCACACCTTTGATCATCCCGGCCAGCAGGAAAGTGGCGACAATCAATAAGGACAGGGCCAAGCCCAGATGTTGATAGAACGCGGCAAGTGTATTCATGGGGCTATCGTGGGCCCTGAAGGGTGCATTGAAAATCTGCCATATACTGAGGCTGCCTCTTGAATCGGTAGAGGCTAAAAACGATCCGGGATTCTGTATGCACTTCGACCTCACCGACCTGCGCCTCTACCTGAACATCCTCGACACCGGCAACATCACCGCCGGTGCCGCCCGCAGCCATTTGTCGCTGGCGGCGGCGAGTGCACGAATCCGCGCGATGGAAGCCTCACTGGGCATCGAGTTTCTCGAGCGAGGTCGCCGCGGTGTCAGCCCCACTCCGGCCGGCAAGGCACTGGCGCAGCACGCTCGAGTCCTGTTGCAACAGGCCGAGCGCATGCAGCAGGAGCTGGTCGAATACGCCAAAGGCGTCAAAGGCCAGGTGCGGTTGCTGTGCAATACCACTGCGATCACCGAGTACCTGCCGGAGTTGCTGGCGGACTTTCTGCGCGACCATCCGAACCTCGACATCGACCTGCAGGAGCTGCCCAGCACACGCATCACCCACGCCTTGCGCCAGGGCGCAGCAGACCTGGGGATCGTGTCCGACGCCGTGGATACCGACGGCCTGCAAACCCGCTATTTCCGCGACGATCCGCTGGTGCTGATCCTGCCGCGTGATCACCCCTTGGCCGACACCGGACCGCTAAATTTCAGCGCCACTTTGCACCACGACTACGTCGGCCTGAACGCCAACAGCGCCTTGGCCATTTACCTGGAAGAACAGGCCCTGCACAGCGGCTTGCGGATGCAGGTCCGCATCCGCGCCGATGGTTTCGAGGGCGTGATGCGCATGGTCGCCCGGGGAGCCGGGCTGGCGATCGTGCCCTTGGCGGCGGTCGAACGCTGGCCGGCTGAAACGCCGTTCAAAAGCGTCGTACTGGAAGAGCCGTGGGCTCGCCGCAAACTGTTGCTGTGCGCCCGGGACTTCACCGTACTGCCCCGTTATGCCCAGGCCTTGCTGAGCGCCTTGACTCTGCCCTGAGGGGCAGGTTTTTGCCCGCCGGAAAATCTTTGAGCGTTTGCGCGTTTCTGGACAGCTCGATGTCGAATACAGACAACTGAGCGGAGCATGGGCGCTATAGGGTGCGACTTCAGTTCTTCAGTACCACTTTCTATATTCCAAGGCCCGGAGTCCACATGACCGCACCGATTACCGTTCTTCGCGACACTCACCCGTTGCCCGTACTCGACGCCTGCAAATGGGAAAAGCTCGAAGGCGATCCGCACACCGTCAACCTCAACGCGTACACCAGCGAAGATGGCAGCAAGATCATGGGCACCTGGATCTGCACGCCGGGCAAGTGGTATGTGGAATACGTGAAGTGGGAATACTGCCACTTCCAGGAAGGCTACTGCATCATCACCCCGGAAGGCATGGCGCCGATCCACCTGCGCGCCGGTGATATCTTCGTCATCGAACCGGGGATGAAAGGCACATGGGAAGTGGTTGAAACCGTGCGCAAGTATTTCGTGTTTGCCTGATGCAAAAAACCGAGAGACCACCCGACGTGGTCTCTCGGTAAAAAGGCATGCATGAATCCTGTGGCGAGGGAGCTTGCTCCCTCACCACAATCCCCTTATTGGGGTTTGCGATAGCTGTTGATGATCGCCGAGAAGTCCTTGCCCCCTTCCCCACGCAGGCTCATCGCCTGATACAACTGCTGGGCCACCGCGCCGAGCACGACCGGTTGGTGCGCCTGACGTGCCGCCTCAGTGGCCAGCCCCAGATCCTTGAGCATCAGTTCAGCACCGAAACCGCCGGTATAACCGCGCGAGGCCGGCGCCGTTTCGACGATGCCCGGCCACGGGTTGTACATCTCCGAACTCCAGCAACGCCCAGTTGAACTGTTGATGACGCCCGCCAGCACGGTTGTGTCGATACCCAGGGCGCTGCCCAGCGCCATGGCTTCGCTGACACCAACCATGGAAATCCCCAGCAGCAGGTTGTTGCAGATCTTGGCGATTTGCCCGGTGCCGACTTCGCCGCAGTGGACGATGTTGCGGCCCATCTGCGCCAGCACCGGTTGCAGAGTGGCGAACAGTTCAGGCGTGGCGCCGACCATGAAGGTCAGCGTCCCGGCCGCTGCACCGCCAGTGCCACCGGAAACCGGGGCATCGGCCATGGCCACGTCCTGCTTTGCGGCCGCCGCGGCAACATCTCGCGCCGTCTGCGGATCGATGGTGCTGCAATCCACCGCTGGCACGCCTTTGGCGATTCCCGCCAGCACACCGTCTTCACCCAGCCAGACACTGCGCACATGGGCCGCTGCCGGCAACATGGTGATCACCAGTTGCGCGTCTTTCGACGCTTCCTTCGGTGAAGTGCTGATGGTGCCGCCGAGTTGAGCCAGTTCGGCCAGCACGGTTTGATTGAGGTCAAACAGGTTCAGCGAATGGCCGGCCTTGATCAGGTTGCGCGCCATCGGCGCGCCCATGTTGCCGAGACCGATAAAAGCGATTTTCATGTCCGGCTCCTTAGCGCAAGTGGATGGTGGTGTTCACACCGTGGTTGATGCTGTCGTCATCGAACCAACGTGCAGTGACGGTCTTGGTTTGAGTGTAGAACTGCACCACTTGCTTGCCATACGGACCGAGGTCGCCGAGCTTCGAACCACGGGAACCGGTGAAGCTGAAGAACGGTACCGGCACCGGGATCGGGATGTTGATGCCGACCTGGCCAACGTCGATTTCCGACTGGAATTTACGCGCCGCCGCACCGCTCTGGGTGAACAGACCCGTGCCGTTGCCGAACGGGTTGGCGTTGACCAAGGCGATGGCCTCATCGAGGGTATCGACTTCCAGCACCACCAGCACCGGGCCAAAGATTTCCTGGGTGTAGATCTGCATCTCAGGGGTTACGCCAGAGAACAGGGTCGGGCCGACAAAGTTGCCCTGTTCGTAGCCCGGAACAGTGATGTCGCGACCGTCCAGCTCCAGCTTGGCGCCTTCCTTGATCCCGCTTTCGATCAGCTCGAGAATCCGTGCCTTGGCCCGCTTGGAAATCACCGGACCAACATCGGTGCCTGGCTCGCTGCCGGCATTGACCTTGAGTTTCTGCGCCAGCGCCTTGAGATCCGGCAGCCATTGTTTGGCCGCGCCCACCAGCACCACCACCGAGGTGGCCATGCAGCGTTGCCCGGCCGCACCGAAACCGGCGCCGACCAGTGCATTGAGCGCTTGCTCGCGGTTGGCATCGGGCAGCACAACGGCGTGGTTCTTGGCCCCCATCATCGATTGCACGCGCTTGCCGTGTTTACCGGCCAACTCGTAGACATGCGTGCCGACCGCGGTCGAACCGACGAACGAAACAGCCTTGATGTCCTTGTGGGTGCAAAGCGCATCGACCACATCCTTGCCACCATGAACGACGTTGAGCACACCCGGCGGAATGCCGGCTTCAATCGCCAGCTCCACCAACAGCATGGTCGACATCGGATCCTGCTCGGAAGGCTTGAGCACGAAGGTGTTGCCGCAGGCGATGGCCATCGGGAACATCCACAGCGGAATCATCGCCGGGAAGTTGAACGGGGTAATGCCGGCGCAGACGCCGATCGGCTGACGCAGGGTGTAGGTGTCGACACCGCCTGCGACGTTCTCGGCGAACTCGCCCATTTGCAGGCTGCCAATGGAACAGGCGTGTTCGACCACTTCCAGGCCACGGAAGATATCGCCCTCAGCGTCGGCGATGGTTTTACCCTGCTCATTGCTGAGTACCACGGCAATACGCTTGGAGTGCTCGCGAATCAGCGCCTGAAGCTTGAGCATGATGCGCATCCGCGCGCCGACTGGCGTCAGCTTCCAGGTCTGAAAGGCGCGATGAGCGGCGCTGATGGCGGCATCGACTTCAGCAGCGGTCGCGAAAGGGACTTTGGCCAGCACTTGCTGGGTCGCCGGATTGACGATGTCGTGCCATTCGGTGGTCTGGGATTCGACCCACTCGCCATCGATCAATAACTTGATCTTTTGTACGGTGGTTTCTAGCGATGCGTTCATGTCGGGTCTCCGGGACGTTGTTCTTATTTAGAGAGCTATCTTGGGAGCCAAGGCGAGAAAGTCGCCTTGAGATGAGGCGTGTGTCGCGATTTGGTTGTCGGACTGTTTTTGGAGTATAGATGTGCAAACTTCTAATAAGAACGCACATAAAAGCCGGTCCATCATGCAAAAAAACATCACGTCTTTAGGCTCGTTGAACTGGGATGACCTCAAGTTTTTCCTTGAAGTTGCCCGTACTCGCAAGGCCAGCACTGCGGCCAAGCGCCTGGCGGTGGACTACACCACTGTGTCGCGACGCATCAGTTCGCTGGAGGCCTCGTTGGGTACGCTGTTGTTCGAGAAGTCCCGCACCAACGGCTTCGTCCTGACCGCTGAAGGCCAGCGCCTGCTGGGTTACGCCGAATCGATCGAAAGCACTCTGCACATGGCTTGCGAGCAGGTCTCGGGCTCAGGCGTCGCGTTGTCCGGGCATGTGCGCATGGGCTGTACCGAAGGGTTCGGCAGCTTTTTCATCACCCCGCAGCTGAGCCATTTCGTCGACGCCTACCCGGCGATCTCGGTGGACATCCTGCCGCTGCCGCACTTCATCAGCCTGTCCAAGCGCGAGGCAGACATCGTCATTGCGCTGGAGCGGCCGGAACACGGCCCTTATGTCTGCTGCAAACTCTGTGACTATCGATTGCAGCTGTACGCGACCCAGGATTATCTGGACAAGCACTCACCGATCCGCCGCCCGGCAGATTTGAGCAAGCATCAATTCATCAGTTATGTGGACGATCTGGCGTTCAGCTCGGAGCTGCTGTACCTGGCGAATGTGCTGCCCGGTGCCAGTGCCAATCTGCGCAGCACCAGTGTGATCGCGCAGTTCGTGGCGGCGCAGCAAGGACGGTCACTGGCGATTCTGCCGTGCTTTTTAGCGGCTCAGGATCCGCGATTGCTGCCGGTGTTACCACAAGAGATCACCATCACCCGGCAGTTCTGGATGTACTGCCGGGAGGACCTGCGCAAGCTCAAGCGGATTACCTTGTTGTGGGATTACATCCGTACCGTCACCGAGCAGAATCAGGCGCTGTTGATGGGGGAAAGTCGGGAGATGGTGTTCGCCGATTAATCGGCACTCACCACGATCGACACCCGGCGGTTCTCGGTGCGCCCGGCCGCGGTGGCGTTGGAGGCGACGGGCTTGCTGCTGCCCAGGCCGCGTAGCTGGATGTTTTGTTCTTTTATGCCGACAGCGGCCAATACCGCTTCAACGCTTTTCGCGCGACGCAGGGAAAGTTGTTCGTTATAGGATTCCTCGCCCGAGGCATCGGTATGGCCGTCAATCCTCACCCGCTCGATTCCCACGCCCAACAACGCCTTGCCAATGCGTTCGACGATCTGGGTACTGGCGGGGTTGAGGTGTTCGACATCGCTACCGAACAGCACTTTGCCGGACAGGCCGAAGGCCCAGCCCTCATCCGTCATCTCGAAACCTTGCTGCTTGAGTACAGCGATCTGCGCCGGGGTCAGTCCTTTCTGCGGTGTCGTCTGGCAACCGGTCAATGCCAGCAAGGTCATGAATAAGCTAATCGTAAAAAATCGCAGAGAACGCTGAGTGAATGTGAACACAAAAATTAGCTCCTGGTTTGAAGATGGACGACAGAGTGCTCCGACCCTGCCGTGTGGTGAGCGCCTCGGGAAAGGCGTTTGGCCTGATACATCGCGGTATCTGCAGCATCGAGCAGCGCACCGGGCGTAAGCCCATGATCCGGGTACACGGCGATGCCGATGCTGAGTGAAGTCAACACCTGGGTACCGCCCGGCAACAGGATTGGCGCGTCCATACTGGCAATGATTTTGTCGGCAATCCGTTCGGCGTCTTCTATCTTGTGCAGCGGCGTCAACAGCACGGCAAACTCATCGCCGCCCAGACGCGCAACCAGATCCTCTTCACGCAACTGCGCACGAACCCGGGTCGCCACGGCGATCAGCACCGCATCACCGGCAGCGTGACCGAAGTTGTCGTTGATCTCCTTGAACCGGTCGCTGTCGAGAAACAGTACGGCCACTCCCTCATCCAGCTTGCCCGCATTGCGCAAGGCGCGCATCAGGCGGCCTTCAAAAAACGCCCGATTCGGCAACCCGGTAAGGCTGTCATGGCTGGCCTGGTGGGCCAGGGTTTCGTTTTCGCTTTGCAGATGGGTCTGCCAGGACTCGAGCTCGTCGAGCAAAGCATTGAAGTCGTTGCCCAGGTTGTCGAGTTCGGCAATGTCGGCGGGCGGTACGCGCCGGTCGAAAGCACGCTCGCTACGGGCGGCGTGAGCCACGGCAGCCAGGCTGCGCAATGGGCCAGTGATTCCTCGCAATTGCCGACGCGCCAGATAAAGCGCTACCCAGGCACTGACAGCGGTACACAAGACGATTCCCACCAGACCGCTGAGCAAAAAGCGCATCAGGCTGCCGCCGTGACCGATGAGCAAGATGCTGCCGATTTCCCGACCTTGATGAGTGATCGGCATGCTGATGGGTTTTTCCAGAATCGTTCGGGCGATCTGCATTTCAAGATCGGAGAGCCACCCCGTTTCCGGTCGTTGCCAACGTGCGAGCAACTCGCCTTGCTCGTCCATCACTTGTGCATCAGCCACTTCTTCAGTGGAGGCGATCAATGCCAGCGCTTCGGTGGCGGCGGACTTGTCGTTGAACACCACCGCGGCTTCCACGGTGTAGTTGATCGAACGGGCAATCAGATGCAGGTTGTGATCGGCATAGACCCGCAAAGCCAGAACACCCAGCAGGGTCAGTGAAACACTGGCCATGGCCACACCCACCAGGGCGACGATCAAATGTCCACGGCCGATAACCGACCCCAGGGTCGGGCGTATGCAAGGTTTGAATAGACTCATGGCGCCGCCGGCTTGCGGCGCGACAGTTGCAGCACACTGGGGTGAATGCGTACACCGCTGCGGGCGACCGAGTCGAGGTTGACCTCGAAGGACACCTGCTCATCACCGACCCGCAGACAGAACAGACTGCCGACAGTGCATTGATCGCCGCCTTCGCTGATGCTCACCACCGGGCGTCCCGTCAACGAGGCGAATAGCCGACTGCGTTCATCGCCGGTCAGCTTGCCGATGTACACCGCATCGCATTCACTGGCGATGACCGGATTATCGGCCAGCAACCGTCGTACAGTAACCGGTCGACCCGTGGCTTGTGTGGTGCCTTTGACCAGGTCGTCGGTGTATTCAGTGGGGCCGACCACGCACAGGCGCAGTTGTTGGGGCTCAACAGGCCATCGGGCATAACTGAGGATCCCGAGTACTACCTGAGTGACCGACCTGGCACGTTGGTCGGCTTTGCTCACGATAGTTTCCGACTCAGCACAGGCAACGCCCGTCAACAAACAGAGGAGGCCGGCAAGCAGCACTTGTTTGCAGCCAACGACGCGCCCTGTCGCCCAGACAGCCAACTTCATGCAGGAATTCTCTACGATCGCAACAAAATGATGCCGCAACGATAGCACAGCACCGAAACACCAGCGAGGCGACGCGCCACGGCACATCGGACAGATTCCGGCGTCTGCCACCGCCCCTCAATGGCTCGGCCAGGTACCCTCTTCCAGCTCCAGCATTAACCCGCTCAAGCGCTTGACCTTGCGCCGCACGGCCTCTTCGAATACGCCGGCTCGAGGCTCAATCAGGGTGAACCAGTCCTTGGCCCGGGTTATCCCGGTATAGATCAGTTCCTTGGTAAGCACAGGATTCAAAGCATCCGGCAGAATCAACGCCGTATGGGCAAATTCCGAGCCTTGGGATTTGTGCACGGTCATGGCATACACCGTGTCGACATCGTTGAGTCGGCTTGGCAGGACAAAGCGCACACCGCCCTGCCCGTCATTACGCGGGAAGGCCACACGCAGCACGTGCCGCCCGGCCTCCGGGCCTTCACGCTCCGGCAGCTTGAGGGCAATGCCAATGTCACCGTTCATCAAACCCAGGCCATAGTCGTTGCGGGTCATCAGCACGGGCCGACCTTCGTACCACTGATGGTCGCTGTCGATCAGCCGTGCCTTGAGCAGCGCGTCGGTCACGCGCTGATTCAAACCTTCCACGCCCCAAGGCCCTTTGCGTACAGCACACAACAGCTGGAAAGCGTCGAAGGCTTGTAGCACCACGCGAGCCCAATCAGCCCAGCATGAATCGTCGAGCGGGCGGTCGAGCGGTGGTCGCTGACTGCGCAAAAGACTCAGGTAATGCCGATAGCCTTGCGGTCCCCCGCCATGGCCCTCGAGCAACAAGCGCTCCAGCGCCCGGTCCTGCTCACCCTTGAGAGGCAGGGAAAATACGTCGTCATGACTTGCAGCGGCCAATAACTTGCGCGCGTCCTCGGGATGCTGTTGGTTAACCCAACGGGCCAACTGACCAATGCCGCTACCCTCGCCGAAGCGCCGTGAGTGGCGCAGCATCACGACTTGCTGGGCCAGTGGATGCGCGCCCTGGGTGTCTTCCCGCAAACCGCTGGCATCGAGGCGCTCACCGCTGACCGCCTCCAGCCACTGGCGGGTCTGCGGGCTGTACCAACCGGCTTCGGCATCACGACACAGATCGCCCAGTACGGCACCGGCCTCTACCGACGCCAGTTGGTCCTTGTCACCGAGCAGCACCAGACGAGCATGGGGCGGCAACGCATCGAGCAGGTTGGCCATCATTTCCAGGTCGATCATCGAGGCTTCGTCCACCACCAGTACATCCAGCGGCAAGCGATTACCCGCGTGGTGACGGAAATGCCGGGTACCGGGACGACTGCCGAGCAAACGGTGCACGGTGGTCACATCCGACGGGATCTTCTCGCGCACCGTTTCAGGCACTTTCAGGGTTTGAACCTGCTGGCTGATGGACTCGGTCAATCGTGCGGCGGCTTTGCCGGTGGGTGCCGCGAGACGAATACGCAACGGTTTACCGGCCTCCACTGCGGGTGCCTGGAGCAATGCAAGCAAGCGCACAACCGTGGTGGTCTTGCCGGTTCCCGGGCCGCCGGTGACGATGCTGAATGCACTTCGGGTAGCCAGGGCACACGCGAGCTTCTGCCAGTCGATCACTTCATCAGACCTGGCTGGACCGAACAGCCCGGTCAGGCGTTGAGGCAAATCACCCGGCGTTGCTTCGTGTGCCGCCAGACGCTGGCGTAGCGCGTGGTCGATGCGCCGTTCGTAAGCCCAGTAGCGGCGCAGGTACAGGCGTTTACCCGACAGCACCAACGGCCGGTGTTGCGCGGCCTCACGGCTGTCGACGGCCAAAGCCACCAGACGGCTGGACGCCAGCACCTTGCACCAATGGGCGCCGTCCAGCGCCTCAAGCAATTGCGACGGCAGCAACATCGCACCGCTTTGCACATCACCTTCCGGCGGCAGCGACAAAGCGAAGTCCGGCTCCTTCAGTGTTTCGAACAGATCCAGGCAGACATGACCGTGGCCCAGCTGGTGACTGATCAACGCGGCGGCCAGCAGCACCAGCGGATCATCGTCGGGAGCGAGCTCGTGGAGAAACGCGACGAAGGCCTTGTCCAGCGCCCGCAGCCAGCCGCGTTCGACCCAGCGCGTGAGCAGCAGCAACAAGTCATCTGCGCGGCTCAACGGGGCCAGGTCCGCCAGACTTTCGGCCGCCAACGGCGTAGGCAGCAAATCGGCGAAAGTGCGACTCATAGCAATACTCCCTGTTCCCAGGCGGGTTCGGCCTTGGGCTCTGGCTTGCCCTGGAACAACCGGTCCAGGCGCTCGATCAGCTCCCGTGGCGGACGGGCAAAATACACACCTTGGCTGGCCGCTCGAGTACCGCGAAGAAACAGATACAACGCTCCACCGACATGTCGGTCGTAATCGTAATCGACCAGCCGAGCCTTAAGCTGGCGATGCAGGGCGAGCAGGTACAGTACGTATTGCAGGTCGTAACGGTTATCGAGAATCGACTGCTCCATGGCCTGCTCGGTATAGGCCGCGTCATCGACGCCCAGCCAGTTGGATTTGTAGTCAGCGACGTAGTAACGGCCTTCATGCTCGAACGTCAGGTCGATGAAGCCTTTGAACATGCCATTGAGCAGCACCGGTTCGGCAGCCACCCGGGCCACGCCGTGATGGGTGTATTGGCGCACCAGCTCATCGAGCTTGAGCACATCGACTTTATGACTGGCGAACCAGAACTCCATCTCGACCCGGTATTGAGACAGTTGCTCGAACACCACCGGCGCCTGCCCGCCACCGATGTGCAACGGGGATTTGAGCAAGTGCTGCAGCCAGCCGCTCAATGTGGTGATCCAGCCTTCCCAGCCACGGCGGTTGCAGCGACGGGCGATCGCGTCTTCCACGGTTTGCGGTGCAGCGGCAAAACCTTCGTCACCGGCCCATTCGAGCAATCCATGAAGAAAAGTGCCGGGGTTCGGCCCACGAGGGAATCGATGGATATCAGCGCCGCCGGCGGCGACTTCTCGTGGCGCTTCGGGATCAAGGCGTTCGTCATCAAAGAGCTTTTGTGCTTGCGCGCTCTCCGGTGCCTCGTCACTGCCCACGCTCAAACTGTCACCAATGCGTAAGGCACTGTAAGAGGCGATCCACCAGTTTTCGCTGGCCTTGCGCCTGGGTATCAGCGGGGCAAGCAAGGTCGCTTCATTGCGTGGCGGATGATAATGCTCGGCGGTCGCGTCAGGCATTTCACCGTAGCTCAGCGCCGCGCAGTCTTGCTGCAGGTCTTCCAGCCAACGACGCAGCCCTGCCGACTCAGCCAATGGCGCACCACCGCCCAGCAGATAGCCCAACGCCGAAAGGTGCAGGACCGAGCCATTGTTATTACCGCGTTTGAGATCAGTCACACCCAGCCAGCACGCATGTTGTGCCCGGGTCAGGGCCACATAGAGCAAACGAAGGTCTTCAGCCAAACGTTCATCGTCGGCTTGGGCGATCAACTCGGCTGTCGGCTTCAAGCTCACCTGTGCCTTACCCGTGGCATCGTGGTAATACAACGGCAGACGACTGCCATCCACCGGTTTTGCCGAGCAGATGAACGGCAGAAACACCAACGGATATTCAAGCCCTTTGGATTTGTGGATGGTCACGACCTTGACCAGTTGCTCGTCGCTTTCCAGGCGCAGGATCTGTTCTTCGCCAGCCTGACCAGACAACGCCAGATGCTCGGACAAATGACGGATCAGAGCTTGCTCGCCATCGAGTTCAGCGGCGGCCTGCTGCAGCAACTCGGACAAGTGCAGCAGGTTGGTCAATATCCGCTCACCATCGCTGCGCGCGATCAACGCCTGGGGCAGCTGAAAATCATGTAGCAATCGCCGCAACATGGGCAGAACGCCCTGTTTGCGCCAGAGCTCGCGGTAACCGCGGAACTGCATGACCCGTGCTTCCCAGGCCAGTTCGTCCTGATTCAGTCGCTCCAGTTCAGCCAGTGAAAGGTTCAGCGTGATGCAGGCCAGCGCGGCACGCAGGGGACGTTCGACATCCGGCTCGGCACAGGCCTTGAGCCACGTCAGCAGATCATGGGCCTCCTGCGCGGCGAATACCGAGTCCTTGTCTGACAGGTAAACACTGCGCACACCGCGAGCGGAAAGTTCGCCGCGCACGGCCTGGGCCTCTTTGCCGTCGCGCACCAGAATCGCGATATCCGCCGGCAGCAGGCCTCTGAGACCCTTACCATCCTGTATGAAGCCCGCACGCCCCTGCTGACCGCCATTGAGCAACGCAGTGATCTCACTGGCGCAGGCGGCGGCCAATTGTTGTCGATACACCACGCCAGACAGTGGCTGGTCAGAGGACAAATGCCAGATGTTCAGGGCAGGCACAACCTGCCCCTCAATGTGCAGGACTTCTTTGCGCCCTTGGGACTCCACGGGCAGAAACGGTACCGGGTTCTCGCCACTCTTCTCCCGGAACAGGAACGCGCCGCGCCCCTGCTCGCGAGATTCTGCGCGCTGGAACACATGGTTCACCGCGTTGACCATGCCATGACTGGAACGGAAATTTGTGCCCAGGGTATGCAGGCGGCCAGTGGTGGCTTGCCGGGCGCGCAGATAGGTATAGATATCGGCACCGCGAAAGGCATAAATCGCCTGCTTCGGGTCGCCGATCAGGAACAGGCCGGATTCAGGGTTGTTGTCTTCGATGCGATAAATGCTCTCGAAGATTCGGTACTGCACCGGGTCGGTGTCCTGAAACTCGTCGATCAGCGCAACCGGGAACTGTTCGCGGATCAAGGTCGCCAGACGCTCACCGCCATCGGACTGCAACGCTGCATCGAGACGCAGCAGCATGTCATCGAAACCCATTTCCGCGCGACGACGCTTTTCTTCCTCGAACCTAGCACCGACCCAGTGGGCGGCATGTTGCAGCACGGCGGCATCGGGGGTCGGCAAGCCATCGAGACTGGCCTTGAGGCCGGGCATCGCATCGAGACCGGGATGACGGGGAGCTTCACCTTTCCAGGCTTCAGCCATGCCATCGGGAGTCAGGCGAGTGAAGCCGGTGCCAATGTCCAGTTGCTCCAGAGATTCGTCTTCGGCCCAGGCCCGGAGCTTTTCGAACCAGGGTTCGAAGTAGCGCGCCTGCATCTTGCGACCATCGACGCTTTTGCTCGCGACGCCCTGATGACAGATGGCAAGCAGCTCATCGGCCCATTGGCGCCAGGGCATCTTGAGCTCGAGCAACGCGGCCCGTCGTTCCTCCAGGCACTCGGCGATCAACTCGGCAGGTTCTTTACCTTCAACGCTGTCACGCTCGCTGGCGAACAACCCACGCACTCGCGGCAACAACGCTGCCGGCCCCCCCCAGTTGCCGCGAACCCAATTCAGCGCATCGCCTTGCATCGGATAGCAGAACAGTCGCCAGTAGTCGCGCAGGACTTCGCCAAGCAAATCACTGTGATCGGTTTCCAGGGTCTGGGTGAACAGGCTGCCACTGTCGAATGCATGTTCGCGCAGCATGCGCTGGCACCAACTGTGGATGGTCGATACCGCGGCTTCATCCATCCACTGGGCGGCGATGTCCAGACGGTTTGCACAGCCTGGCCACTGTTCGGGGAGGTATTGCTCGCGCAACTCGGCAATCAGGCCATCCGGTGCCGGTGTCTCATCGCGGAAAAAACGCGCAGCTTCAGCCAGTCGCGTACGAATACGTTCGCGCAGTTCTTTGGTCGCGGCATCGGTGAAGGTCACCACGAGGATTTGCGGCGGCAGCAATTCACGACCAAAACCACTCGACTCGTCGCCATGACCAAGGACCAGACGCAAGTACAGCGCAGAAATGGTGAAGGTCTTGCCCGTCCCGGCGCTGGCTTCGATCAGTTGGCTTCCACGCAGGGGGAATGCCAGGGCCAGCGGTGTTTTCGTGGTCATGAGCGCGCCTCCTCGCTGGTCAATGAACGCCAGGGAGCCTCAAGCAGCGGCCGATACAAAGCGTCGCACCAATCGGGGAAGGTCTCGTCGGCAATCAAAACATCGTAGTCGGCGTATTGCCGAGCGAGTGCCGGGCTTTCGCGGCGCTCACCATCAGTGGTCTGGCCATCGCCTTCATAGGCCTTGCGGGCAGCGGCGTCAGCCTTGACCGGATCGGTTTGAGCCAGCCAGGCGAAGGCTGTTTTTACGGCAATCGGCAACGGCTGGCGCATGCCCGTTTGCCAGGCCAGCAACAGATTACCCAAGGCATCAAGTGCTGCATCCTTCGCCAACGGAGCCAGTAACAGACTGTCGTCGCTGGCCACCAACGCGGTGGTCATCGACATCCCGCTGGCACAGGCAACCAGGTGATTGATCCATGGTCGTGTCAGACGATGCCATTTGCGTGTCTTGAGCGAGCCGATGCTGTTGGGAATCGTGGTGACCGATAGCAAACCACCGTCCGCACGTTGATGCAGGCCACTGAGCCAGCCCTCCAGACGCAGCCCATGCAGTTCCAGACTCACGGGCAACGCGCTGGCAAGTGGGGAAGGCCATAACGCCAGAAGCTGTTGATAGCGCTGCAACAGATCCGGCAACGGCTCGATCAACTCTCGCTGCAAACATTCGCCAAAACCGGCCATGGGCAAGAGCCCGCTGTTTTGCAGGCGTTTCGCCTGTGCTTCCAGTACCTGATCGATTTGGTCCAATTGCCCGAGCGCTGCTTCGAGCAAGCTGTCGCTGAGGCTATAGCGTTGCAGCGCGTCGAGTACAAATGGCTCTTCATCCGCCAAAGGCGCTTCGGCAGCCTCGAAGAACACTTTGAGTCGCTGACTGAAGAAATGCCGTACCGGATTGCGCAGAAAATCCTGCAACTGACCCAGGCTCAGCGGCTCGTCCTGAATATAGGGCTCAAGAACCTCGATGGCAGGCGTCAAACCGCTGGACTGATGAAGTACCTGCCACTCGCTGGCGTAGCTGAACAAATCATCGCCTTCATGGAAGTAGCGTGCACTGAAGGGTTGCAGCGGATGTTCCTGAGTCATGGACTCAAGCAGATCAGCCTTGTCATCGTGCAATCGCCAACCGCTGGCGAGATGATCACGTAGTTGTCCTATCAATACCGAAGCCGGGCGCTCACTGTTGTCCCGAATACTGCGGCCGACCCAGCTGATATAGAGTTGGTCCCGCGCCGACAACAAGGCTTCCAGCAACAGATAGCGGTCATCTTCACGCCGGGAACGATCGCCGGGCCGGTAGTCGCTGCCCATCAGGTCGAAGTCCAGTGGCGGCTGCGCGCGAGGGTAATCGCCGTCATTCATACCCAGCAGGCAGACCAGTTTGAACGGGATCGCTCGCATGGGCATCAGGGTACAGAAGTTGACGGCACCGGCGAGAAAGCGCTGAGACAAGCGACCTTGGTCGAGGCCAGCCAGCCAGGCTTCTCGGACTACGGTCAGTGGTAACTCGTCCTGCAAGCCTACTGACTCGCAGGTCTCAAGCCAGGTCTCGCGCAACTCTTCGAGTTGAGCCAATAAATAGTCGTCATGTTCGTTACTGGCCTGGAAGAACAACTGCACCAGTGCTTGCAAGCGGATGCCCCAGAGTTTGGGCGACGCAGGTTGGGTGAGCTCCTGGTGGGCAATCTCCAGTGCATCCAGCAGTGCGACCAAAGGACCTATGAGCGCAGCATCCAGGCCACCGATCTCGTCGTAGGGTTCAATACCCTCGCAGGCACTGGCACTGCCCACGGCATAACCAAGCAACATCCGTCGCAAGCCGAAACGCCAACTGTTTTGCTCCAGTTCTTCTGGCAGGCCCAGACCCGCACGCTGCTCGGCATTCATCCCCCAACGGATACCTGCGCCTTCGATCCAGCGGTGCAAAGTCGGCAGGTCACGTTCCTCTACGCCAAAGCGAGCGCGTAATGCCGGAACGTCCAGCAGATCGAGAATTTCGCTGACGGGGAAACGACTGTCGGGCAGCTTGAGCAGATGCTCGACAGCGATCAGTAGCGGGTCCCTGCCGCGCTGGCCTTGGTCCGCGAGCGTGAAGGGAATGAAGCGTGGGTCGTGCCGATCAAGCTGACCAAAGACAGCGCGGATGTGGGGGGCGTAACTGTCGATGTCTGGAACCATCACGATCACGTCGCGAGGCCTTAAGTCTGGATCAGCACTGAATCGTGCGAGCAGCTGATCGTGGAGAATCTCCACTTCGCGTTGAGCGCTATGGGCGATGTGAAAACGGATCGATTCGTCCTTTGTCAGATCGACTGCAGGCCAACTCTCGCGAGTTTCGTTCAGGGGGCGCAATTCCAGGATGTCGTCCTGCAACTGATTGAGCATGCTCTGAGGCTGGTTATCGCTGAAAAGGTCGATGCGCCCATCGCGAAATGCCGAGCGATAGCTGTTGGGATCGTCGTAACTGTCGAGCAGATTGATGTAGTCCCGCCCCTGCTTGCCCCACGCCGCCAATAGCGGGTGGGCATGTTGATGGAGCGTTTGCGGATCAAGCACAACCGGCATGCCACGCTTGCGAGCCTGGCGTTTGTATTGATGCCGCAACAGGTCTTTATCGGCGACGATGTCCGCCCAATGGTAGCGACATGGGTTGTGTACGCACAGCAAGACCTGACTGAATCGAGCCAGCCCGGCAAGTGCTTCCAAGGCTTGAGCTGGCAGTGAAGAAATCCCGAAAACAATCACCCTGGAAGGCAATCCACTGGGCGCGCTGTCGAGACTATTGATACGCTCGATAAAGCGTTGGTGGACACCCGCACGGCTTTGCGCCATGCCTTGTGCACCGACATCCAGCAACAGCGCACGCCACAGCTCTGCTTGCCAGCAGTTGGCCGGAGTCAGGGCTTTGGCTTCGCCTCTGCCATTTCGTAATTGGTGACGGCCTTCTGCCCAGTCTTCGAGCCAGTCCGCCCTGTACACCTGATATTGGTCGAATAGATCGGCCAGCCGCTCCGCCAATTGATAGCGTTTGCGTAAGTCGGTGTCATTCGTAAGGAAGCGCTGCAGGGGTTCGAAGTGCGGTTGGTTGATCAACTGTGGCAGCAGACGCATCAGGCGCCAAGTCAGCGGGGCTTTATCGAGCAGGGACTTGGCCGGGATTTCGTCACGTCCCAGCACCATGCGATAGAGCTGCCACATGAAGCTGCCTGGCAACTGCACATCGATGGCGGCAGCGATTCCGCAGCCGCCCATGTCGTCATCTTCTGGGTCCTCGGCCAGTGCCAGCTTCAGCCATTGGGCGATGCCGTTGCTCTGCACCAGGGCAATTTCATTTTCCAAGGGAGCCAGCGGGTAGCGCCGCATCCAACTGACCACCAGGCTGCGCAGCTCGTCCAGGCGGTTGCCGTGAACCACCATAAAACCAGCACTGAGGGACGTAGCGTCCGGCATAAAGGCTTCCTTGGGAAAATACAAAAGCTAGGGCCGAACCTTAGCACTGTCGGCAGACCGTGACAGCCGGGACCGTTCCGATGTTGCTGTACGAACTTTCCTGCGGGCAAAACAAAACCCCTACCTGCATACGCAGATAGGGGTTTCGGAATTTAATCTTGACGATGACCTACTCTCACA
>NZ_JBWKUI010000011.1:104713-277237 GCF_059420765.1 Pseudomonas sp. GW821-FHT03E01 | reverse complement strand
GATGACGGGATCGAACCGCCGACATTCTGCTTGTAAGGCAGACGCTCTCCCAGCTGAGCTAATCACCCTTCGCTTCGGTGTGGCGCGCATTCTACGGAGCGACCCAACCTCTGGCAAGCACTTTTTTAAATAATTTTCTCAGGCCTTCCAAAGGCTTAGAGAAGGGTTGGCCTATGACCCGGCGAAGACAATAATGCCCCCCTTTGTATAAAGGAGAGACTCACCCCATGTGGTTCAAAAACCTGCTTATCTATCGCCTGACCCAAGATCTGCCTTTTGATGCCGAGGCGTTGGAAACTGCACTGGCCACCAAACTGGCGCGTCCATGTGCAAGCCAGGAGTTGACCACCTACGGTTTCGTCGCGCCCTTCGGCAAAGGCGAAGATGCACCGCTGGTACACGTCAGCGGAGACTTCCTGCTGATCGCCGCCCGTAAAGAAGAACGCATTCTGCCGGGCAGCGTCGTGCGTGACGCAGTGAAGGAAAAGGTCGAAGAGATCGAAGCCGAACAAATGCGCAAGGTCTATAAAAAGGAACGCGATCAGATCAAGGATGAAATCATCCAGGCCTTCCTGCCCCGCGCCTTTATCCGTCGCTCGTCGACCTTCGCCGCCATTGCGCCGAAACAGGGCCTGATCCTGGTGAACTCGGCCAGCCCGAAACGTGCCGAAGACCTGCTGTCCACCCTGCGTGAAGTGATCGGCTCGCTGCCGGTACGTCCGCTGACGGTGAAGATGTCGCCGACCGCAACCATGACCGAGTGGGTTACCACTCAGAAAGCCGCAGACGATTTCTTTGTGCTGGACGAGTGCGAACTGCGCGACACCCACGAAGACGGCGGCATCGTGCGTTGCAAGCGTCAGGACCTGACCAGCGAAGAAATCCAGCTGCACCTGAGCACCGGCAAAGTGGTCACTCAGCTGTCGCTGGCCTGGCAGGACAAACTGTCGTTCGTGCTCGACGACAAAATGGTGGTCAAGCGCCTGAAGTTCGAAGACCTGCTGCAAGATCAGGCGGAGCAGGACGGTGGCGACGAAGCACTGGGCCAACTGGACGCCAGCTTCACCCTGATGATGCTGACCTTCGGCGACTTCCTGCCGGCACTGGTTGAAGCGTTGGGCGGTGAAGAGACCCCACAGGGTATCTGATTGCCTTAGGGCGCCGGCCTTGATCGGCGGCGCCTGGTAAGAAAAGATCGCAGCCTTCAGCAGCTCCTACAGAGGATCGCATTTCAAATGTAGGAGCTGCCGAAGGCTGCGATCTTTTTGCAGGCAACCCAAGTTCCAAGCCCTACCCGCTTTTAAACACATAACAAGGATCAGGCCATGCGCGCACTCGCTGCATTGAGTCGTTTTGTCGGCAACACCTTCGCTTACTGGGTACTGATTTTCGCCATCGTGGCGTTTCTGCAGCCGGCCTGGTTCATCGGTTTGAAAGGCGCCATTGTGCCGCTGCTGGGGCTGGTGATGTTCGGCATGGGCCTGACCCTCAAGCTCGAAGACTTCGCCGAAGTCGCTCGCCATCCGTGGCGCGTGGCCCTGGGCGTGGTCGCCCACTTCGTGATCATGCCCGGCATGGCATGGTTACTCTGCCAGGTATTCCACCTGCCGCCAGAGATCGCCGTCGGGGTGATTCTGGTCGGCTGTTGCCCGAGCGGCACCTCGTCGAACGTGATGACCTGGCTGGCTCGCGGCGACCTGGCGTTGTCGGTGGCCATTGCCGCCGTCACCACCCTCCTCGCGCCATTGCTGACACCGGCGCTGATCTGGCTGCTGGCCTCGGCCTGGTTGCCGGTGTCGTTCATGGAGCTGTTCTGGTCGATCCTGCAAGTCGTGCTGTTGCCGATCGTACTTGGCGTGGTTGCCCAACGCGTACTCGGTGATCGGGTTCGTCACGCGGTAGAAGTGTTGCCGCTGGTATCGGTGGTGAGCATCGTGATCATCGTCACGGCCGTGGTGGCCGCCAGCCAGGCGAAGATTGCCGAATCCGGTCTGCTGATCATGGCCGTGGTGATGCTGCACAACAGCTTCGGCTACTTGCTGGGTTACTTCACCGGGCGCCTGTTCAACCTGCCGCTGGCCCAGCGCAAATCCCTGGCACTGGAAGTCGGCATGCAGAACTCCGGTCTGGGTGCGGCACTGGCCAGTGCGCACTTCTCGCCGCTGGCGGCGGTGCCGAGCGCGCTGTTCAGCGTCTGGCACAACATTTCCGGGGCCCTGCTCTCGACGTATTTCCGTCGCATGAGCGAAAAAGAGGATCGGAAAATCGCTGCTCAGCAAGTGGCTGACTGATCCGAAAACTTGATCCTCGGGTTAATGATGGGCACTCTATCGCGCAACGCGGGGACGACCTCGCGGCTCGATCGAGTGCTTAATCCGGGGACGACCCCATCCATCGATGGAGGTCTTCCATGTCCTGGATCATTCTGTTTTTTGCCGGTCTGTTCGAAGTCGGCTGGGCCGTTGGCCTGAAATACACCGACGGCTTCAGCCGCCCTCTTCCCACCGCATTGACCGTTGCCGCCATGGCGATCAGCCTTGGCCTGCTGGGCCTTGCCATGAAGGAATTGCCGCTGGGCACGGCCTATGCGATCTGGACCGGCGTGGGTGCAGTGGGCACGGTGATCGCCGGGATCATTCTGTTTGGTGAATCCATGGCACTGTTTCGGCTGGCCAGTGTGGCACTGATCATTACCGGGTTGGTTGGGCTCAAGGTCAGCGCTTAGGCCACTGACGTCATCGCGGGCAAGCCCGCGATGACGCCCGCAAAGTCACCAACTATCTGACGGCCCCACGCAAATCCCCCACCAACGCCTGCAACTTAGCTGGCTCCGCCACTTCAACCGCCACCGCCGGCCCTGCCACCAAGGTCACCCGCGACCACAACCGACGGAACAAGCCCTTGTTCGGATCGCGGCTGAAGAAACTCCCCCACAACCCTTGCAACGCCAGCGGAATCACCGGCACCGGCGTTTCTTCGAGAATCCGCGTCAGCCCGCCCTTGAACTCGTTGATCTCGCCATCAGCGGTCAACTTGCCTTCAGGGAAAATACACACCAGCTCGCCATCCTTCAGATACTGGGCAATGCGGGTGAAGGCTTTTTCGTAGATTTGAATGTCTTCCTGGCGCCCGGCAATCGGAATTGCCCCGGCCGTGCGGAAGATGAAGTTCAGCACCGGCAGGTTGTAGATTTTGTAATACATCACAAAGCGAATCGGCCGACGCACGGCCCCACCGATCAGCAACGCATCGACGAACGACACATGGTTGCAAACCAGCAGCGCAGCACCCTCATCGGGAATCAGCTCGAGGTTGCGATGCTCGACGCGGTACATGGAATGGCCGAGCAGCCAGATCATGAAACGCATGCTGAACTCGGGGACAATTTTGAAGATGTACGCGTTGACGCCGATGTTCAGCAGCGACACCACCAGGAACAGCTGCGGGATCGACAGCTTGGCGATGCTCAGCAAGACGATCGACACAATCGCCGACACCACCATGAACAGGGCGTTGAGAATGTTGTTGGCGGCAATCACTCGGGCCCGTTCGTTCTCGACGGTGCGGGACTGGATCAGCGCATACAGCGGCACGATGTAGAAACCGCCGAAGACTCCCAGCCCGAGGATGTCGATCAACACCAGCCAGGTGTGACCGAAGCCAAGGATTTCGATCCAGCCATGGCCGGTAACGCTGTCCGGAATTCCACCGGAATGCCACCACAGCAACAGGCCAAATACGGTCAGGCCGAATGAGCCGAACGGCACCAGACCGATCTCGACTTTGCGCCCGGAGAGTTTCTCGCAAAGCATCGAACCCAGTGCAATACCGACCGAGAACACGGTAAGAATCAGCGTCACCACGGTCTCGTCGCCGTGCATCCATTCCTTGGCATACGCCGGGATTTGCGTCAGATAAATCGCCCCGACAAACCAGAACCATGAGTTGCCGACGATCGAACGCGAGACCGCAGGGGTTTGCCCCAGGCCCAGCTTCAACGTGGCCCAGGACTGGCTGAAGATATTCCAGTTCAGGCGCATTTGCGGCGATGCCGCCGCAGCTCGGGGAATGCTGCGGCTGGCCAGATAACCGAGCACCGCAATGCCGATGATTGCCGTGGACACCACCGGCGCGTAGTTGCTGGCGGACATCATGATGCCGGCGCCAATCGTCCCGGCGAGAATTGCCAGGAAGGTGCCCATTTCCACCAACCCGTTGCCACCCACCAGCTCTTCTTCGCGCAAGGCCTGCGGCAGGATCGAGTACTTCACCGGCCCGAACAGCGCCGAGTGGGTGCCCATGGCAAACAGCGCCAACAGCATCAGCGACAGGTGATCGAACATGAAACCGACCGCGCCCACCGTCATGATGACGATTTCCCCGAGCTTGATCAGACGGATCAGCGCGTCCTTGGCGAACTTCTCCCCGAACTGCCCGGCCAGCGCCGAGAACAGGAAGAACGGCAGGATAAACAGCAGCGCACACAGGTTGACCCAGATCGAACGGTCACCCTCGATGGTCAGCTTGTACAGAATGGCGAGGATCAGCGACTGCTTGAAGATGTTGTCGTTAAAGGCCCCAAGGGACTGCGTGACAAAAAAAGGCAGGAAGCGCCGAGTGCGAAGCAAGGTGAACTGCGAGGGGTGACTCATCTTCCATGTGTCCCTGATTTTTTTGGTAGAGGGTGGCGTGGATACTGTTATTGGAATGTCGAACGTCGATCCAGGCCACACACATTACCTAATCTTTGCCGGTTATTTCTTTAATCCTGCGATGCACGGTGAGACAAACAGTTCGCCCTTCCACGCGCCCTGCACCGTGCGTTTGGCGACAATCAGCCACATCACCGCCAGCATGGCCACCAACACGCAACCAAAGACACTGAAAAACGTCAGGTTCAAGGTGCTGGCCAGTTTCAGCGTAGTCAGGGAATAGACACCCAGCGGGAACGTGAAACCCCACCAGCCGAGATTGAACGGGATACCGGCGCGCAAGTAACGCACGGTGATCAGCAGTGCTATCAGCATCCACCAAAGCCCGAAGCCCCACAGCGTGATCCCGGCCACCAGCCCAAGGCCCTCAGCTATTTCACCGATCCCCGGCAGACTGTTGGCGGCAAAGATCGCCGGTGCGTCGGCGCCCATCAACAACATGCCCAGCGCACCCGTGCCAATCGGCCCAAGCGCCAGCCAGCTCGAGGCGGCCATGTTTTCGTGGGGCAATTTATGCAACGCCATGCGCAGCAACAGGATGGTCAGAATGCTGAACGCCACTGGCAGGGAAAAAGCCCAAAGCACGTAGCTGGTCACCAGCACCACTAACTGCGAATGAGCATCGGCGAGGTGCGGCGCCAGCAAGCCACCACTGGCAGCCGCCACTTCCGCCGCCACCACCGGCAACAGCCAGACAGCGGTCATCTGGTCGATGCTGTGCTCCTGACGGGTGAACATCATGTAGGGAATCAGTACGCCGCAGGCCAGCGACATCGCCACGTCCAGCCACCACAGCACTTCGGCGACATGAATCACACCGTCGCCCCAACGCGGCAGGCCGAACAGCAGAAAGCCATTGATGATGGTCGCCAGGCCCATGGGAATGGTGCCGAAAAACATCGAAACCGTGGAGTGGCCGAAAATCCGCCGCGCTTCGTCGAAGAACATGACCCAACGCGCGGCATACATGGCCGTGAACAACACAAACAGGCCAATATTTAATAGCCACAAGCCTTCGGCCAACGCATGCAGACCGGGAGTCGACACCGGCAGTTGCGCAAGCGCAAGCGCCAATACACCAGTGCCCATGGTCGCCGCGAACCAGTTCGGGGTGAATTGGCGGATGGCTTCTCTTGGGTGCTGCAGATGACTGAACGGCTTGATACCGGGTTTAACGCTACGGGTGCAGGTCATGGCGAACTCCTGTCCTCTAATGAGGTAGGCGCTCATGATAGATCCGAATAGAATATCGATATAACGGGTAATATCTCTAACTGTTATCTGTTTTGCAGATATAGCATCAGACGCTGCCTTCAGTCTCGATCACCAATATCCTCGCCACGCCCTGCGGATGAGCCACATGTTCGGTGCCCACCGAGGCATAAAAAATATCGCCGACCTCCAGCAGGGTTTCCTTTTCGAGGCCTGCTTCGCGATAACGCATCTGCACCTGACCGTCGAGCACCACGAACACTTCCTGGCCATCGTTGACGTGCCATTTATACGGCTGATCGGTCCAGTGCAAACGGGTGGTGATACCGTTCATGTTGGCGATGTCCAGCGCCGCCCAGGCGCGGTCACCGGTGAAGGATTTGCTGCGGATGATCTTCATGGGTCGGTCCGTCGAAATGAATGGCGGTGCCAAGGCTAACGGTCATCTGACATCGACGCCACAGACTTTGACAGACCGCTCACGAAGCAAGCCGATCAGCGCACCGAGCGACAGGATGATCAGTACCGCGCCGTAACCGTCGGTGGTCGCCACCAGCCCAAAGCTGCGGGTCAGATTACCGGCCAGCAACGACGGCAAGCAGAACGCCAGATAACTGAGCACATAAAACGCCGACATCAACCCGGCCCGCTCATGAGGCAAGGCCAGCGGCACGATGCTGCGCAAGGCGCCAAGGAAACCCGTACCGAATCCGCTGCCCGCCACCAGCGTGCCGAAGAAAAACAATGGCAGGCTGGCGCTGTGGACCGCCAGCAGAATCAGCGCAACGCCTGCGGGCAGCAAGCTCGCGCCCAGCAGCAAGACCTTGTCGGCCGGCCGATTGCGCAAGGTGTAGATCATCGAGGCACCGGTCACCGTCAACACGGCCACCGTCGCACCGCCAATCAGATTCGACGTCGACCCGGTGGCTGTCCGCACCAGAGACGGCGCCAGGGAGGCGAAAAAGCCGCCAAGCGCCCACACCGCGAGGTCAATCGGCAGCACCCGCCACAACATTCGCCGCGCCTGAATCGGCACATGCAGGGTCGGGCGCAGCGAGGCCCAGGCACCCGGTTGTCGACTGACGCTTTCCGGCAGACGCCAGACGTACAGCGCTTGCATCGCAAACAGCGCGAACAACACCCAATAGGTCAATTGCAGCGGCAGGGGCGCAAACTCGGCCAATAATCCGCAACCCATGGCCCCCAGCGCCATGCCCAGCAACGGCGCAACACTGTTGACCATCGGCCCTTGCTGGCGATCGGTGTCCAGCAACGCCGCACTCAAGACGGCGGTGGCCATTCCCGTCGCAAACCCCTGAAGTACTCGCGCACCGATCAACCAGGCGACGCTGTCGGCGTTGATGAACAGCAACATCGCCAGCATATTCAGCAACACAGCGGTAAAAATCACCGGTTTGCGCCCCAGATAATCCGACAGCGAACCGACCGTGAGCAGCGCCGCCAGCAAGCTGAGGGCGTAGACACCGAAAATCAGGGTCAGGGTCGCGGCTGAGAACTGCAGGTGCTCCTGATAGAGGTGATACAACGGGGTCGGCGCGGTGGAAGCGGCGAGAAAACTGAGTAAGGTGATCGCCAGAAACCACAGGCTGGAACGATTTGTCGCTGGAAGAGACATGAGCACACTCCGCAAAAGCTAATTTTTTGCTTTTGCGGAGTGTGCTACTGGTCAGCGCTTAAAGCAAATTCTTTGTGTTAAGGTCCGCCGCATGGCTATTAAAGAAGGTTTACGCCCTGGTGGCAGAAGTGCCAGGGTTCAAGAGTCGATTCATTCGGCTGTCCGCGCGCTCCTCGAAGAGCAGGACCGCGCCTGCGTGACTGTGCCGCAGATTGCTGCCCGGGCCGGGGTGACGCCGTCGACCATTTATCGGCGCTGGGGGGATTTGTCAGCACTGCTCGCTGATGTCGCCCTCGCCCGCATGCGCCCCGACAGTGAGCCGGCCAATACCGGCAGCTTACGCGGGGACGTGCGGGCTTGGGCCGAGCAGTATCTGGATGAAATGAGTTCCGAACCCGGGCGCAACATGATGCGCGACGTGCAATCCAGCGCCACGCCGGGCTATTGCGTGACGATCATTGGCGGGCAGTTGCAGACGATTCTGGATCGCTATCCCGATCAATCGCGGCCAAGTGTCGACCGGCTGATCAATATGGTGGTGGCACCGACGGTGTTTCGCATCCTGTTTGCGGCGCAGGCGCTGGAGGTTGAAGAGTTGCATCGGCTGATCGATATTGCGTTGAGTCAGTAACGCCGCGAAGAGACCCGAAAAGACACCAAAGATCCAACTGACTCCCAACCTGCGACACCCCGCCACGCCACGACCTTGGTCGACACTGACTAACTCAGGCGGTCATGCGAGACTGTCTGGATCGGGCGCAGTCCCGGATGTCTTTTGTCTGGAGTTCCCATGTCGCTGTCCACCGGGCTGATCGCCATTGTCGCCCTGGCCTATATGGCCATCCTGTTCGCCATCGCCTTTTACGGCGACCGTCGCAGCACGCCGCTGCCGCCACGGGTGCGTGCCTGGGTGTACAGCCTGTCGCTGGCGGTTTATTGCACCAGCTGGACGTTCTTTGGCGCCGTGGGCCAGGCAGCCGAACAACTCTGGTCCTTCCTGCCGATCTACCTCGGGCCGATCCTGCTGCTGGTGTGCGCGCCGTGGGTCCTGCAAAAAATGGTGATGATCAGCAAGCAGGAGAACATCACCTCCATCGCCGACTTCATCGCCGCCCGTTACGGTAAATCCCAGTCCCTGGCGGTAGTCGTCGCGCTGATCTGCCTGGTCGGCGTGCTGCCCTACATTGCCTTGCAACTCAAGGGCATCGTGCTGGGTGTAAACCTGTTGATCGGCGCCGGCGCCGACGCCATGGGCACGCGCGCGCAGGACACGGCGCTGATCGTCTCCCTGGTACTGGCGCTGTTCACCATCGTTTTCGGTACCCGCAACCTCGACGCCACGGAACACCACCGCGGCATGGTGCTGGCGATTGCCTTTGAATCGCTGGTCAAGCTGTTCGCTTTTCTCGCGGTCGGCGCGTTCGTGACCTACGGCCTGTACGACGGTTTCGACGACCTGTTCGACCAGGCCATGCTCGCCCCGCGCCTGGAAGAGTACTGGAAGGAAACCATCAACTGGCCGTCCATGGTAGTGCAGACCGGTGTGGCGATGATGGCGATCATCTGCCTGCCCCGGCAGTTCCACGTGACCGTGGTGGAAAACATCGACCCCCAGGATTTACGCCTGGCCAAGTGGGTGTTCCCGACGTATCTGGCGCTGGCCGCGCTTTTTGTGGTGCCGATTGCACTGGCCGGTCAGATGTTGCTACCCAGTTCGGTGCTGCCGGACTCATTCGTTATCAGCCTGCCTCTGGCCCAATCTCACCCTGCCCTGGCAATGCTGGCGTTTATCGGCGGCGCTTCGGCGGCGACCAGCATGGTGATTGTCGCCAGCGTGGCGCTGTCGACCATGCTCTCCAACGACATGCTGCTGCCATGGTTGCTGCGGCGCAACAACGCCGAACGGCCATTCGAAGTGTTCCGCCAGTGGATGCTTTCGGTGCGCCGGGTGAGCATTGTGGTCATTCTGCTGCTGGCCTACGTCAGCTATCGCCTGCTGGGCTCGACCGCGAGCCTGGCGACCATCGGCCAGATTGCCTTCGCCGCCGTGACCCAACTGGCCCCGGCCATGCTCGGCGCGCTGTACTGGAAACAGGCTAACCGCCGTGGCGTGTTCGCCGGTCTGGCCACCGGGACATTCCTCTGGTTCTACACCCTGGTGTTGCCGGTTGCCGCCAACAGCCTCGGCTTGCCCTTGAGCAGTTTTCCGGGCCTGGCCTGGCTGCAAAGCAATCCGCTGAACCTGCCGATCACGCCGCTGACTCAGGGCGTGGTGTTGTCCCTGGCGGGTAACTTCACCTTGTTCGCCTGGGTCTCGGTGCTGTCACGCACACGGGTTTCGGAGCACTGGCAGGCCGGTCGTTTCATCGGCCAGGAAATCAGCCCCCGCCCCAGCGCCCGCTCGATGCTGGCGGTACAGATCGACGATTTGCTGCAACTGGCTGCCCGGTTTGTCGGCGAAGAACGGGCCCGTCAGAGCTTCATCCGTTTCGCCTACCGCCAGGGCAAAGGCTTCAACCCGAACCAGAACGCCGACGGTGAATGGATCGCCCATACCGAACGCTTGCTGGCGGGTGTACTCGGCGCCTCTTCGACTCGGGCGGTGGTAAAAGCCGCCATCGAAGGTCGGGAAATGCAACTGGAGGACGTCGTACGGATCGCCGACGAAACCTCGGAAGTGCTGCAATTCAACCGCGCCCTGCTGCAAGGCGCCATCGAGAACATCACCCAGGGCATCAGCGTGATCGACCAGTCGCTGAAACTGGTGGCCTGGAACCGGCGCTACCTGGAGCTGTTCAACTACCCCGACGGTTTGATCAGCGTCGGCCGACCGATTGCCGACATCATTCGCTACAACGCCGAACGCGGCCTGTGTGGCCCCGGCGAAGCGGAAGTGCATGTCGCCCGTCGCTTGCACTGGATGCGTCAGGGCCGCGCCCATACCTCCGAGCGACTGTTCCCCAACGGCCGAGTGATCGAACTGATCGGCAACCCGATGCCCGGCGGCGGTTTCGTCATGAGTTTCACCGACATTACCGCGTTCCGCGAAGCCGAGCAGGCGCTGACCGAAGCCAATGAAGGCCTTGAGCGGCGGGTCGCCGAACGGACCCACGAACTGTCGCAACTCAACCTTGCCCTGACCGAAGCCAAGGGCACCGCCGAATCGGCCAACCAGTCGAAAACGCGTTTCCTGGCCGCCGTCAGCCATGACTTGATGCAACCGCTGAACGCCGCGCGGCTGTTCTCCGCCGCCCTCTCCCATCAGGAAGAGGGTTTGTCCAGCGAAGCGCAGAAGCTGGTTCATCACCTGGACAGCTCACTGCGTTCGGCCGAAGACCTGATCAGTGATCTGCTGGATATTTCCCGTCTGGAAAGCGGCAAGATCAACCCTGATCGCAGGCCCTTCGTGCTCAATGAGTTGTTTGACACGCTGGGAGCCGAGTTCAAGGCACTTGCTCAGGAACAGGGGCTGAAATTCCGCGTCCGGGGCAGCACGCTACGGGTCGACAGCGACATAAAACTGCTGCGACGGATCTTGCAGAACTTCCTGACCAATGCCTTCCGCTACGCCAGAGGCCCCGTGCTGCTCGGCGTTCGGCGGCGCAACGGCGAGCTGTGCCTGGAGGTCTGGGACCGTGGACCGGGTATTCCGAAAGACAAACAACAGGTGATTTTCGAAGAGTTCAAACGCCTCGACAGCCACCAGACCCGGGCCGAGAAAGGCCTGGGCCTGGGGCTGGCGATTGCCGATGGACTGTGCCGCGTGCTCGGTCACACTTTGCGCGTACGCTCCTGGCCGGGGCGCGGCAGTGTATTCAGTGTCAGCGTGCCGTTGGCTCGGGCACAAGCCGCGGTGCCGGCCAAGGTTGCCGAACTCAATGGCCATTTGCTCGGCGGCGCACAGGTGCTGTGCATTGATAACGAGGACAGCATCCTGATCGGCATGAACAGCCTGCTCACGCGCTGGGGTTGCCAGGTCTGGACCGCGCGCAACCGTGATGAATGCGCGACGCTGCTCAACGACGGGATGCGCCCGCAGTTGGCGCTGGTGGATTACCACCTGGACGATGGCGAGACCGGAACCGACTTGATGGCGTGGTTGCGCACGCAATTGGGCGAGCCGGTGCCGGGGGTGGTGATCAGCGCCGATGGACGGCCGGAGACCGTGGCCCAGGTGCATGCAGCGGGCCTGGATTACCTGGCCAAACCGGTGAAGCCGGCGGCGTTGCGGGCGTTGTTGAGTCGGCATTTGCCGTTGTAATAAATGCGTCTGGCTAGCCCAGAACCCGTGGCGAGGGAGCTTGCTCCCGCTAGACTGCGCAGCAGTCGCAAAACACGCAACGCGGATTGCTTTACGGGAAACGGGGGCTGCTGCGCAGCCCAACGGGAGCAAGCTCCCTCGCCACAGCAAGCCCCCTCGCCACAGATGCCATCGAAAAAGATGGCTTATTCGGGCAACTCGGCCAAGCCATCGACATCCGTCATGGCCCGCTCCAGCAGGTCCGCCGGCAAGCTCTTGCTGGCCCGCGCGCCAAGCAATTTGAGCTGTTCGCTGCGACTGACCAGGTTGCCACGGCCTTCTGTCAGCTTATTGCGGGCAGAGCTGTAGGCTTTGTCCAGTTGCTGCAAGCGATTGCCAACCTCATCCAGATCCTGAATGAACAACACGAACTTGTCGTACAGCCACCCGGCGCGCTCGGCGATTTCCCGAGCGTTCTGGCTCTGGCGCTCCTGCTTCCACAGGCTGTCGATGACCCGCAAAGTGGCCAGCAACGTGGTCGGGCTGACGATCACGATGTTGCGGTCGAAGGCCTCCTGAAACAACGTCGGCTCTGCCTGTAACGCCGCGGAAAACGCCGCTTCGATCGGGACGAAAAGCAGGACGAAATCCAGGCTGTGCAACCCGTCGAGCCGCTTGTAGTCCTTGCCGGCCAGGCCTTTGACATGATTGCGCAGGGACAGCACGTGCTGCTTGATGGCGATCTGGCCGATGCCGTCGTCTTCGGCGGCCACATATTGCTGATAAGCCGTGAGGCTGACCTTGGAATCGACCACGACCTGCTTGTCGCCAGGCAGGTAAATAATCACATCCGGCTGGAATCGCTCACCGTCCGGCCCCTTCAGATTGACCTGGGTCTGGTACTCGCGCCCCTTCTCCAGGCCCGCGTGTTCAAGCACCCGCTCAAGAATCAGTTCACCCCAGTTGCCTTGGGTTTTCTGCCCTTTCAAGGCGCGGGTGAGGTTGGTGGCTTCGTCGCTCAGGCGCAGGTTCAGTTGTTGCAGACGCTCCAGTTCCTTGGCCAGGGAAAAGCGTTCGCGGGCTTCGGCCTGATAACTTTCCTCGACGCGCTTTTCGAACGACTGGATGCGCTCCTTCAACGGATCGAGCAATTGCCCCAGACGCTGCTGACTGGTTTCGGCAAAACGCTGTTCGCGCTCGTCGAAGATCTTGCCCGCCAGCTCGGCGAATTGCGCTCGCAGTTCGTCTCGCGAGCCTTGCAGGTCGTTGAGGCGCTGCTGATGGCTTTCCTGCTGCTCACGCAACTCGGCGTTGAGGGAGGCAGCCTGAGCGTCCAGGCGACGCAACTCAGCTTCTTTGCCGGCACGTTCGATGTTCCAGGCGTGGGCTGCGTCGCGGGCATCGTCGCGTTCGATCTGCAGCAATTCGACTTCACGGCGCAGGGCTGCCAGATCGGCTTGTTTGGCGGCGTTGGCCTGGCTCAGGTCAGCGACTTCATCACGGCAGGTGTCGAGCTGGGCGTTCAAGCCATCCTGCGTCAGCTGGGCCATGGCCAGGCGCTCTTCCAGCAATGCCAGTTCGGCCTGCCCCGTACTCGCCCGACGCTGAAGTTGCCAGGCCAGTACCAGCAACGGCAGTGCAGCGCCCGCCAGCCCCAGCAATGCGCTGGTCAAGTCCATCGCCATAGCCACTCCTGCCGATTAGATAAAGCGTGAAGGTTAACCAAGGCGTCAGGTCTTGGACAGCTCAGTCTTCGATCAGGCCGAGTTCCTGCTGGGCGCGTCGGTCCCCTGCGCGCGCAGCCTGGCGCAACAGGTCCTGGCCAATACGGCGATCCCGGGCATTCCCGCATTCGCGGCACATCAATTGGCCGAGGCGGCTTTGCGCGGCCACTACGCCTTCACGGGCAGGTTGCTTGAGTAAACGTCCGGCGAAGTGTTTGACGTTGGGGTTTTCGCCCAGGCGCGGGCTGTCCAGTAGCCACTCGGCCACACGCATCGAAAAGCGCTTGGGTGGGTTAATGCTGGAGGGTGCTGAGGCAGGAGAGACTGGTACTGAGCGAAACTTCATAAAGCACTGTGGGGCAGATCGGAAGGCGCGCCACTCTACTCTTTTTTTCGCACAGGTAAAGTCGAGAAAAGCCTGCACGCCCGTCCTAGAGCAAGCGCTCGGGACAATCCACAGAAGCTGTGGATAACTCAGTGGACAACCGCCCTTGAAGTCGCGCAAAGCCGTGTGGAATGGGGCTCGCAGTCAAACTGACGATTTTTTCACCAGTAAAAAAAAGCGATGTTTTTCATTGACTTAAATTTTCGTTACAGGCACCCACCCTCGGTGAAGCGAGGATGACAGTGGGATGACAGTCCGCGCAACTAATGTGCACAAGTACCTGCGAGGCGGTTATATCGGTGCGCTTTTTCGGCGCGTTTTTACGGTGACGCCTGGGGATAAACCCGGCAACCCGCGCCGCAGATTGATCCTGGCTCGATCGCCCTCTCGGATCAACGGCCGTTTTTTGGGCAATTGCGGGGCACGTGTCGGCCGATGACATTTTCCGACAGCACTTGCGGATGTGGTCGGCCGGCACTTCAGTGTTTTTTTGCGAGCAGGCTTCCCTTCGGCCATTCAATCCGTTAGTATCCGCGGCGTTAGTACCAAGCTGAAAGTCAATTCTGGTCGAACAAATCCCCCCGGTCAGCCTTCCCTGAGAGAAGCCTTCACCGACAAAGCGGGATCGACCACCTCGATGGTTTCCAGGTAAATCTTGCGTCAACACAGCCTTTGAATCGAAAGCAAAGGGTGTTGCGAAGTTCACTTACTCTGACCGAACCAACCTGCAAATTGATCAGGATCTTCACCCCGGGCCCAGAACCTTTGCCCCTGATGTGTTGCCTGCCCTCCTAAGTACCTACCTGCCAGCCCAAGCGCGCCAACTTATCAGCGCTTCAAACTGGCTGCTTTGTTCCAGTCGGGTTCTTCGTTCGACCAATGGTGGTCGTCGTCACTGGAACGTTTTAATTTTGCACGGTTCTTATCCGTGTCGCTTGTAGGAACACCCGATTATGTCTACTCAAATCCACACTCAGGATGCCATTCGCACCCTAACCAACGCTTTTGCTCCAATGAACTGCCTGATCATGGCCGCTCGCAAAGGCTGCTTCAGCTTCACTCTGGTCAACGAACACGGCATCGCTCGTCACAGCGAACGCCTGTACCCCGATCAATACTCCAGCGCCGAGCCGCTGCAGGCTGTGATCGAGCGTACTCGCCAGGCACTGGTTGCCTGAGACGCCAGAAAGGCTGAAAACCTCAAAAGCCCTGCTGAAAAGCGTAATGCTGCTCACTTAAGCGGAGCAGCCTTACGGTCCACTGGAAACCGGGGCTTTGATATTTTCACCGTCCCTGGCCTTGAAGGCCTTGGACGGTGATTCAGAAACACCCCTCCGATACCGGTTCTTAACCCTGCCAATCATCCGTCTGTACCTGAAATCGGGTTGTCCGCGGCCATCACGATCAGTTGCACGGCAATGTCCCCGCACAACCGCCGGATCTACGCACAAGATTACGCCCATGCTGGGCGCACCATAAAAATCCGATGCCAGAGGTCTGGCATCGGATTTTCGAGGAAGTCCGGCTGAGGCTCAAATACTCAAGTGAACAGCATTACGGTCAGGCGAAACACTCGCTCCCTATCAGGTGAGCGGTTTGCGCAGCAGGATATCGACCGCGAAGACGCCCAGGACAGTCCCGGACACCCAGCGTTGGGTGCGCATGGCAGAAGGTCGCTTGGCCAGGAATCCACTGACCCGGGAGGCGGCGAGAACGATCATGCCGTTCACGGTGACGGCAATGGTGATCTGTACCAACCCCATCTGGATGAATTGCTGGAAGGTAGATCCTGCGGAAGGGTCGATGAACTGCGGGATCAGCGCGGAATACATCAGCGCAATCTTCGGATTCAGCAGGTTCGTCACAAGCCCCATGGTGAACAGCCGTCTCCGCGAGTGAGGTGGCAGCTCCCGCGCCTCGAAGGGGGAACTCCCCCTGGGCTTCAGCATGTTCCAGGCCAGATAGCCCAGATAAAATGCGCCTGCGATCCTGACGACATCGTAGGCGACTGGCACTGCCTTGAACAAAGCGGCCAGTCCCAGTCCCGCCGCCAACAAGTAGCACACGAAGCCTAGCGCCACACCCGCCAGCGAAATCATCCCGGCCAGCCGCCCCTGGGAAATCGCCCGCGAGGTCAGGTAGACCATGTTGGGACCCGGTGTCAGCACCATGCCCAAGGAGATGATGGCCACACCGGCCAGGCTTTCCAGCGCCATCATTGGCGTGCTCCATCGTTCAAAGGGGATGTATCGGCCCGCTGCGGCTCGAACCAGCCGAGGCTGCCGCGGAACAGCGCATGCTGAGCACGCTGTGCCACTGGCCGAACCACGATTTCATCGACATTAACATGTGCAGGCTGATCGGCAACCCAAGCCACAACCTGGGCGACATCGTCCGCGCTCAAAGGCCGGTCGACATCCTTGTAGAGGGCACTGACCCGTTCGGCGTCGCCGCGAAAACGATTCAAGGAAAACTCTGGCGTATGCACCATGCCGGGGAGCACTTCGGTGATGCGCACCGGTATACCCTTCATCTCCAGTCGCAAGGAATGGGTCAGTGCGCGCTGGGCACTCTTGGCCGCGCAATAGCCGCCTCCCCCCTCATATCCGGCTAGCGCAGCCGTTGAGGTGATATTGATGATGCACCCTTGGGACGCGATGAGCCGAGGCAATAGCAGTTGGGTCATCCGCAAAGTCCCAAGGACGTTACTGTTGAACATGTTCGTCCAGTCCTCGGCACTGGCCGCGTCTACCCCATCCAGGCCGATCGCCCCGCCCGCACAGTTCACCAGAAGATCGCACTCGAAAACCTGCACCAAGTCCTCCTCTCGCGCCTGTGTCACATCCAGCACAATGGCGCGTCCGCCGGTTTCGCCGGCAATCTGCTCGAGCCGATCCCCCCTGCGCGCCACAAGGAATACCCGCCAACCACGACTGGCCAAGGTACGAGCGCATGCCTCGCCAATGCCACTGCTTGCACCGGTAACAACTGCTGTTTTCAAGATTGAGCTCCCCATGCTTCGGATAACTGTTCGAAGATCTTCCCCACGTCACGTACCAGCGCGGGACGATCGAAGCTGCGCAGCCGAAGGCGCGTGCCAGCGCCCTCATAAACACCGCTGGCGAAGCGATCCAGGTTCTGCGGCTGAGCCCAGTACAGGGTACCCAAGCCTTCACGCGGCGAGCTGTTGCGGCGGGCGATCACCCATGCCCCCCGCTCGCGGTGCAATGGCCTGCCCTCCTTGCTAAGGCTGCGCGCAAGGTCCCGGTAGCGGGTAGACGCCCCGGTCTGGATTTCCCAAGCGATCCCCAGCAGGTCGATATCCCTCACCTCTCGCCAGAGGAACGGGATTTCGGCGCCACCGACCCGGGCACCGATTTCCAGGAACAGCAATTTGTCATCCAGGTCGAACAGTTCGAGGTGGAAGACGATTTCTCGCTCAGGCGCGAAGACCGCCAGCAGTTGTTCGACGCGCCCCGCAATCCGCCGTTCGTTGTCGCCCTCCTCGAGTTCGATACTGCCCAGCGGGCTATCCGGACCGAAATCGGCACAGCTGTTCACATAACGCGACGCCGTGACTACCACAATCCGTTGCCCATCCCACCAGCCGTCAACGTGCAGGATGGGGGCCGCGCAGCAAGCCTGGACCATCATCGGCTCCTTGGCCTGCCCGATCTGATCAAGATCCCTTGGGCCGCGAAGAAACTTTACGCCGCGACTCGCCGTGCCGTAGCGCGGCTTGAGCACCAGCGGATAGCCGTGTTCAGCAGCCAGTCGCTCCACCGCTTCGCGGGAATCGGCAGGCGAAGCAGGCAACACGCCGATCGACGATTGCCGGCCTGCGACCTCCAGCATGGTGAGCTTGTCGCGGAACCGCTCGGTCCACGCGACAAGATCTCCCGGTACCTGCCATCGCTCACGGATAGAAGCCGCATTGAGCAGGTCGCCCTCATTGAGGGCAACCACCAGCGCTGGAACCCCATGTTGCTCGACCAGACGCTCGGCCTCAGCCATGACCGCCTCAGCATCGTCCAGTGAGACGAGCACCGAGCTTGACGCCAGGCGCTCGCTCGGCAGGGACGCGCAGGATTCGGGCGTACAGATCGCCCGAATCTGCATTCCTGCCGGCAGTTCGTATCGGTCGTATAGCGCTTGGCTACCGACCCAACGGTGCAAGCAGAGGACATATTTCATGCCGTGGGATCCACGATGAAGTTGACCGCCGCTACCAGTTCGTCACCGATACGCACGGCATCCTCGCGCGAGGTGCCTGTTGCCAGGACATACCCTGAAACGCAGTCGGCAACGGTGTCGAGCGGTGGAATCGTATCGCCCTCATGCTTCTGGATGACTACGGCACGCTCGGCTGCGCCCAGTTCGAACAGGAACGGCAAGAACACCCGTGGAGTCTCGCCTGACTTGGTATGGCGCACATCGACGTCAGGCTTGAGATCGAGCTCGACCTTTCTGACCTTGCCAGGTGTCGGTACGAAGAACTGGATCGCGGCACCCGCTTTCGGCTCGGGCGACACTTGCGGCAGAGTGTCGATACCCAGCGGCACAGTCAGGAACATGCGGTTCAGGTCCAGGCCGAACGCACGCCGCACCAGTTCAGGGGCACCCGAGCCCGCCAGGCGAGCATGGGATTCGAGTACACGAGGCCCCTTGGGGGTCAGCACGAACTCGCTATGGGAGGGCCCCTCTTCCAGTTCTACCGCGTCGAGCAGGCGGCAGGTCATTTCCTTCAGCTCGCTCAGCCATTTCCTGGCCTCGGTGCTCGGCGTGCTGACTTCCCACTCAACGTATTTGTCGTTCATGCGGTACTGGGAGTAACCAATGGGAAGGTGGCGCCTCTTGAACGAGAAGGAGTCGACGCTGACGACCGGCCCCTCCAGGTACTCCTCGATGATAATGTGCTTGACGTCGGCATCCTGAAGCGCCTGCCAGGCCTTGGAAGCAGAGGCTGCGTCATCGCAGGGATGGATATGCAGGCTGGCCACGCCTTCGGCGGGCTTGAGAACCGACTTGCCATGCTCTTTGACGAACGCGACGGCATCCTGCGCACTGGTGACATGGCGATAGGCAACCGGGCTCAGGTTGTGCTCGACCAGCAACTCGCGCATGGCCACTTTGTCCTTGAGCAGGCGCGCAGTCTTATAGGAAACCCCGGTGAGACCGAAGTGATCGACCACTTTGCCCGTTGACTCGCCTGCCACTTCGGTAGTGGTCATGATGCGATCGAACGGACGGTCGCGGTGCAGGGGCTCGAGGACCTTGATGATGGCCTCGGCGTCGTCAATCCTGGCATGCACCACCTGTTCGCAATGGGCGAGGATTTCCTGCTCGTAGTCACCCTCCTGATGCACCAGCACTACGTCGATGCCCAGCTCCTTGGCACCGTGAATGGGCGAGGGACGACCACCGACTACTGCGATACGCTTATTCATGCATGAACTCCCTGTCTACTGTGATGTTTGTTGTGTGATGGTTCTTGAAGCAAAGGCTCAACTGCCGTACACCCGGCGCAGCCAGCGCGCCTTGCCGTTGAGCAGAGGCTGGAACGCCTTGCGCCGGTGCAGCACGCGGGCATTTTTGAAAATGAAGAAGTCGCCTGGTTGCAACACCACCTCTATACCCTGGGCATCGCGCAGGCACTGGCGCAGGAGCCCAAGTGCCTTTTCGCTGTCCAGGTCGAGGGCGGCCACGATGCCATCGTCAAAGCGCAGGCGATAACCGCCCTCGTCGTGCTCCAGCACCGGCAGCACCCTCGGCTGGCCATCGAAGCCCTCGTTGGAGGCAGGGGCACCAAAGGTGTAGGCAGACTTCTGCAACTGGGCGATCGCCCAGCCGGGCAGCTTTGAAAGGACATGATCCACACAAACAATGTCGGTGGAGGCGCCTTCAAAGTTGCGCACGGCGGTAAAGGCCAAAAAGTTCGGCACGGCGGTCGCGACATTTCGGCTTTGATCGGCGAAGGGCCAGTTGGGATTGTCGGTGTGCCAGAAAAACTCCACATCCGCGCCCCAAGAGCTGGTGGTGCCCGCGGCCTCCGGAACCGGAACGACGTTTCTGACCAGCTTGCCGAAGTTCTCATACTCGACTGCATGCGGCCTGACACCCAGCAGCCGCAACATGCCAAAGTGCAGCAGATCGAAGTCAAGAACACACTCGGCGTTGGGCAGGAAACCATTGCGCGGCGTCGCGACGTCCGTAGAGAGCGAAATGCCTCTGATGAGCAGCGCTTTGTGCGGGCTGTCAGGAAATGCGCGAATTGCCTCGACGATGTCCCGGCCCAACACTGTGCCGAGCCAGTCCCCGCCGACTGCTCCCACACTCTCAGCGCAGTGCGGCGTTTCGGCCAGCCTCACGCGACAGCCCTCCAGCCCGGTCAGGTCGGGATCATTGACGACCACCACCTGTACCAATGAAGCCTCCTGAACATCCATGGCCATGACGCTCATGATTTGCGGTTCAGGTATGAGGTGACCTTGGGGTCCGGCTGATGGGCGAACGCCTTGGTTCGTCGGATAAACATCCCCAACGGCAGGATCAGGTAGAGCAGAACATAATCCATAGTGCACCTTCCCTAGTGTATGAAAGAGTTAATCCAGCGGTACTGTCTCGCGCCAGTCGACCGCCTCCTCGAACTGAGGCTGCTCCGATTTATCGAGGTAGAAGTCGCCAATCGCCAGCACATCCATGTTGGTACGCATGAAGCAGCGATAGGCTTCGAACGGCGTGTTCACAATCGGCTCACCGCGCACGTTGAACGAGGTGTTGACCAATACAGGACACCCTGAACGCTGATAGAAGTGTTCAAGCAGCGCCCGGAACCGCGGGTTGCGCTCCCGGTCAACGGTCTGCACCCTTGCCGAGAAGTCCACGTGGGTGATTGCCGGCAGATCGCTACGCACCAACTTGAGCAAGTCGATCCCGGTAAGCCGCGCACTCTCCTGTGGGATCGCCTTGCGAATGCCCGTTGCAATGGGCGAGACCACCAGCATGTAGGGGCTTTCCTCGACGATGTCGAAGTAGTCTGCCGCTTTTTCCTCAAGCACCACGGGAGCGAAGGGGCGGAAGGACTCGCGGAACTTGATGCGCAGGTTCATGTTTGACTGGGTGTCCGAGCGGCGCGGATCACCCAGGATCGAACGGCTGCCAAGCGATCGCGGACCGAACTCCATTCGCCCCTGGAACCAGCCGATGACCCCGCCGTCCTCGATGCTGGTGCTCACCCGCTGGTCGAGCTCTTCCGGCGAAAGCCTGTGAAAAACAGCGCCGCAGGCTTCCAGTTCGTCCCTGATCTGCTCTTCGCTGTACTCCGGCCCAAGCAATGCTCCGCTCATGCCATCACGCACGCCAGCAGGCAGTTCGCGGCTTGCTACGCCGCGATACTTGCGGTCAGTCAGCAGCGCGGCGCCCAGCGAGCCACCCGCATCGCCAGCCGCCGGTTGCACCCACAGACGGTCGAATATCCGCTCACGCGAGATCACGCCGTTGGCTACGCAGTTGAGGGCAACGCCCCCGGCCATGCACAGTGCGGTCTCGCCAGTGAGCTCACGGGCGGTCTTGGCCAGGCGCGAAACGACGATCTCCGTGACTTTCTGCACCGATGCGGCCAAATCGAACTCGCGATCGGTAAGGGGGGCCTCGGGCAAGCGCCGGGGGCCACCGAACAGCTGCTCAAAGGCATCGCCCGTCATAACCTGGCCTTTGATGAACTCAAACTTGGTCCAGTCGAGCCTGAAGCTGCCATCGGGCTTCACATCGATCAGATGCGAGAGGATCGTGTCGACGTAATGGGGCTTGCCATATGGCGCAAGTCCCATGAGTTTGTATTCGCCGGAGTCCACCTTGAAGCCGCAGAAATAGGTGAAGGCCGAATAAAGCAGGCCCAGCGAATGGGGAAAGGACAACTCGGCAACCAGCTTTATACCTTCTGGCCTGCCGTGCCAGATGGTGGTCGTCGCCCACTCGCCGACACTGTCGATACACAGGATCGCGGCGCTCTCGAAAGGACTGGGGAAAAATGCCGATGCAGCGTGGGACTCGTGGTGACCATGCACTTCGATTCGGCGACCGTCCCGGTCTCCCATCGCTCTGAGATGACGCACGACCTCACGGTCCATCCGGCGCTTGGTTGATAGCCATTCGCCAAGCACCGGTGCGTAGGTGCGCGCTGCCGAAAGCCCGGCCACGGCGGCCGTCGAGAGTACCCGACGGAACTTCAGTGCCGGGTCTTCGTAATAGGCGACATGGTCGACATCGGCCAGGTTTATACCTGCGTTCCTCAGGACGTACTCGATGGCCTTGCGTGGGAAACCCGGGTCATGCCGTATCCGGCTGAAACGCTCTTCCTGGGCCGCGGCAACGATCTTGCCGTCCACTACCAGAGTGGCCGCGCTGTCGTGATAAAAGGCAGAGATGCCAAGCGTAATCGTCATAGCAGCGACCTCACTTTTTCGCGAAACTTATCCAGCATTGTTTGCTCCCTGGGTGGATTGAGCGCGACGAATCCATTACGGACGCGCGCCCAGAGTTCATCACGGTCACTACGAGAAAAAGCACAAAGGTAGGTATCCAGACTCGCGGCAGCCCATGCCGTATGCCCGGTGGAGATGTTGTCGATGGAGTTGTGCAGATCGACGAACATCGTCGGATAGCCATAGGCAACCAACGCCTTGTGGGTACGCCGATAACCGCCCCCTACTCCGGATAGCTCCATCGCCAGGTTCAGCCCGAGAATCTCCGGGCAGTAGGTTTGGGGATATCGCCCGATAGACAACCAGAACACGGGCAGCTCGAAGTTCTCGTCGTTGAAGCAAGCGGCGTTGGCGTATCCAGGGTCGGCGGTGGCCGGCAACTCGCCATGTACTGCCTTGAGCAGATGGCGGTAGATGACGGGATGGTTCTGCGCCTCGATTCCGTTGCCCAACTCATCGAAAAGCGTTTCGAACAGTCTGCTGCCGTACGCCGTGGAGGCTACCGCCGGGTGGGCGAACCCGGCCAGCCAGGCCCCGTCGATCATTGTCAGCGGCGCCAGGGACAGGATATCGGCGACCACCTCATCGCGAGACGGCAGCTCTTCGTCCTGCTCCAGTGCCTGGTTGGAAGCTTCATGCTGGCCCTGCAACCACTGCTGCAAGACACCGGGAGCCCAACGCTCCGGCAACGAGCAATACCCCTTGGTGACGCCACGGGCGGCCCTGGCCAGCCAGCTCTTCACGTAGTGACCGGCATAGGATTCCTCCGACGGCGTGAGCTCTATTCGCAACAGGCGCGGGTAGGCCTGTCGCGGGCTGAATCTGGCGACCAACGCTTGGGTTTCAGCAACCTCGCGAAGAGCCCCGGCGAGTTTGCCGTCGTCTTTCCATGCCTGGAAAGCCGGGGTCTGCCTGGGCGCATCGGAATAAGGCAAGCCGCAGATCCAGCGGTGAAGAATGGCAATATCGTCGCGACTGAAGATTCGGAACATCTTGCCCCGCGGCGAAATCAGGCTGGTGAGCAGTGGACTCGATTCCGGCCTGCCCGCCCGCACGTAAGCGCTGGCGGCAAGATGGTCGAGAAACTTCAAGGAGTCGTCGACTGCGAGCAAGGGCTTCATCGGCACCTTATTCAACTGAGTCTTGTCATGGTATTGACAAGCATCCAGCCGACGTCGGCTGATCAGGTGGCGCGCCGCCTCTCTCGGATCGAGCCAACGCTCAAGCACATCGAGCAGCGCTTCGTTCATCTCCTCGGCCTGTCGGCGCGCCCACAGGTAGCCTTGGCGTACCCCATCGTTTCCGGCAGCGCCCATTTGCACGAGAAATTCCCGGACTGCCGTTTCGGCGAGCACGGCAAGATCGTCGGCACTACCAGCGGGGTCGCGACGCAGATCGAGAAACTGTCGAGCGGACGGCTCGTTATGGGCGATGAACTCAAACGAGGGCAACAGCCCACAATGACGCAGGTAAAGGTTGATCCCCAGGATCTGGGCCGTCAGCGACTCCGGAAAATGCCCCAATACGAGCAGGGTCGAGGCAAAGTTGAAGGCTCCGTCCGAGATCCTTGGGTCGGCCACTGCTCGCAAGAGATCTTCGCCAGCATCTGCCAGCGCGTGCTGACGCAGCAATTCCAGGTAGCGCTGGATACGACTGGCCCCTGGCTGACCGGCACCCACATCCGCCGCATGGATACTAAGCGCTGCCATGGCATGGCGTGCTTCATTATTCCAGCTGCCGCACACCCCATGAATCAGGTGCTGACTGCCGATCAGAAAGGGAGCCGACTCCAACGCCGCCTTGGCACGCAACGCCTGGGCATCCGCTTCGTTCCCCTCGATTGTCTGTACCAACCTTCGGAATCCGTCGCGCAACGGCCCAAGCCGCTCGCATGCAACACTCGCCAGCCCCGCCAAAGCCGCCGGGCTGGTGAAGTCGACGTCTACCAAGTCCGTCCCATGCACCTCACCCAGGCAAGTGCGCAGGCTGACCGGCGTGAACATGCGCCTGGCCTCTCCCCCGGTCTCTGCCCCGAGGAAGCTGGAAAAGATTTGCCTATTAGTCTTCATCAGTGCATTGGATATATGGAGGAATTGTTTTTCTTCTTGGCTTTTTTCTTTTTCTTGAACAAAGAACCAAGTGCCTTGCGAATTCGCTTTAACATAGAGCCCCCTAAATTTTCATTGCAGGTATCGATGAATGGCGCGTGCTACGACATCACTGCCAAGGTCGGTAAAGTGCGCGCGATCAACGTATAACCATTCATCATCCGGACGCTCTCTAAAATCATCGATCAAACTGGCAAATCGAATACCCAAGTCATGACAACTGTTGGCCAGACTATCGGCGTAATATTCCGCGACCGTGGGGGCGGATATATCGCCATATAAATGCTGCCAGGTACCAAACCGGGAAATCTGATCAAGCTCATTGAACAGCTTCTGTTCTTCGGCACACGGCGTTCTTACCCAAGTCGCCAAGGGCTGGAGAACAAACGTAAGTTCTGCACCCAAAGAATCCGCGAGGCGTTTCCAGGTAGTCAGACAATTCATGGTGTCTTGCAGAGCGCGTACCAGAGTTTGCGAAACAGGCGGAACCTCAGTCGTTTCGGCCGGCCATTTTGGAAGTTTTCCAGGCGGCAGTTCTGCACCATTTTCCTCAGCAATTTCATCAAACTTTTCGTAATAGTCACCGCAGAAGTAGAACGGTGGCAGATCACCTCGAATGAACTCAGGAAGACGCGCCATGACCAGAGTATTGAAGCCGCCCATGATCACGATGCGTCGCACTTTGGGCAGTCGATGAGCATGCAGCACGAACAGCATCAATTCCTGGGTCGCATTAAAGGTATGCCCCGCGAAATTCAGCCATGGCGTAGCATCGGGATCATGCGTGGACAGGCGGCTCGCTACCGAGGCGGCATCACTGGAAGCCCCGTAACCCAAGGCTGACGATGCCCCGACCAGTAAATTCACCTCTGATAGCGTGCTGGCCTCGAGGGTGCCGACACTGACCGGCCGACCTTGCGCATCATAGGCCAGGCGAAATCCGAGCCGATCGGTATTGATCGCTTCCGAACGGTAATCGGCGGCATTGAAACCCATCACATAAGGCAAGTACTGGGAACGACTGCGACTGGCGAATTGATCGTAGGTGAGCATCTGGGGTGTTAACTTCACACGTTCCAGACTGGGATCATCCAGCGCAATGCGCTTGCGTCTTTTAAACATGGCCAAGCCACTCCTTTAGCGAGAATCGGAATTCCATTTGATCAGCCAACTTTTTTTGGGACGAACGTCTATTTCGATTATTCAATATCGAAAGTGCGAACCTGCCAATAACGGCCCACAGCAAGCCAGGCACCATAAGTTTGGGATATCAACAATCCAAACTGTTAGATGCATGAAGGTCGAGATTAATTAAAACCGTGCGCGAGCAAAATAATTCACAGCACAATGCGACGAGGCGGGAAATTCAGTGATGATTTTTGCGAGGTGCAATTTGAAGGTATTGCAGACTGCAATACGCTGATACGGATAGCTTCCATGCATTGTATCTTCCTTCTTACTTTTATTCTTTTTGGCCCATCCGAGGGGCTCATGCGATCGATTCTAGACATTGGATCCCAAATGTCAAATGAAGCACCTGCATTTTATCCAAGAAAAAAAATATTCATGAAAAGGCGCGTAAATCAACAAACCCTATGAATGCCCGATCAAGTTGCCTGACGACACCCTGCTGCTGACCGTGTCGCTGATTCTGGTGTCGTCGCTGTTTGCTTTTGCAATGTCAACATGAAGAGCTAGGACAACTCCTTCCAGGGCTTCGCCGCCACGTAGAACGTGGTTGCACTGTGCCTTTACATCATCGACCCGTCGCCGTCGCGTACGCCGGCTCCTGAGCACCTTCCTCCACCCCCCCATAGAGTGAGTCGCGTCTGCACCGTCCAAGGCCTTCCAGGCCAAGGACGGTAAGGCGGCTCCGCTTAGGTGAACAGCATCACCCTGAAAAGCGGGGTTTTTATCGCCCGATATTTCTCTTTTAGCCGCCATTGCCTAAGCACCAACCGATATAACGGTTATAACTCGAAGCCGGAAATATTTTAAAAACAGTCCTTTACAGCAAAATAATGACACTACACTTCAACTCAAGCGGCTTGATCCGCTTACGGCGAGCCTGATTCGATCCACAGCTGCCAAGGCCTCTTCAGGTATCGCCGACCACTTGATGTTTCGAGGGCTTTATGGGTATCGCTGCCAGCGAACTGTGCCGTTATGTGATCCGTCCGACATTGATCTACCTCGGGCGCCATAGCGCGACTGCCGAATCCCTGCTGCTGGGCATCGCCGCCAGTCAGTCAGCCCTTGGTTCAGCCCTGCATGACCGCCGTGGACACGGCTTGTACCGGATCGCCGAGCCCCGCCACCAGGCCCTCTGGGATCACTACCTGGCCCTGGACCCGGAGCGGGCGAGCCTGGTTCGCGGCCTGGCCAGCCAGCATGCTTTTCTCAGCGGGCCGCACCTGGAATTGACCGTCAACCTGCGTTATGCCACAGCCATCGCCTGGCTGCTGGTAGAAGAACAGAACACTCCCCTCCCCGCCTCCGATGACTTGCTGGGAATGGCCCGAATCTGGCGCCAGACCTTCCAGCCCCAAGGTCGTTTGCGAGACTTCACCTACGCCTGGCAAACCTGTGTTTCATCGTTGAATCAGGTCGCCTGCTGATTCACCCATTTCAGAAGATCGCCCAACAGGTCGCGATTTTGGTCGGATTGTCCTACAAAACCGCTCTAAATCAAGCAATACAGGCTATGGCGCCCGGACGAAAATGTTGGTAATTTTCGCTCCGGTGATCACCAGGAGTTCTAATAATGAAAAAAGTAATGCTCAAAACCACCCTTAGCCTCGCCGTTGCCTTGGCATCCACCCAGATCTTCGCCAGTGGCTTTGCCCTCAACGAACAAAGCATCAGCGGGATGGGGACAGGTTTTGCCGGGCGATCTTCTTCTGCCGACGACGCATCCACTGTTTTTGGTAACCCTGCCGGCATGTCTCGCCTCAAGCGCGAACAAGTGACCGGCGGTGTTGCATTTATCGACGCGCACGCTGACATCAGTGATGCCAGCTCCAGCCCGAATGGTGGTACCAACAAAGGTGACATGGTCCCTTTCATGGGCGTGCCCATGGGCTACTACGTAAAGCCACTCGATGACCAGTGGGCAGTCGGTTTCGGCGTCTATGCTCCATTCGGTCTGGTGACCGACTACGAGAACGGCTTCGCCGGCCGTTACTTCGGCAGTAAAAGCGAAGTCAAAATCGTGACTCTCCAGCCAACCATCAGCTATGCCTTCAACGACAAGGTGTCGATCGGTTTCGGTCCGACCATCAACCGCATTGACGGCACCCTGGAATCGAACCTGTCACTAAACCCGCGCGCAGCGGACGGTAACGTCAAGATCAAAGGTGACGACACCGCGCTGGGGTACAACATCGGCATCTTGGTACAAGCGACCGACAGCACTCGCGTTGGCCTGACCTACCACTCGAAAGTGAAGTACAAGCTCGAAGGTGACACCAAGGTCAACTACAGCCTCCTCGGGGCTCTGGGTCAGAACCCTAACCAGAAGTACGATGCATCCCTGGACATAACGACTCCTGAGTCGGTTGATATCTCGCTCACTCACCAACTGGATGACAAGTGGACCCTCTACGCGGGCAGCACCTGGACTCGCTGGAGCCGCCTGAAAGAAATCAGCGTCGAAAACAGCGGCGTCCCTGCAGCCCTGAACAGCCGGTTTGGTACCATCACCGAAGAACAGAACTGGCATGACACCTGGGCTCACGCCATCGGTGCTTCGTACCAGTTGAACAAACAATGGGTTCTGCGTACCGGTCTGTCCGTCGACCAGGCACCAACCAACAACGAAAACCGCTCCCCGCGCATTCCGACTGGCGATCGCAAGATTTTCAGCCTGGGCGCGGGCTGGAGTCCGACCGACGACCTGACCATCGACGTAGCGTACTCGTACCTGCGCGAAGAGTCGGTCAAGGTCAACAACAGCAACGGCCGCCAGAGCTACAACGCCAAGTATGAAAACTGGGCAAACGGTTTCGGTGTAGGCGCGACCTACCGTTTCTGATCATTCACGGCGAACCTGAACCCCTCGCCGCCTGAATTGAAAAAGCCCCGCACTCTTGTACAGAGGCGGGGCTTTTTAGTGCGCGTCGATCAGGGCTTCGAGGCCAGGGCTTTCTCCACCGCCTCGATGAACTCGGGATTGTCGGGCTTGGTCAGGCTGGAGAAATTGGCGATCACGTTGCCTTGGCGATCGACCACGTATTTGTAGAAATTCCACTTCGGCGAACTGCTTTGCTCGGCAAGGACCTTGAACAAATGCGTGGCGTCATCGCCGCGGACTTTCTGCGGTTCGGTCATGGTGAAGGTCACGCCGTAATTCACATAACAGACCTTGGCAGTCTCTGCACCATCCTTGGACTCTTGCCTGAAGTCATTGGATGGAACACCGACCACCTCAAGCCCTTGATCCTTGTAGCGCTGATACAGCGCCTCAAGACCTTTGAACTGCGGGGCGAAGCCACAGAAGCTTGCGGTATTGACCACCACCAACGGTTTGCCGGCGAAGCGCTGGCACAAATCGATGGATTCCTTGGCGCGCAGCTTCGGCAATGAGCCTTGCAACAGCTCCGGGCATTCTGCTGCCTGAGCCAGCCCGGAAAAAAACATCAGCAACGCAGGAACTGCAAGCCAGCGCATCGGCATGTCGGTGCATCCTTGAGCAATCGTCAGAACGCGAAACTACTCGCCTTCGCCGCTCGCTAGCAAGCAGCTCGCTAGCAAGCACCCATGCCCAGCTGCATCAATGCCAGCCCACCCTGATGCCAGCCCCACCAAACCAGGGCCAGCAGCAATACGCCGACGGCGATGGCTGCCATCCGCGGCCAAAGACTGTTCATGCGGCACTCACCTGGGTTTGCAGGCGCGCCACCGGCTGCTCCCGTACTGGCCAGTTCAGGGCTGCGGCCATCAGACTCAAGAGAATCGCCACCTGCCAGATCAAGTCGTAGCTCCCGGTTCGGTCATACACCACCCCGCCCAACCAGCCGCCGAGGAACGAGCCCAACTGGTGGAACAGGAAAACAATCCCGCCGAGCATGGACAGATTTCGGACACCAAACAAGGTTGCCACCGTGCCGTTGGTCAAGGGCACCGTCGACAGCCAGAGGAAACCCATGGCCATGCCGAACAAATAGGCCGTGACCTGAGTGACGGGTGCCCAGAGGAACAGTGCAATCACCACCGCCCGCAACAGATACAGAGCGGTGAGCAAGCGCGGTTTGGACATCCGTCCGCCAAGCCAGCCTGCGGTATAGGTACCGAAGATATTGAACAGCCCGATCAGCGCCAGCACCGTGGTGCCGACGGAGGCTGGCAGGTGTTGATCCACCAGATACGCCGGCAGGTGCACACCGATGAACACCACTTGAAAACCGCAGACAAAAAAGCCGAACGCCAACAACCAGAACCCTGAATGGGAGCAGGCTTCGTGTAGCGCTTCAGAGAGGGTTTGCTCATGCCCAAGCACCGGCAACGGTTTGTCTTTAAGCATGCTCACCAGCGGCACGATCAACGCCACCAGCAGGCCCAGCACCAGCAATGCCGCAGACCAGCCCAGCCAGCCGATCAGCCCCAGCGTGCCGGGCAACATGGCGAATTGACCGAAGGAACCGGCAGCACTGGCGATCCCCATGCCCATACTGCGTTTTTCCGGTGGTACGGCACGGCCGACCACGCCAAGGATCACCGAGAACGAGGTGCCGGACAGACCGATACCGATCAACAACCCGGCGCTCAAGGACAAGGTCACCGCCGAATCGGACAACCCCATGAACATCAGGCCCAGGGCGTACAGAACACCACCGATCAACACCACCTTTGCGGCGCCAAAGCGGTCGGCCAATGCGCCGGTGAATGGCTGCGCCAGGCCCCAGATCAGGTTCTGCAGGGCAATGGCGAAGGCAAACACTTCGCGACCCCAGCCGAATTCGGCACTCATCGGCGCCAGAAACAACCCGAAGCCGTGTCGCACCCCCAGGGACAACGCCAGAATCAGCGCACTGCCCAACAGCACCCAACCGCACGTACGCCACATCGATGTCATTATTGTTCTCCGGTAGCGGGTATATACCCGCTTAAGATCGAAAAAACTGGCCTCAAGCCAGTTCGTCCAGCAGTTTCAGCAAGGTTTCACGCTTCTCGGCACCCAGACGGTCGATCAACCGCTGCTGCGCCGCTTCCCAGGCTGGCAAGGCCGCTGCCAGACGTTCGCGCCCCGTCTCGGTGAGCAGGACGATGCGATTGCGCATGTCTTCGCCCTCGACCAGCGTCACCAGACCTTCACCTTCCAGCACCCGAAGATTGCGCCCCAGGGTGCTGCGATCCAGGCCCATGGCCTCGGCCAGTGTCGAGATGCTCGGCTGATCCAGACGCTGCAGGTTGCACAGCAGAGAATACTGGGCAACGTTGATCCCGAAGCCGTCGAGCGCGCCGTCGTAATGCCTGCTGACGCCACGAGCGGCGCGACGCAGGTTAGTGCACAAACATTGAGAAGGAAGCATGGTGCGTGTATATACCCGCGGTTAAATGAAAGCAAATATTTCGACACATTTTACCTGTAGCAGCTGGCGAAGCCTGCGTTCGGCTGCGCAGCAGTCGTAAAATCAGAACTTGCGGTGCATCAGGCAGACCGCCTCAGCCGAACTCGCGACTGCTTCGCAGCCGAACGCAGCCTCGCGAGCTCGGCAGCTGCTACAAAGAGTGTGCTGCACCTGAAACGGCTTAACTGGCTGACAAGCCTCGCTTCTACGGGGACTCAGAGCAGCGCCAACCCCACCAGCAGCGCCACTTCCAGCAATTCCAGCAACGCCCCGGCAGTGTCGCCAGTCGTCCCGCCCAATCGCCGCATCATGACTTTCCGCAACCAGACAAACACCACAGCTGCCAGCGCAAGCGCCCACACACCGCTGAGGCCCGCGATCAACACACACGCCACCGCACTGATCACCAACACCTGTTTCCCGGCCAAACGCGGCAGATGATCGGCCAGCGCCTGCCCCAATCCACCAGGACGCACGTAAGGTGTAGTCAGGAATAATCCCAACAGCGCGCTGCGAGCAATCAGTGGAACGATGATCAACACCACGCTGTGCTGCTGCTCAATCAACGCCAGCAACGCGGCGAACTTGAGCAGCAGCACCAGCACCAGCGTTACCACCGCGATCGGCCCGCTACGCGGGTCTTTCATGATCGTGAGAGTGCGCTCACGGTCGCCATAACCACCGAGCCACGCATCGGCGCTATCGGCCAGGCCATCCAGGTGCAACGCTCCGCTGAGCAACACCCACACAGTCAATAACAGTGCGGCATGAAGCAACAACGGCGCGCCCTGCAACAGCCCGTTCAACGCCCACAGAATGGCGCCGAACAGCACGCCGACCAGCGGATAAAACAGCAGCGACCGGCCCAACTCCTCGGGCGTCGGCATGCCCGGCAGGCGAATCGGCAGGCTGCTGAGAAATTGCAGGGCGATCCAGAACGGCAACATGATCAGATCGCTTCCCTTAACAAGGCGCCAGATTCAACCGTCAACGAGAACAACGCGCCATGGCCGACCTCAACGTTGAGCAACTGCTCACGCGGCAATCCGCGCGCTTGCGCCAGCAACAATCGCATGACGCCGCCATGACTGATTAGCAGGACCCGCTCACCCGCATAGGCCGCGTGCAACCGCTCAATGGCCGCCAACACCCGCGTCGAAAAGTCGGCAACCGGCTCACCATCAGGCGGCGTAAACGAATAGGGATCGGCCCAGAACAAGCCCAATGCCTCGGCACTGGTTTCCATCAGCGCCGCGGCGCTCTGCCCTTCCCAAGCGCCGAAGTGCAGCTCTTGCAGATCCTTTTCCAGCTGCACCGGCAACCCCAGTTGCGTCCCAAGCTCTTCAGCAAAGCGTGCACAACGCTGCAACGGCGAGCTGACCAAGCGATCCCAAGGGCCCTGCTCAACCACCGCAGCGCGCATCTGCTCCCAGCCCTTGCCGGTCAGCGCGTCATCGAGGCTGCCGCGCAGGCCGCCACCGAGTTCGGTTTCGCCATGACGCAACAGGTCCAGGCGCAAGGTCATGCCGGGCGATCCGCCACTGCGGCTTCGGCGAATGTTGCCATCTGTCCGTGCAGGTCGCAGGCCAGGCGCAGCAATGGCACGGCCAACGCCGCACCACTGCCCTCGCCCAACCGCAGGCCGAGGTCCAGCAACGGTTCGGCGTTCAGGGTTTCCAGCACATGGCGATGACCTGGCTCGGCACCACGATGACCGAACAGCAACCACTCACGACAGGCCGGATTCAGACGCACCGCCACCAGCGCGGCGACGCTGCAAATAAACCCGTCGACCAACACCGCGACGCCTTCCTGAGCACAAGCCAGGTACGCGCCAACCAGCGCAGCGATTTCGAAACCGCCGAGGTTGAACAAGGTTTGCAGCGCATCGCCACGCTGAGCACCATGCAACGCCAAGGCGCGCTCGATGACCTGGGCTTTATGGCTGACACCCGCCGCGTTCAGGCCAGTGCCCGGTCCGGCCAGGTGCACCACCGGGCAATCGAGCAAAGCACAGGCCAAGGCGCTGGCCGCCGTGGTATTGCCGATGCCCATTTCGCCGCCGATGAACAACTGCGCGCCTGCCGCGATGGCGCGCTGCACACTGTCGCGACCAGCCTGCAAGGCGAGTTCGCCCTGGGCCTGAGTCATCGCCGGGCCCTGGACGAAATTCGCCGTGCCCGGGCCGACGTTCAGGTGACGCACACCCGGCAGATTCAATGACGGCGTAACGGTGCCGAGGTCGACTACTTCAAGGGACGCGCCCAACTGCCGCGCCAACACGCTGATCGCCGCGCCGCCGCTGACGAAGTTGTGCAGCATCTGTCCGGTGACTTCCTGCGGAAACGCCGACACCCCTTCGGCGACCACGCCATGGTCACCGGCAAAAATCGCGATCCACAGCTGATCGAGGGTCGGCTTGACCTGCCCCTGCAACCCGGCCAGTTGCACCGCCACCGCTTCGAGCTGGCCGAGGGAACCGGCAGGCTTGGTCAGTTGCTGTTGACGCGCCTGCGCCTGTTCGACCACTTGTGCATCGATTGGCTTGCACGGGTTCAGCCACCAGGTGTGAGTCATAATGCAGTTCCTTTCAAAGTCAGGGGCAGGCCGGCGACGGTCAGGACGACACGTTGGCAGCGCTCGGCCAAGGCTTGATGCAGCCAACCGGCTTCATCGACATAGCGGCGAGTCAATTCGCCCAGCGGCACGACACCCATTCCGGTCTCGTTGCTGACAAAAATGATTTCACCCGGCAACGATGCCAGGCAGTCCAGCAGGGCCTCGCGCTCGGCCGACAGGCGCTCGGCGTCGTCGAGCATCAGCAGATTGGTCAGCCACAGCGTCAGGCAATCCACCAGCACGCAACGGTCGACGCCGGCGCTTTCGCGCAGTACGCGGGCCAGCTCCAGCGGTTCCTCGATCAACGCCCATTCGGCCGGACGACGGGCACGGTGATGGGCCACCCGCTCGTTCATTTCACCGTCCAGGGGTTGGCTGGTGGCGATGTAAGTGACGTGGAGCTGACTGTCAGTCGCCAGCTTTTCAGCCAGACGACTTTTGCCGGAGCGGGCGCCGCCGAGGATCAGTTGCAGCATGGTTCATTCCTTAAAATCTTCGATGAGGCCAGTGCAGCCACCTCAAAAACCGCAGAGTTCACGCAACAGCGAGGTATCCAGATGCTTCTCCACCAGATCCGCCAACCGCTCGATATCGCGCTCGCGCAACCCGTGGTAATCCACCTCCTGCACCTCCTGCAAACCAGCCCAACGCAACAGTGCACTGCACGCCGCCGGTGATTCGAACAGGCCATGCAGGTACGTACCGAAAATCTGCCCATCGGCACTTTGCGCACCATCGCTGCGACCATCGTCCAGCTGCACGGCGGCGTTTTCCAGCGCCGGCCCGGTGGTCACGCCGGCATGAATTTCATAGCCGCTGACCTGCGCATCTTCCAGCGCCAGACGCCCACGTACGTTGCGCAACTGCTTCTCTTCTTCGAGCTGCGTTTCGAACGCCAGCAAACCCAAACCGGCACTGGAACCCGGCGCGCCTTCGAGGCCCAGCGGGTCATGCACCTGCTCACCGAGCATTTGCAGGCCGCCGCAGATTCCCAGCACTTTGCCGCCGTAGCGCAAGTGCCGCGCGATCGCCGAGTCCCAGCCGTTGCTCCGCAGGTACGCGAGGTCGCTGCGTACGCTTTTCGAACCCGGGAGAATCATCAGGTCGGCCGGTGGAATCGCCTGGCCGGGGCCGATGAATTGCAGGTCCACTTGCGGATGCAGGCGCAGTGGATCGAAATCGGTGTGGTTGCTGATGCGCGGCAGCACCGGCACCACCACGTTGAGCACTTGATCGGCCTTGTCGGCCTGACGCTGATCGAGGCCGTCCTCGGCCTCAAGATGCAGGTCCATCACATAAGGCAACACGCCGATCACCGGTTTGCCGGTGCGCGCTTCCAGCCAGTCCAGCCCCGGTTGCAGCAAGGCGATGTCGCCGCGAAAACGGTTGATGATGAAGCCTTTGACCCGCGCCTGTTCGCTCGGCGACAGCAGCTCCAGCGTACCGACCAAATGCGCGAAAACTCCGCCGCGATTGATGTCGGCAATCAGCACCACCGGGCAGTCCACCGCCTCGGCAAACCCCATGTTGGCGATGTCGCCGGCGCGCAGGTTGATCTCGGCCGGCGAGCCCGCCCCTTCAACCAACACCAGCGGATACGCCGCGCTCAGCCGTTCATGGGAGGCCAGCACCGCCTGCATGGCGATGGCTTTGTAGTCGTGATAGGCGACCGCATTCATGGTGGTGACGGCGCGGCCATGGATGATCACTTGGGCGCCGGTATCACTGTTGGGTTTAAGCAGCACCGGGTTCATGTCGGTGTGCGGTTCAAGGTTTGAAGCCTGGGCCTGCACCGCCTGAGCGCGACCTATCTCGCCACCGTCGGCGGTCACCGCACTGTTGAGGGCCATGTTCTGCGGCTTGAACGGCACCACGCTCACGCCTTGGCGCGTGACCCAGCGACACAGTGCCGTCACCAGTGTGCTTTTACCGGCATCGGATGTGGTGCCTTGCACCATCAACGTTGTCATGGGTTTTCCTTGGCATGGATTTGCAGGGCTTGTTCGAGGCGCGACCAGTCCGCTTCATCCGCAGGTAAACCAAAACGCAGGCTGCTGTTGTGGGTGAACAACCGCAGCAGAATGCCACGCCGGGCCATGAATTCATGCAGCGCTTGGGCGCGCTCGGTGATCAGCCACTGGAACAACGCGCAACCGCCCTGAGGTTTGAAACCATACTGCTCAAGCAGCAACGCCAGACGCTCGCCAGCTTCGTCAGTGCGAATGCGCTGTCGGGTGTGCCCGTCCGTATCCGTCAGGCACGCCTGGCCCAAGACGCGGGTCGGCCCACTGACCGCCCAAGGCCCGACCTGCTCGGCCAACAGTTTGAGCAACTTGCGCTCGGCCAGCACAAACCCGAGCCGCACACCGGCCAGGCCGAAAAACTTGCCGAAGGAACGCAGCACGATCAAGCCGATCTGGTTGGTGAACGGTGCCAGACTCAAATGCGGTGTGTTGTCCATGAACGCCTCGTCCACCACCAACCAGCCACCGCGCTGGGCCAGCCGCGCATGCCAATCCAGCAGGCGGGCCGGGGTCAGGCTCAGACCCGTGGGATTGTTCGGATTGACCACCACCAGCACGTCCAGGTTGTCGAGAAAGAAATCGACTTCCGACTCCAGGACTTCACGCACGACATAACCGTTGCGACGCCAGGCTTCGGCGTGCTCGGCGTAACACGGCGACAGCACACCGACCTTGCCGGCCCTGCGCAAACGCGGCAGCAACTGAATCGCCATTTGCGAACCGGCCACGGGCAACACCTGGGCCGCACCGTAATAGTCGCAGGCAGCTTGCTCCAGACCGTCATCGGTTTCCGGCAAACGTGCCCAGGCCCGCAGCGGGATATCCGGAACCGGGAATGGCCAGGGCGCAAGACCACTGGACAGGTCGAGCCAATCGGCTTCGGCGATACCGTATTCAAGTGCTGCCTTGCGCAACCGGCCACCGTGTTCAAGCATAGAATTCAGCCCCCACGCAGAGAATCAGCAGCCATAACCATACCCCGCGCTGGACCAATTGCCAGCCACGGTCGATGGAATCGGCATCCGCCGGCACGCCTTCGCCCAACTGCGGACGCTGATGCAGTTCGCCGTGATAAATCGCCGCCCCGCCCAACTCGACACCCAACGCACCGGCACCAGCCGCCATCACCGGCCCGGCATTCGGGCTGTCCCAGGTCGGCCCCTGGGTGCGCCAGCATTTCAGCGCCAGTCGGGTTTTGCCCAACAGTGCGTAGGTCAACGCCACCAGGCGTGCAGGAATGTAGTTGAGGACATCGTCGATCTTTGCGGCAGCCCAGCCGAAACGCTCGAAGCGTTCGTTGCGATAACCCCACATCGCATCCAGGGTGTTGCTCAGACGATAGAGCACCACACCGGGCGCACCCGCCACGGCAAACCAGAACAGCGCGGCGAACACTGCATCGCTGCCGTTCTCCAACACCGATTCGGTGGCGGCGCGGGCGACTTCGGTTTTGTCCAGTTCGCTGGTCTGACGGCTGACCAGATAACCGACGCGTGTGCGCGCCTCAACCAGATCATCGCTGCGCAGGGCCTTGGCCACCGGCTCGACATGCTCGCCGAGGCTGCGCATGCCAAGCGCGCAATAGAGCGCGAGAATCTCGACGATCCAGCCAACATAAGGTGCCCAGGACAGCGCGGTGACCAGCAAGGTCAGCGGCACGACCGCCATCACCCAGGCCGTCACCCCGTGACTGCGCCAACCGCGGCCAGCGGAGTTGAAACGTTGTTCGATGCGATCGGCAAAACGACCGAACGCCACCAGCGGATGCCAGCGTTTGGGTTCACCCAGCAGCGCATCCAGCGCGACCGCGGCGACACTCAACAACGCCACACTCATTGACTCACTCCCCAATAATTTTCATACAGCAACTCGTTGAGCGGACGCGCTTGCGCCCAGCCTTCGAGTACCAGCATCGGCGCTGGATAGAATTCCTTGACCGGCCCCAGGCAAAGAACGGCCAAAGGCTTGGCCCCGACCGGTAAACCCAACAGGTTCGCCAAGGCTTGCGGTTCGAACAGCGACACCCAGCCCATGCCCAGGCCTTCGGCGCGGGACGCCAGCCAAAGGTTCTGGATGGCACAGGACAGCGAGGCCATGTCCATTTCCGGCAACGTACGACGGCCGAAAATATGCCGTTCGCGATCGTCCATCAGCGCAGCGACCAGCACTTCGGCGCAGTCTTGGATGCCTTCGACCTTGAGCTTCATGAATTCGTCGGAGCGCTCGCCGAGGGCTTCGGCGGTGCGGACGCGTTCTTCCTCCACCAGTTGCTGGATCTGTCCGCGCAGCGCCCGGTCGCTGATGCGGATGAACCGCCAGGGCTGCATCAGGCCGACGCTCGGCGCCTGGTGCGCGGCTTCGAGCAGGCGCCTCAGTAACTCGGGCTCGACCGTGCCGCCGCTGAAGTGGCGCATGTCACGGCGTTCGCCGATGGCCCGGTAGACCGCATCGCGTTCGACTTCGGAAAAGGCGTTTTCTGTCATGGCCTGCTCGCGATGACGGCTTCACGATCGGGCGCCAACAACGCAGCAATCGCCGCCGGATTGGACGGAAAATAAAAGTGCACATAAGAGGCCGTCATCCGCCCCTCACGATAAACCGCCTCCGCCCCTCGCCCGCCATTGGGGCTCAGGCCACGCGCAATCGGCTCAAGCTCGGTGCTGGTCAGCGAGTGGTGATAGGTGTGCCCGCGCAGCAAACCTTCGGGCAATTCCACCGCCTGCAAGGCCAACGCCGCCAAACGCTTCTGCATCACCGCATCACCGGTCAGCAAGCCAACCAATTCAGCGCGAGTACCCTCGACATCGGTCAACGAATCCAACAAATACAGCATGCCGCCACACTCGGCCAGCAACGGTTTGCCCGCTGCGTGATGAGCGCGGATGGCGGTCAGCATTGGCGTGTTTTGTGACAACGCCACATGGTGCAATTCAGGGTAACCACCCGGCAGATAAAGGCTGTCTGCCTCCGGCAACTCGCGGTCGCGGATCGGCGAGAAGAAAGACAACTCGGCGCCCATCGCCCGCAGCAGATCCAGGCTCGCGCCGTAGGTAAACGCAAAGGCTTCGTCCCGGGCCACGGCAATCCGCACACCGGCCAGCAATGGTTCGGCGGCGATCACTTCAGGCGCGGCGAATTCCACGGCCGGCGGTAAAGCCACGTCGCAACTGCTGGCCAGCGAGGCGGCGGCTGCATCGAGGCGCAGATCGAGATCATTCAATTCGCTGGCCTGTACCAGGCCGAGGTGCCGACTCGGCAATTCGATGCCGGTCTCCCGGGACAACGCGCCGTACCAGCGCAAGCCTTCTGTCAGACTGCCTTCGAGCAATTGCGCATGACGCAGGGTGCCAACCCGGTTGGCCAACACACCGGCAAACGGCAAATCCGGCTGATAGCGCGCAAGCCCCAGGGCCAGTGCGCCAAACGTCTGCGCCATCGCGGTGCCGTCAATCACGCCGAGCACCGGCACACCGAAATGCCGCGCCAGGTCGGCACTGGACGGCGTACCGTCGAACAACCCCATGACGCCTTCGATGAGAATCAGGTCAGCTTCGCCAGCAGCTTCCCACAACAGACGACGACTTTCCTGCTCGCCGACCATCCACATGTCCAGCTGATAGACCGGTGCACCGCTGGCGCGCTCGAGAATCATCGGGTCGAGAAAGTCCGGGCCGCATTTAAACACACGCACCTTGCGCCCCTGATTGCGGTGCAAGCGGGCGAGCGCGGCGGTGACGGTGGTCTTGCCCTGACCGGAGGCCGGCGCGGCAATCAGTACCGCCGGGCATTGACGTGGTTGATTCACAACTCGACGCCTTTTTGCGCCTTGATCCCGGCCTGGAAGGCGTGCTTGATCATGCCCATTTCGGTGACGGTGTCAGCCAGTTCGATCATCTCCGGTTTGGCGCCACGGCCAGTGACCACCACATGCTGCATCGGCGGACGGGCCTGCAAGTCGCTGAGCACCTGATCGAGATCGAGGTAACCGTGCTTGAGGGCGATGTTCAATTCATCGAGTACCACCAGGCCAATCGACGGATCGCTCAGCAGTTCGCGGGACACCGCCCACGCAGCTTCGGCGGCGGCGATGTCACGCTGGCGGTCCTGGGTTTCCCAGGTGAAGCCCTCGCCCATCACATGAAAACGCACCTGCTCCGGGAAACGCCGGAAGAACAGCTCCTCGCCAGTGCTGCTGCGCCCCTTGATGAACTGCACCACACCGCATTGCATGCCGTGGCCCATGGAGCGCGCCAGCATGCCGAACGCCGAACTGCTTTTGCCTTTACCGTTGCCGCTCAGCACCAGCAGCAGGCCGCATTCATTCGGCGAATTGGCGATGCGTTCGTCGATCACGGCTTTTTTGCGCAGCATGCGCGCCAGATGGCGTTCGTCACGATCGGGGGTATCAGTCATGGGGGAGCTCTCCGTTGAGGCTGGATAACGGCGGGCAGGCACAAGAATAGACGGCAAGAAGCCTGGCATCGCCCACCGTGATGCCGCTGAATGGATCAGGCCGGTCTCCGGGCTCATGAGCGGCTCGGGGCCAACTGCGCGCCTTCCCGCATCGTTCATCGACACAGTGGCATCAGGCGCAGTCTTCACTCATTTACCGTTGCGGGGGCAGCGCCGGGATCGTGATCATTCTTCGCTGGAAGAAATCCACTCACCGGCTTCCCTGTTTCACTCTGTCGACCAAGGCCACAGAGCACCTGAAACAAGCCGCGAAGGTTAGAGGGTTGGGGGTGGAGCGTCAATTAAAGACGGGACGCCTTCCGGCGAATAACTGCCGCTGATCAATTATCTGACGCCAATCTTGTGCCACACTGCCAGCAGTGATATCAAAGAGCCACAACCTCACAACACAATAACAAGGGTGAGCCACATGCAAGGCATGATCATCAGCAATCCGAAGCTGGAATTCCTGCGCCCGGTGCTGGAACGCTGGTTTGACTGTATCGACCGCTACAACGCCGTGCGCGGCGATAACGATACGCCTTACTGGTACGACGAAAACGCCAACCTCGGCCTGCTCTCTGCCGCAGCCTGGATGGCGGAAATGGTCACGCTGCAGCAAACACCGTCGCGCAAACAGACCGAAGAAGGCGAACGCAACGCCCGCGCCGATCTGTTTATCGCCACCAGCGAAGAACGCGCGTACCTGCAGGCCACCCAGCGCTGGCCGCGGGTCAACAACCTGAACCTGACCCAGGCACTGGCGGACATCACCAGCGACGCGAAGCGCATCAGCTACACCAGCGACCTGAAACTCGGCTGCCTGTTTGTCGCCCCACAAAAAGCCCAGCACAGCGCCACCCCGGAAGAACTCCAGGACATGCTCGACGACCTGCAAAAGGAGCACACCTGCGCCGTGGCCTGGTATTTCCCTTACGCCTACCGCAAGTTGCGCAATGAAACCGGCAACTACCATCCGGGGATCGCCGTGCTGTTCAAGGAGGCCCGCGGCTGACCGGTTGAACCATCGGGTGTTTACGCTTCTCTATGATTACGTCAATGCATTCATAGGGAAGATCAGTAATGCGCAAACCCCAGCTCATTCTCATCATCGCGCTCGCCGGAGGGCTCGCCGCCTGTGGTGAAACCTCCAGCCTGCAAGTCTCGGACGGCACCGGACCGTCGCCCAAGCTGCCGGAACCGAACAAAACCCTGATCCCGACGGTGAACATCGCCCCGGCGATCGGCTGGCCTCAGGGTAAAAAACCCGTCGCCGCCGCAGGCACTCAAGTAGCAGCGTTTGCCGAAAACCTCGAACACCCGCGCTGGCTCTATGTGCTGCCCAACGGCGACGTACTGGTGGCCGAAACCAACGCGCCGTCCAAATCCGATGACAGCAATGGCATTCGCGGCTGGATCATGGGCAAAGTCATGGGCCGCGCCGGGGCTGGCGTCCCCAGCCCGAACCGCATCACTCTGCTGCGGGACAAGGACCACGACGGCGTCGCCGAAACCCGCACGGTGTTCCTGGAAAACCTCAACTCGCCTTTCGGCATGACCCTGGTTGGCAAAGACCTGTATGTCGCCGACACCGACCGTTTGCTGCGTTTTCACTATGAAAACGGCGAGACAGCGATCAAGTCACAGCCAATCAAAGTGGTCGATTTGCCGGGCGGCACGCGAAATCACCACTGGACCAAAAATGTCATCGCCAGCAAGGACGGCAGCAAGCTGTACGTCACCGTGGGCTCGAACAGCAACGTTGGTGAAAACGGCATGGATCAGGAGGAAGGTCGCGCGGCGATCTGGGAAGTCGATCGCGCCACCGGCAACCATCGAATCTTCGCCTCGGGGATTCGTAACCCGAACGGCCTGGCCTGGGAGCCGCAAAGCGGTGCTCTGTGGACCGCAGTCAACGAGCGTGACGAAATCGGCAGCGACCTGGTGCCGGACTACATCACGTCAGTGAAGGACGGCGGGTTCTATGGCTGGCCTTACAGCTATTACGGGCAACATGTCGATGTTCGCGTCGAGCCACAAAACCCTGATCTGGTCGCCAAGGCCATTGCACCGGACTACGCAGTGGGGCCCCATACCGCGTCGCTGGGCCTGACGTTCGCCGAAGGCAGCAAGTTGCCCGCGCCGTTCACCCAAGGCGCCTTCATCGGCCAGCATGGCTCGTGGAACCGTAAACCGCACAGCGGCTACAAAGTAATTTTCGTGCCGTTCAGCGCCGGCAAACCGAGCGGACAGCCGCTGGATGTGCTTACCGGCTTCCTCAACGACGAGGGAAAAGCCATGGGGCGGCCGGTGGGCGTGGTGATCGATCAGCAGGGCGGCTTGTTGGTGGCAGATGATGTGGGGAACAAGGTGTGGCGCGTTTCCGCGGCCAAGTAAAGTCTGTCCGTAGGAGCGAGGCTTGCCCGCGAAAGCGGTGTGTCAGTCGATATCAATGTTGACTGTGCTGCCGCCTTCGCGGGCAAGCCTCGCTCCTACAACTCCGCCAGAGCGATCATGACAAACCCCTAGGGATTATGTGCCAAGTGCTCGGGCTGCAGGACGCGCTTGGCGCTCAGGTAGGCTTTCTGCCAGTAAGCCTTGGACAAGCTGTCCAGCTTGACCGTGCCGCCCGTGGCTGGAGCATGGACGAAGCGCCCTTCGCCGACATAGATCCCGGCATGGCTGACCTGGGAGCCGCCATTGGTGGCGAAGAAGATCAGGTCGCCGGTTTGCAGGCCTTCCTTGCCGACGTCGGGAGCCTGCATGCCGATCATCTCGCGTGTGGACCGCGGCAAGGAAATGCCTGCGACATCGCGATAGACGTAACCGATCAAACCGCTGCAATCGAACCCGGAATCCGGCGTGTTGCCGCCCCAACGATAAGGCGTCCCCACCAGACCGAGCGCGCGAAACAGCACGTCTTCTGCCGCAGGGGAAAAGGCTTGGGGAGAACCGAAAACAATCGGTGCGCGAACCACCGGCGCAGGTGGCGGTGTGCGGCTGGCGCAGGCGCTGAGCAGCGCTGCGAAGAACATGAGTGCGAGGCGGGCCGACATCGTCATAAACAGAACATCCTGATCTGGCTGCGGCTTTTTTCTGCCACAAAGACAGAAAAGAAAACCGCCTGCGCAGAACGCAGGCGGTTTGCCATCAATAATAGATCAGGATTCTAGCGGCTACGCGGCAAACTTCAAGTAAGACTTTAAGTTCGCCTTGTAAACTGTCCGCTTATTGGCGCGCAGTGACGATAGGCGCTGCAGCCGGTGCCATTGCGAGCGCACGCTTGGCTTCGATGAAGGTCTTGCTCCAGTAGCTGTCGCCCAGGCTATCGACCCGGACACCACCGCTTTTGCGGCTGCTGGAGTGGATGAACTGGTTGTCACCCACGTAGATCCCGGCGTGACTGACACGACCGCGACGGCCATTGGTGGCGAAGAACAGCAGGTCACCCGGCTTGAGGGCGCTGCGAGCCACCAGCGGAGCGTCAACGTTGATCATTTCGCGAGTGGAGCGCGGCAGGTTCATGCCAGCCTCTTCACGAAACAGATAACCGATGAAGCCGCTGCAGTCGAAGCCTGCCTCGGAGGTGCCGCCGAAACGGTAACGGGTACCGATCAGGGACATGCCACGTTCGAGGATGCTGTCAGCCAGAACCGGAAGCTGATACGACTTGCCCCCGGCGAAGTCTGCCAGTTCTTTATTGGTTGCTAGCTCTTCCTGGAAAAGAACGGAAGAAGACTGCGCGGTAACTGAATTTGAAACCTGATGCTGTGGCTCTTGCTGGGACACTGGAGAGTGAGCAGCGCAACCGAACAACAGGGTGACGAGTGCGAGAGGCACGAGGGGTGCGAAGCGATTTAGCATGGGCACGACCGTGGCTGATAGTTGTAAAGAAGCCGAGACTATGCCCGCTATCGATCTCATTTGCAAATTCAATCGATCTTTATGTGACTTATCGGTTTCTCGTTTCCATCTAAGCGCTTAAGCCCATTTTAAACCTTTGCGCAGCCTGCTCCCTTGCAGGAAAGCGGATTTGTTGACGCCTGGAATATGCCGGAACCCGCGAAAAACCTGGCCTTTACCAGCCCAACGTCTCTTTCAGGAACGGGATTGTCAGCTTGCGCTGAGCTTGAAGGGAGGCCTGATCGAGGCGCTCAAGCAGCTCGAAAAGCGCACTCATGCTGCGAGTACCGCGAGTCAAAATAAAATGACCGACTTCGTCAGTCAGGTGCAGGCCACGACGGGAGGCGCGCAACTGCAAGGCACGCAACTTGTCTTCGTCAGAGAGCGGACGCATCTGGAAGATGAGCGCCAGTGTCAGCCGAGACTTGAGGTCCGCCAGCTTCACCGGTAGTTCGCGCGGGGATGTCGAGGCGGCGATCAGCAGACGCCGACCGCTGTCACGCAGACGATTGAACAGATGGAACAACGCCTCTTCCCAATCCGCCTTGCCGGCGACCGCCTGCAAATCGTCCAGGCAAACCAGTTCGTATTGTTCGAGGTTGTCGAGGATTTCGATGCCGCGGTCCATCAACTCGGCCAGCGGCAGATACACCGCCGGTTCACCCATCTGCTCGAAACGCAGGCAAGCCGCCTGCAACAAATGCGTGCGCCCTACCCCGTGCTTGCCCCAGAGGTAAATCAGGCTTTCCGTCCAGCCGGCGTCGGCTTCGCACAGCCGCTCGACATAGCCGAGTGCAGCGGCATTGGCGCCTGGGTAGTAATTGATAAAGGTGGCGTCATCACGCAGACGCACACCTAGGGGCAGCTGAATCGGTTTCATGCTGACTGAACAGTTCCAAAGGAACCGTTAGTGGCCTCTGTGTAAAGTTTGCGAAGTTTATACCCGTGAAGCTGACGGCACAATGCGACAGACCACAAGCAAAATCAAAGGTTTGCGTTAACGTGCTGGTTTTATGACAGTTTCTTTGGCGGTGCATGTGACAGCCGCGCGAGGGATACGGGCAAACCCGGCGTGAAACCAGGCTGCCCGCGACGAGCGATCAAAAGGCCTTACTTCTCAGACTCGTCGACACCGCCGTAGATATCCGAATCTTTATACAAATCATGCACATGGCGCACCAGAACCATGATCACCGCCGCCACCGGCAATGCCAGCAGCACCCCGGTAAAACCAAACAGCTCGCCGCCGGCCAGAATCGCAAAGATCACCGCCACCGGGTGCAGGCCGATCCGGTCACCCACCAGCAACGGCGTCAGAACCATGCCTTCCAGCGCCTGGCCGACCATGAACACCGCGACGATACCGATCATGGGATACAGATCGCCACCGAACTGGAACAGGCCGGCAATCAACGCCGCGCCAATCCCGATGACAAACCCCATGTACGGCACGATCGCCGCCAGGCCGGCAATCAGACCGATCAACAACCCCAGTTCCAGCCCGACGATCATCAAGCCAGCGGCGTAGATCACACCCAGCGCCAGCATCACCAGCAACTGTCCGCGCACGAACGCCCCAAGCACTTCATGGCATTCCCCAGCCAGGGTCATGACACGCTCTTCACGATCACGCGGCAGCAAGCTGCGGATCTTGGCCATCATCAGGTCCCAGTCGCGCAGCAGATAAAAACTCACCACCGGGATCAGCACCAGATTGGCCAGCCAGCCGATCAGCGCAAGGCCTGAAGCCGTCGCCTGACTCAGCACCACGCCGACAATGTCGGTGGTCTGGCCCATGTGCTCGCTGATCGCCGCCTTGAGCTTGTCGAACTTCCAGAAGCCCTCCGACAAACCCAACTTCGATTGCGCCCACGGCAACGCGGTGTGCTGCAACCAGTCGAGCATCTGCGGCGCCAGTTCATACAAGCGAAACAGCTGCTTGGCGAGCATCGGCACCAACACCAACAACAGCGTGGTGAGGACCATCGTGAACAACGCGAACACCGCCACCACGCCCCATGTCCGGGACAAGCCGAGCTTCTCCAGCCGATCCACCAGCGGGTCGAACAGATAGGCCAGCAACAGCGCCACCAGGAACGGCGTCAGGATCGGATGCAACAGGTAAACAAACGCGCAAAGCAGGGCCACCCCACCGAGCCAGAACCAACGCCGCGTATCGGCCATGTACCACTCCTGCTTCTATATAAAGAAAAAACTCACCAACGGAAATGCAACTGCGGCGTCGGGGCAGGCGCTGGCGCTGCGGCCGGCGCAGAACCCACAGTCACCGGCTGAACAGGTGCCGGCACCTGACTGGCCGGAACCTCCTGCAATTGCGCCAGGGACAACTGAGCTCGCAGCTGATCGGCACTGCCGTTGACGCGATAAAGCACGCGGTCACCATCGACACTTTGCAGACACGCGCCAAAAGGCTCCAACAAACGCCCAAGCGTCGCATAACGCTCCAGATTCATGCCCTGCACTTCCAACAACTGCTCGCCCGACACACCTGGCTTGGCAACGAAACGCGACGCCAGACGCTCGCTGACCGCCAGCATCACCGCATCGGCCACGGCGGCGGTATCGGCGCCCTGCACGCTGCCGGCCTCTTTCTGATCGCCCAGCCACAGTCGCCACTTGGCTTGCCATTGCCCCCCTTCTTCACGGGCATGCACCGCCAGCAAGGCATCGGCATTGTAACGATCGGAGGCACTGCGCAGTGGCGCAGGGTCGGCACCTTCCAGATTCGGTGCCGTGGCGACGATCTGTTCATTCAGGTCAGCCAGCGGCAAACGCAGCGGCAGGCCTCGGTGCTGAGCCGCCCGACGCAAGGGCGCAGCACTGGCCTGACCATCGCCGACCAGGCTCGAACCTTCGGTGGAATCGTTCAACCACCAGCCGAGGATCGACGGCCGATTGGCCCCCCACACGGCCAGCCCGGCACGACGCAAGGCCTGCTCGGTGGTGGCCGGGTCGAAATCGACTTTCAGCACTTGCGGTGGCCCGGCGTCGTAGCCGAACTGACTGATGATCTGCTGAGGGTCTTTGCGCACGGCCGCAAGGCCAGGGCTTTGCGCCGCCTTGGGATCGCCGGTCAAGCGCAACACCAGCGTTTCCAGCGCCTGCTGAGTCGCCTGGTCGCGCTCCTCCGGTGTCTGGCCGCTGACCGGTTGGCGCACTTGATAGAGGCCTTTGACGGTTTCGGCATGGCTGGCCAGGCTGACCACGGATAAACAGCCCACGAACAAGAATTTAAGAAAACGCATGGAAGATTCCTGACGACAAGAGCGGCTGGAACAGACCGCATGAAGACGATTGAGCCAGGGCTGTGACCGCAGGCCCAAGCAAAACATTCACACGATCGCGGTAAGTTTTCGCACTGTCATAACGATAGACGGTTAACGTCGTACCTTATACAGCCATGTGGGACGTCGCCAACACGGGCAATATCAGTTTTTTTAACGCGATATGCCCCTGCCCGTCGGCACGAGGATGGCCGCTGCCCCTCAAGCCTGATAAAATCGCGCGCCTTCGCAGACCGGCTACAGCCGGGTAGTGTCGAAATAGCGCGTGAGGCAATTGCCTCATCAATTTCGACAGGCCCGCTGAACTCGGTCGTTACCCCTGAATCCCCCCTAAAGGCCTGGATCATGAGCAAGCAACCCTCCCTGAGCTACAAGGACGCCGGTGTAGACATCGACGCCGGTGAAGCATTGGTCGAACGCATCAAGAGCGTCGCCAAGCGCACTGCGCGCCCGGAAGTCATGGGCGGCCTGGGCGGTTTCGGCGCCCTCTGCGAAATCCCGGCCGGTTACAAACAACCGGTGCTGGTATCGGGCACTGACGGCGTCGGCACCAAGCTGCGCCTGGCGCTGAACCTGAACAAGCACGACAGCATCGGCATCGACCTGGTGGCCATGTGCGTGAACGACCTGGTGGTCTGCGGCGCTGAGCCGCTGTTCTTCCTCGACTACTACGCTACCGGCAAACTGAACGTCGACACCGCTGCTCAGGTTGTAACCGGCATCGGCGCCGGCTGTGAACTGTCCGGCTGCTCCCTGGTCGGCGGCGAAACCGCTGAAATGCCTGGCATGTATGAAGGTGAAGACTACGACCTGGCCGGCTTCTGCGTCGGCGTCGTGGAAAAATCCGAAATCATCGACGGTTCAAAAGTCGCTGCCGGCGATGCCCTGCTCGCCCTGCCGTCTTCCGGCCCGCACTCCAACGGCTACTCGCTGATCCGCAAGATCATCGAAGTGTCGGGTTCCGACATCGAGAATATCCAGCTCGACGGCAAACCGCTGACCGACCTGCTGATGGCTCCGACCCGTATCTACGTGAAGCCGCTGCTCAAGCTGATCAAGGACACCGGCGCCGTCAAAGCCATGGCCCACATCACCGGTGGCGGCCTGCTGGACAACATCCCGCGCGTACTGCCAAAAGGCGCTCAAGCGGTGGTTGACGTCGCGAGCTGGACCCGCCCTGCGGTGTTCGACTGGCTGCAAGAGAAAGGCAACGTCGACGAAACCGAAATGCACCGCGTGCTGAACTGCGGCGTCGGCATGGTCATCTGCGTGGCTCAAGAGCACGTTGAAACCGCGCTGAACGTCCTGCGTGAAGCTGGCGAGCAGCCATGGGTCATCGGTCAGATCGCCACCGCTGCCGAAGGCGCGGCTCAGGTCGAACTGAAGAACCTCAAGGCTCATTAATGTCCCAGACCTGTGATGTGGTGGTGCTGCTGTCCGGCACCGGCAGTAACTTGCAGGCCTTGATCGACAGCACGCGGACCGGCGACAGCCCGGCCCGCATTGCTGCGGTGATTTCCAACCGCGCCGACGCCTACGGCCTGCAACGCGCCAGGGACGCGGGTATCGACACCCGCACCCTGGATCACAAGGCTTTCGAGGGCCGCGAGGCCTTCGATGCCGCGCTGATCGAACTGATCGACGCCTTCAACCCCAAACTCGTGGTACTGGCCGGTTTCATGCGCATTCTCAGCGCTGACTTCGTGCGCCATTACCAGGGTCGCCTGCTCAATATCCATCCCTCGCTGCTGCCCAAATACAAAGGGTTACACACTCATCAGCGCGCGCTGGAGGCCGGCGATACGGAACACGGCTGCTCCGTGCACTTCGTCACCGAGGAACTCGATGGCGGACCACTGGTCGTACAGGCAGTAATACCGGTAGAGTTGCACGATTCGCCGCAGAGTCTGGCGCAGCGAGTCCACACCCAGGAACACCTGATCTACCCGATGGCCGTACGCTGGTTTGCCGAAGGCCGTTTATCACTCGGCGAACAAGGTGCTTTACTGGACGGACAGTTACTCGCGGCCAGCGGCCACTTGATTCGAACCTAGGAGATTTTATGCGTCGTGCCCTGCTCTTCGCTTGCGCCCTGCTCGCCCTGCCGTTTGCGCAGGCCGCGGACCTTCATCCCTTCTCCGCCAGCTACACCGCCGACTGGAAGCAACTGCCCATGAGCGGCACCGCCGAACGCAGCCTGACCAAGGAAGCCAACGGCGTCTGGAAACTCAGCTTCAAGGCATCGATGATGATCGCCAGCCTGACCGAAGAAAGCACCCTGACCCTGGACAAGGACACGCTGCTGCCGCAGTCCTACCACTTCGAACGCGGTGGCCTGGGCAAAGCCAAGAAGGCTGATCTGGATTTCGATTGGACCAACAAGATGGTCACCGGCACCGATCGCGGTGACGCCGTCAAGCTCCCGCTCAACCGCGGCATGGTCGACAAGTCCACCTATCAACTGGCGCTGCAGCATGACGTGGCCTCCGGCAAGAAAAGCATGAGCTATCAGGTCGTCGATGCCGGCGAAGTCGATACCTATGACTTCCGCGTGCTGGGCTCGGAGAAAGTCGACACCAAGGCAGGCCAGATCGATGCGGTCAAGGTCGAGCGCGTGCGCGATCCGACACAAAGCAAGCGCATCACCGTGCTGTGGTTCGCCAAGGATTGGGATTACCTGCTGGTCCGTCTGCAACAGGTCGAAACCGACGGCAAGGAGTACAACATCATGCTCCTCGACGGTACGGTCAACGGCAAGACGGTCAAAGGCAGCTGATCCGGACCGACATGAAAGCCCCGCAAACGCGGGGCTTTTTTTCGTCTGGCGTTAAGCGGGGGACAGGACAATGACAACTTTGAGCTGTGGCCAAATCGTCCGGCAAGAAATAGGAACGCGAACGTGAAGGAATACTCTATAAATTCAGGGTCTTTTTTGATCGAATGACTTTTCCTGATCCCTGCGAGGTTTCCCATGACTGTTACCGTCAATACTGTCTCCGCCGAAGGTTTTCGTCACAGCGTCCAGATCGATGACCATGAACTGTTTGCCGATGTTCCCAAGTCGTCCGGTGGCGAAGGCACCGCGCCAGAGCCCCATGACTATTTCGACGCGGCCCTCGGCGCCTGCAAGGCCCTGACCCTGAAACTGTATGCGAAGAAGAAGGGCATCCCACTGACCGGCGTCGGGGTCGAGGTCAAGCGCGACAACAGTGAAGAGCAGAAAGGCAAATATGCCCTGCACGTCAAACTCACGCTCAAGGGCGTACTCACCGACGCCCAGCGCGACGAGCTGCACCGCGTGGCCGACCGCTGCCCGGTACACAAGCTGATGACCACCTCTGAAGTCAGCATCGAGACTCATCTGTCCGAAGGCGCCTTCAGCCAATAGCGGCAACGGCTGCGCAAGCGGGTTATGCTCCCTGCGTCACCCGCTCAGCCTGGAACGCACCATGAACACTCCGCTCGTGATCCGCCCCCGCGCCGAAGATGTCGAAGGCCAGCCGATCCTTCGCCCTTTGCCGTCAGCCAAATGCCGCAACGTCGGGCCCTTCGTGTTTTTCGACCACATGCTCGAAACCCGTTATCCACCGGGCAAAGGCATGGACATCCGTCAGCATCCGCACATCGGGCTGTCCACCCTCACCTACCTGTTCGAAGGGCAAATCCAGCACAAGGACAGCCTCGGATCCGATCAGGTGGTGAATGCCGGCGATGTCAGCTGGATGACCGCCGGCAGTGCGATTGCCCACGTCGAACGCACGCCCGAAGCCTTGAAGAACAGTGGCGGTACGATGCACGGCTTACAGATCTGGCTGGCTTCGCCCAAGGACCGTGAGCACGGCCCAGGACACTACAGCCACCATCCAGCAGCCACGCTGCCCGTCAGCGAAAACCTTGGCGTGAAGATACGAATGATCGCCGGGAAGGGCTTTTGCCTTGAATCACCGGTCCCGGTGCTTTCGCCTACGCTGTATGCCGAATTGAACCTGCAAACGGCGACCACGCTGCTGATTCCCACCGAGCATGAAGAACGGGCGCTGTATGTGTTGAGCGGCGAGGCGCAGCTTGATGGCGAGCTGCTGGAGCCCTACACGCTAGTAGTGCTGCCGGCCGGGGAAGAGATGACGCTGTTCGCCGAGAGTGACTGCCATGCCGTGCTGTTTGGCGGAGCGCCACTGGACGGGCCACGACGGATCAACTGGAACTTCGTGGCCAGTGATCCGGCGTTGATTGATGAAGCACGTCGGCGCTGGGCGGCCGGGGATTGGCCGACGGTGCCGGGGGAAAGTGAGCGGATTGAGTTGCCGAAACACCGAAGCCCGCCAACGCCCCTGTAACTGATCGGCTGATCGTTCCCACGCCGCGAGCGCCCCTAGAGGCATTCCCACGCAGAGCGTGGGAACGATCATCGTCCGGACCGAGAGCAGCAATCAACCCTTGAACACTTCATCCAGCAAGTTATGCATCGACGTGAACGCGCGAGCCGCGGTTTTCGCGTCATACATCATCATGCCCGGCACGTTGGCATGCGGGTCGGTGAACGAATGCACCGCGCCGCCATAGCTCAGCAATTGCCAATCCACACCGGCGGCATTCATCTCAGCTTCAAACGCTGGCAGCTGCTCTTTCGGCACCAGCGGATCGGCAGCGCCATGCAGCACCAGCACCGAACCCTTGATGTTTTTCGCATCGTTCACGTTCGGCGTATCCAGCGTACCGTGGAACGACACCGCAGCCTTCACCGGCGCACCGCTACGCGCCAGCTCCAGCGCGCAGCAACCACCGAAGCAGAAACCAAAAGTCGCCAGTTTCGAGGTATCGACCGCCGCCTCGCCCTGCCCTTGCAGTTGTTCGAAGGCTGCCTGCATGCGTTTGCGCAGTAAGGCGCGATCATTCTTCAGCGGCATCATCGCCGCGCCTGCCTCGTCGCCGTTCTGCGGACGAACCGATTGCCCGTACAGATCCGCGATCAGCACCACATAACCCTTGGATGCCACCGATTTGGCAATCTCCTCGGCGCCGACGCTGACGCCCATCCAGTTCGGCGCCATCAACAGACCCGGACGCGGGCCTTTATGGTCGGCATCGAAGGCCAGACGGCTTTCATACGATTGGCCGTCGATCTGATAGGCGACGGATCGAACAGTGATTTGGCTCATGACTGACTCCCAGTAAAAAAGCACCAGAATGAAAAAACCCGCCGAAGCGGGTTTTTATACAACGTGGTTAAACCGACAGTTCAACCAGCAGCTTGTTCAGACGACGCACATAAGCGGCCGGGTCTTTCAAGCTGTCGCCGGCCGCCAGGGCCGCCTGATCGAACAGAATGTGCGACAGGTCGCCGAAGCGCTCGTCGCTCTGCTCGTTGTCGAGCTTCTCGATCAGCGGGTGAGCCGGGTTGAATTCGAAGATCGGCTTCGAATCCGGAACCTTCTGACCGCTGGCTTCCAGGATCTGACGCATTTGCAGGCCCAGGTCCTGCTCGCCGATGGCCAGAATCGCCGGGGAATCGGTCAGGCGATGGGAAACCCGCACTTCAGCAACGGACTCACCCAAAGCGGTCTTGAGACGCTCAACCAGGCCTTCTTTGGACTTGGCGACTTCTTCCGCGGCTTTCTTGTCTTCTTCCGAATCCAGGTTGCCGAGGTCCAGGTCACCGCGTGCCACGTCGACAAAGCTCTTGCCGTCGAAGTCGCTGAGGTAGCTCATCAGCCACTCGTCGATACGGTCGGTCAGCAGCAGCACTTCGATGCCTTTCTTGCGGAAAACTTCCAGGTGCGGGCTGTTTTTGACTTGCGCGTAGGTTTCACCGGTCAGGTAGTAGATCTTGTCCTGACCTTCCTTGGCACGGGCCAGGTAGTCGGCCAGACCTACAACCTGCTCGCCGTCATCGCCCTGAGTGGACGCGAAACGCAGCAGACCGGCAATTTTTTCTTTGTTGGCGAAGTCTTCTGCCGGGCCTTCTTTCATGACCTGACCGAAGTTCTTCCAGAAGCCTTTGTATTGCTCAGGCTCGTTCTTCGCCAGTTTTTCCAGCATGTCCAGAACGCGCTTGGTCAGCGCCGATTTCATGGAGTCGATGATCGGGTCTTTCTGCAGGATTTCCCGCGACACGTTCAGCGACAGGTCGTTGGAATCGACCACGCCTTTGATGAAGCGCAGGTACAGCGGCAGGAACGACTCAGCCTGATCCATGACGAACACGCGCTGCACGTACAGCTTCAGGCCTTTCGGCGCTTCACGCTGGTACAGATCGAACGGAGCACGGGTCGGCACATAAAGCAGCGAGGTGTACTCGAGCTTGCCCTCGACTTTGTTGTGGCTCCAGCTCAGCGGGTTTTCGAAATCGTGAGCGACGTGCTTGTAGAACTCCTGGTATTCCTCGTCCTTCACTTCAGTGCGAGGGCGAGTCCACAGGGCGCTGGCGCGGTTGACGGTTTCCCACTCAACGGCAGGCTTCTCTTCGCCTTCGGCGGCTGCAACTTCTTTCGGCAACTCGATCGGCAAGGCGATGTGGTCGGAATACTTCTTGATGATGTTGCGCAGGCGCCAGCCATCGGCGAACTCGTCTTCGCCGGATTTCAGGTGCAGAACGATACGGGTGCCGCGATCAGCTTTTTCGACGGTGGCGATTTCAAATTCGCCTTCGCCCTTGGACGACCAGTGCACACCTTCGCTGGCAGCGAGGCCGGCACGGCGGCTGAATACGTCAACTTTATCGGCGACGATGAACGCCGAGTAGAAACCGACACCGAACTGACCGATCAGGTGCGAGTCTTTTTTCTGATCACCAGACAGGTGCTTCATGAAATCGGCGGTACCGGACTTGGCGATGGTGCCCAAGTGAGTGACCGCATCTTCACGGCTCATGCCGATGCCGTTGTCTTCGAGGGTGACGGTTTTAGCGTCCTTGTCGAAGCTCACACGGATTTTCAGCTCAGCGCCGCCTTCCAGCAATTCAGGCTTGGCCAGCGCTTCAAAACGTAATTTATCGACAGCGTCAGAGGCGTTCGAGATCAATTCGCGAAGGAAGATTTCCTTGTTGGAATACAGCGAATGGATCATGAGGTGCAGCAGCTGCTTCACCTCGGTCTGGAAGCCCAGGGTTTCCTTTTGAGTTTCCACACTCATGGTCATCAAACTCCAATCAGATGGCAGTGGCCGCGACCTTGAGGGTCGGCGGCGGGTTGTCCTCAGAGTTGGGGGCTGAGATCAGGATTTCAAGGGCTCTTCGATTTTGAAGTGGGCCCGGGCCGTGGCAATGGGCTCGGCTTCAGTGCTTTGCCAGGCGGTAATCGCCACGTTCGCCACCCGCCGCCCCTGGCGACAAACCTGGCATCGGGCCCAGGTATCGCGAAACTGCCCCGCGCGCAGGTAGTCGAGGGAGAAGTCGATAATCTTCGGCACACCGGGCGAGCCGGTGAAAATCAACAGGTGCAGCGCCGCCGAGAGCTCCATGAACCCGGCAATCACCCCACCATGAATCGCTGGCAGTAAAGGGTTACCAATGTTGTCCTTGTTGGCCGGCAGACGAAACAGCAGCTCATCTCCTACCCGCGAACATTCGACGCCGATCAGCTCGGCGTAAGGAATCAGCTGCAGCAGCGCGGCGTAGTCCCCCTGAGCATGGGCCTGTTGAAGCTGCTCCTTGAACGTGTCGGTCATTTCGTACCTCCGGAAATGGCGCCGCCAAAGTTTTTAGTACCTTTGATGCCCTTGCCCATGCGCATGAAAGTGCCCACTACATGAGCGATGGGCTGTTCGGGGTCGTCCTGATAGGCAAAACCGCGCGCAAAAATCACATCGGTAGTCACTCGGTAGCATTGGGCGAAGCCGTAAACGTCTTTGTGTGGCTCGGCGGCATGCATGTAGTCGATGCGCAGGTCGAGCGTCGGGCAGACTTCGAACTCAGGCAGCACGCAGAGGGTGGCCATGCCACAGGCGGTATCCATCAGCGAGGTCAGCGCACCGCCATGAATCACCCCGGTTTGCGGGTTGCCGACGATCTGCGGGCTATACGGCAGAATCACCGTCAGTCCTTCGCTGCTGGCGCTGTGAAGGCGCATGCCGAGTACCTGACAATGGCGCAACGCCGACAGGAATCGCATCGCACGCTCAAAAACGGGGTTTTCGGCCATTTGGTAAACGCTCCTTAGTGTCCGGGCGAAGTAGCCGGCTCTTAAGTAAAAGTTCCGTAGCAAAACAAACTTATATATCTGAATGATTTAAGGAACTTAACCCTGGTCGCTGTGCTCGAAAGGCCAGTAAATATTTTCCATCAGGAGAAACACCCCATGCGTAAGACTTTAGCTATTGCCTTGATGTTGACCGCTTCCCTCGGTCTCGCCGCTTGCGGTAAAAAATCCGAGGACAAAGCTCAAGAAGCCACCCAACATACAGAGCAAGCTCAGGAAAAAATGAGCGAAGCTCAGGATAAAGTGAACGAGGCGGCAAAAGAAAACGCTGAAGCTGCCAAAGCTCAGACTGAATCGAACGAAGCAGCGGCAAAAGAAGCCGCTCCAGAAGCACCTAAAAACTAAAAGCGTTTTTAGTGATAAAAGAAAACCCGCCAAGTGCGGGTTTTCTTTTATCTGAAATTTTGCTCGAAACGCGTCCTTAGAGCAAAACAGTCCTAAAAGTCGGACTAATCATCAGCAACAACGAACACACTAATCCGACGAACCACACCAGACTTCGCTGCCAGGCCAGATCAGCCCAATAACACAGTAAGTAGATAACGCGCGCGATCACGAAGGCGATCGCCAGTGCATCGATCAGCCATCCCGCCGTTTGCGTGGTGTGCGCCATCAACACCCCGACCGCAAACAAAATGAACGCCTCGAAACTGTTCTGGTGGGCCGCCAACGCCCGGGCGCCGAAACCTGTGAGTTGCGCCTGTTGTTGACGCGGCAGGTGATTGTTGTAACCGCCCTGCTCTTTCATCGCCTTGGCCACCGGCATGCGCGCCACGAAAATCAACAAGGCGCTGATAAACACACACCAGAATGGAATACTCATCAAGCCGCCTCTTTGTTCAGCTCAGGCAATGGCGCCTCTGTAGGTGTATAGACCATCACGTCAAGAACGTCGGAGTGAAACTCGCGGCGATACAATACCAACACGACACCGGCGCTCATCAACATGAACAACCAGGGGCTGACAAACCACGCCAGCATGCTCATGCCGAAGTAATAGGAACGCAGACCGAAGTTGAACTGGTTGGCCGCCATGGAGATGACACGGGCGGCTCGGGAAGCAAAGGCGTTACGCTCTTGCTCGGACACATGCCGCTCACCGATCATCGGTGCCGAACCCACGAGAATGGCCGCAAAGTTGTACTGACGCATGCACCAGCTGAACGTAAAGAACGCATAGACAAACACCAGCGCCAGGCACAACAACTTGATCTCCGACATGCCTTGGGAAGCCTGTTGCACCATCGGGATATCAGCAAGCAACGACACGGCTCTTTCGGATGCCCCCAACACCGTGAGAATACCGGCCAGGATAATCAACGTGCTGGAAGCGAAGAACGAGGCGTTGCGCTCCAGGTTACCGATCACGCTGGCATCGGCGATGCGGTTGTCGCGCAACAGCATGCGGCGCATCCAGTCTTCGCGGTACAGGTGCAGCACACTGGCCAGGCATGCGGTGTCACGGCCCTTCCATGTCGCGTAACGGGTGTAGCCACCCCAGCAGACGACAAACCAGAGCGCGGCGAGGATGTGGATCAGATTGGCGTGGATGAACGACATGCAGTTCCTTGTGATGTGTAGACGATGATGAAACCTGCGGATAGTGCTTCGACGTTAACCCAAGGAAAAAGACACTGCATCACACGCATAAAAAATGCCCCGTATCGATTGATACGGGGCATTTCCATTTGTAGATCAAGCCCGCTTGTGGCGGGTCATGAAGCGGCTTAAGCCAGCGCTTCTTCGCGCTTGCCCAGCAGACGGTCGCAAACCACGGCAACCACCAGGGTCATGACCGAGGGCACCAGCCACGCCAGGCCCTGCTCGCTCAGCGGCAGGTGAGCCAGTTGAGCCGGCATCCAGTCGGCCAGACCGGCGCCCTTGAGAGCGTCGATCATGCCGAAAATGAACGACACCAGCATCACCGGACCGACGATGCGACCCTGCTCATGCCAGAAGTCCTTGCAGAAGCTCAGGGCCACCAGGGCGATGCACGGCGGGTAGATGGCGGTCAGTACCGGAATCGAGAACGCAATCAGCTTGGTGAGGCCCAGGTTGGACACCAGCAGGGAGAACGCGGCCAGGATGATCACCAGCGTCTTGTAGGACAGTGGCAGCACACGGCTGAAGTATTCGGCACAGGCGCAGGTCAGACCGACCGCAGTCACCAGGCAGGCCAGGGAGATCAGCACCGCGAGGAAACCGCTACCGAGCGAACCGAAGGTGTGCTGCACGTAGGCGTGCAATACCGCCGCGCCGTTGGTGGCACCGGCGGCCACTTCATGGCTGCCCGAGCCGAGACGGAACAGGCTGACGTAAACCAGCGCCAGACCTACACCAGCAATCAGCCCGGCGATGATCGCGTAACGGGTGATCAACACCGGCGATTCCACGCCACGGGAGCGGATCGCATTGACGATGACAATGCCGAATACCAGCGCACCCAGGGTATCCATGGTCAGGTAACCATTGATGAAGCCCTGGGAGAACGGTGCCGCCACATATTCAGGGGTAGCCACGCCAATGTTACCGGCCGGCAACGCGAACGCTGCTATACCGAGAACGGCCAGGGCGATGATCTTCAGCGGTGCGAGGAATCGTCCTACGGTGTCCAGCAGACGGCCCGGATAGAGCGAGATGAAGAACACCAGCAGGAAGTACACCGAGCTATAGAGAAACAGCGCCAGCGGGCTCTCGCCGGTCAGCGGCGCCAGACCTACTTCGAACGACACGGTCGCGGTGCGCGGTGTCGCGAACAACGGGCCGACAGCGAGGTAGCACGCGGCTGCCAGCAGGCCACCCGCGATTTTACCGATCGGGCTGCTCAAGGCATCCATTGCACCGCCGACCTTGGCCAAGGCGACCACGGTGATCACCGGCAGACCGACTGCGGTGATCAGAAAACCCAGCGCCGCCATCCAGACATTAGGCCCGGACTGCAAACCGACGATAGGCGGGAAGATGATGTTGCCAGCCCCGACGAACAGGGCAAATGTCATGAAGCCCAGTGCCAGGATGTCCTGGCCTTTCAACACTTTCATTAAGGAAATACCACACTACTGAATCGGAATTTAGAGAGGGATTTCCCTTATGGGTGAGGGAAATGCTGTCGATCCGTATAGGACTGACCCGTTTAGCGCGCCGCAGCCTTGTGGGCCGCAAACGCAAAATGGCGGCTAGCCTACCGAATTTGCCCGCCAAACGCACTATTACGGGGCGAACTATCCGATACGCGACATTTCAGTGTCGTGTTTACATATCTAATTTTCACAACCTCCCTCGCTACAAAAAGCGCTGCGAATATCTCAAACCCCGGAAATGACAAAGGCCACCCGAAGGTGGCCTTTGTTTGGTGGAGCGTCAGTTAAGCGCGAGGCTTACTTGACGGCCCAACCGGTCAGCTCGGCCAGGGCCTTGCCGATGTCTGCCAGCGAACGCACGGTTTTAACGCCTGCGTCTTGCAGAGCAGCGAATTTCTCGTCTGCAGTGCCTTTGCCGCCAGAGATGATTGCGCCAGCATGGCCCATGCGCTTGCCCGGAGGAGCAGTCACACCAGCGATGTAGGAAACAACCGGCTTGGTCACGTGTGCCTTGATGTAGGCAGCCGCTTCTTCTTCAGCCGAACCGCCGATCTCGCCGATCATCACGATCGCTTCGGTCTTCGGGTCTTCCTGGAACAGCTTCAGGATGTCGATGAAGTTCGAACCCGGGATCGGGTCACCACCGATGCCGACGCAAGTCGACTGACCGAAACCGGCGTCAGTAGTCTGCTTCACAGCTTCGTAGGTCAGGGTGCCGGAACGGGAAACGATACCGACCTTGCCTGGCAAGTGAATGTGACCTGGCATGATGCCGATCTTGCATTCGCCTGGAGTGATCACGCCTGGGCAGTTAGGACCGATCAGGACTACGCCCAGCTCGTCGCACTTGACCTTGGCATCCAGCATGTCCAGGGTAGGAATGCCTTCAGTGATGCAAACGATCAGCTTGATGCCGCCGAAGGCTGCTTCCAGGATGGAGTCCTTGCAGAAAGGAGCTGGAACGTAGATCACGCTGGCGGTGGCGCCAGTAGCAGCTACAGCGTCTTTCACGGTGTTGAACACTGGCAGGCCCAGGTGCTCGGTGCCGCCTTTGCCTGGAGTTACGCCGCCAACCATCTTGGTGCCGTACTCGATGGCTTGCTGGGTGTGGAAACTACCTTGCGAACCGGTAATACCCTGGCAGATAACTTTGGTGTCTTTATTGATCAGGACGCTCATTATTTGCCCTCCGCAGCTTTGACAACTTGTTGAGCAGCGTCGGTCAGGCTGGTAGCAGCGATGATGTTCAAACCGCTTTCTGCCAGTACTTTAGCGCCCAGCTCAGCGTTGTTGCCTTCAAGGCGAACAACAACCGGGATTTTCACGCCGACTTCTTTCACAGCGCCGATGATGCCTTCGGCAATCATGTCGCAACGAACGATGCCGCCGAAGATGTTGACCAGTACTGCAGCGACGTTAGTGTCGGACAGGATGATCTTGAACGCTTCGGTTACGCGTTCTTTGGTAGCACCGCCGCCCACGTCGAGGAAGTTGGCTGGTTTGCCGCCATGCAGGTTGACGATGTCCATGGTACCCATGGCCAGGCCAGCACCGTTGACCATGCAACCGATGTTGCCTTCCAGTGCTACGTAGTTCAGTTCGAACTTGGCAGCGTGCGCTTCGCGCGGATCGTCTTGCGACGGATCGTGGAAAGTCTTCAGCTTAGGCTGACGGTACATGGCGTTGGCGTCGATGTTGATCTTGGCATCGAGGCAGTGCAGATCGCCGTCAGCCTTGATCACCAGCGGGTTCACTTCCAGCAGAGCCAGGTCGTGATCCTTGAACAGCTTGGCCAGACCTACGAAGATCTTGGCGAACTGAGCAACTTGCTTGCCTTCCAGACCCAGCTGGAATGCCAGCTCGCGACCCTGGAATGGCTGAGCGCCAACCAGTGGATCGATAGTGGCTTTCAGAATTTTTTCTGGAGTGTCGTGAGCAATTTTCTCGATGTCCACGCCACCTTCGGTGGAAGCCATGAACACGATGCGACGGCTCGAACGGTCAACGACAGCGCCCAGGTACAGCTCTTTAGCGATATCAGTGCACGATTCAACCAGGATTTTGGTGACTGGCTGACCATTGGCGTCAGTCTGGTAAGTCACCAGACGCTTGCCCAGCCACTGCTGTGCGAATGCTTTAGCGTCTTCTTTGCTGCGAACCAGCTTTACGCCGCCCGCTTTACCGCGACCACCGGCGTGAACCTGGGCTTTGACAACCCATTCGCTGCCGCCGATTTTGTCGCAAGCTTCTGCTGCTGCTTCCGGGGTGTCTACCGCGTAACCGGTGGATACTGGCAGGCCGTACTCAGCGAACAGCTGCTTACCCTGATACTCGTGAAGATTCATGCTTATTACCGTCTTCGTTAGGTACTGCGCATTCGGTGCTGCACTCATTCAAGTGCCGCACCACCTGTGACTGCTGCTTGCGTAACCTTTCCGGGTACCCGGTGCAGCTACGCAAGACTGCGTCCAGCGGACATTCCGCGGTGAGTCTTGCTCGCAAGGCTCACGACGGGCCGTACCGCCGTGGTTTCTTATTATCCGCTTAGCGTTTCTTGCGGTTGGCGATGTGGATGGCGCCGCCATTCACTGCCAACGCTGCTTCGTGCAAGGCTTCAGACAGGGTCGGATGGGAGAAAACCATCATGCCCAGGTCTTCAGCGCTGGTGCCGAATTCCATGCCGATCGCGCCCTGCTGAACCAGTTCTGCGGCGCTCGGGCCAATCACGTGGACGCCCAATACGCGGTCAGTCTTGGCATCAGCGATGACCTTGACGAAACCACCGGTATCGTTGGCGGCCATGGCACGGCCAGAGGCTGCGAACGGGAAGGTGCCGACGTTAACTTCTACGCCTTCAGCTTTCAAGGCCTGCTCGGTTTTACCGACCCACGCGATTTCCGGGTGAGTATAAATAACCGAAGGGATCAGGTCATAGTTCATCTGGGCTTTATGGCCCTTGATGCGCTCGACAACCATGATGCCCTCTTCCGAGGCTTTGTGAGCCAGCATCATGCCGCGAACCACGTCACCGATGGCGTAAACGCCCGGTACGGTGGTGGCGCAGTGATCGTCAACGTGCACGAAACCGCGCTCGTCCAGGGTCACGCCGCAATCGGCAGCCAGCAGATCAGTGGTCACCGGACGGCGACCAACGGCTACGATCAGCTTGTCGAAAGTGATGTTCTGTTCGCCGTTGGCATCGGTGTAGTTCACAACGACTTCGTCGCCGTTCACTTTGGAACCGGTCACGCGAGCGCCCAGCTTGATGTCCAGACCCTGTTTGGTCAGGGTTTTCAGCGCTTCCTTGGAAACAGCGGTGTCCGCTGCCATCAGGAAGGTATCCAGTGCTTCGAGAACGGTGACTTCAGCGCCCAGACGGGACCATACCGAACCCAGTTCCAGACCGATAACACCAGCGCCGATTACACCCAGGCGTTTTGGTACGGATTGGAATTCCAGAGCGCCAGTCGAATCGACGATCACATTCTGGTCGACCGGAGCCGGTGGAATGTCGATCGGACGCGAGCCCGGAGCCAGGATGACGTTTTCGGCTTCGATGACTTCAACCGAACCGTCAGGCTTGGTGACTTCGACTTTCTTGCCAGCCAGCAGTTTGCCGTGGCCCTGGATCGAAGTGACGCCGTTAGCCTTGAACAGCGTTGCAACGCCGGAGGTCAGGCCTTTGACGATGTTGGCTTTACGGCCGACCATTGCTGGCACGTCCATGGTCACGCCAGCGTGGTTGATACCGTGGATCGCGAAGCCGTCTTGCGCTTCGTGAAACTTCCAGGAGCTGTCCAGCAGCGCCTTGGATGGAATGCAGCCGACGTTCAGGCAAGTACCGCCGAGGGCCAGTTTGCCTTCCTTGTCGGTGTATTTCTCGATGCAGGCAGTGGTGAGGCCCAGTTGCGCTGCTTTAATGGCAGCCACGTAGCCGCCAGGACCCGCGCCAATCACTACCACGTCGAATTTCTGAGTCATGTGTCATTCCTTCTCGAATCAAACCGGACGGCCCCTTTTGAGGACCGTCGTGGGACGAAGCTGGTCATTACAGAAGGGCCGTCCATCATTGAACGGCCCGTGCAACGAAATCAGATATCCAGCAGCAAACGAGCCGGGTCTTCCAGCAGGTTCTTGATGGTCACCAGGAAGGTCACAGCTTCTTTGCCATCGATCAGACGGTGATCGTAGGACAGCGCCAGGTACATCATCGGACGGATAACGACTTGACCGTTGATCGCCATAGGGCGCTGGATGATGTTGTGCATACCCAGAATCGCAGCCTGCGGCGGGTTGACGATCGGAGTCGACATCATCGAACCGAAAGTACCGCCGTTGGTGATGGTGAACGTGCCGCCGGTCATTTCTTCCATCGACAGTTTGCCGTCACGGGCTTTCTTGCCGAAGGTAGCGATGCCGCCTTCGATTTCAGCCAGGCTCATCAGTTCGGCGTTACGCAGAACCGGTACAACCAGACCGCGGTCGCTGGAAACAGCCACACCAACGTCGGCGTAGCCGTGGTAAACGATGTCGGCACCGTCGATCGACGCGTTGACAGCCGGGAAGCGTTTCAGCGCTTCGGTAGCCGCTTTCACGAAGAACGACATGAAGCCCAGGCGTACGCCGTTGTGGGACTTCTCGAACAGGTCCTTGTACTTCGAACGCAGGGCCATGACTTCGGTCATGTCGACTTCGTTGAAAGTGGTCAGCATGGCCATGTTCGATTGAGCTTCAACCAGACGCTCGGCAACCTTGGCACGCAGACGGGTCATCGGAACGCGTTTTTCTACGCGGTCGCCAGCAGCGAATACCGGAGCCGAAGCAGCCGGTGCAGCAGCCTTGGCAGGTGCAGCAGCCGGAGCGGCTTTCTTGGCGGCAACAGCTGCTACCACGTCTTCCTTGGTCACACGACCGCCTTTGCCAGTACCGGCAACGGAAGCGATGTTGATGCCGTTTTCTTCAGCCAGCTTGCGAGCAGCCGGTGCAGCAACAGGATCGTCTTCGCCCGCTTCGGCAGGAGCAGCGGCAGCAGCGGCAGGTGCAGCAGCGGCTGGAGCGGCGGCAGCACCGCCCTCACCGATGGAGCCCAGAACTTCGTCGGACAGAACGGTGTCGCCTTCGTTCTTGACGATCGCGCCCAGCACGCCATCAGCAGTGGCCAGAACTTCCAGTACGACTTTGTCGGTTTCGATGTCGACGATCAGTTCGTCACGCTTGACGGCGTCGCCCGGTTTTTTGTGCCAGGTGGCAACGGTGCCATCGGCAACCGATTCCGGGAAAGTGGGGGCTTTGATTTCGATAGCCATTATCTGTGGGTCCTTAAATTCGGTTTCAGGTGCGCGAAGGCGTTAAACAGTGAAAGCATCTTGCAGCAGTTGTTCCTGCTGCTCGGCGTGCATCGAAGCGTAACCGCAAGCAGGTGCGGCAGACGCCTCACGACCAGCGTATTCCAGGACCAGGCCTTGTTTATGGTTGGTCAGGCTGCGACGCATGTGATGCTGGCTGCTGTACCAGGCGCCCTGGTTCATCGGCTCTTCCTGGCACCAAACCACGTTTTCGAGGTTGGTGTAAGGGGCGAGCGCCTCCATCAGGTCGTCCTCAGGGAACGGATACAGCTGCTCGATACGCACGATGGCGATGTCTTCACGACCTTCGGCACGGCGTTTTTCCAGCAGGTCATAGTAGACCTTGCCGCTGCACAGGATCATGCGAGTGACCTTTTTCGGGTCAAGCGCATCGATTTCCGGGATCACGGTCTGGAACGAACCTTCGGCCAGATCTTCCAGGGTCGAGATGGCCAGCTTGTGACGCAGCAACGACTTCGGAGTCAGGACTACCAATGGTTTGCGCAGCGGGCGAATCACCTGACGACGCAGCAAGTGGTAGATCTGGGCCGGCGTAGTCGGCACGGCTACCTGAATGTTGTGCTCGGCGCACAGCTGCAGGTAACGCTCCAGACGAGCCGAGGAGTGCTCCGGACCCTGACCTTCATAACCGTGCGGCAACAGCATGGTCAGACCGCAGAGACGGCCCCACTTGTGCTCGCCACTGGTGATGAACTGGTCGATAACCACCTGGGCACCGTTGGCGAAGTCGCCGAACTGGGCTTCCCAGATAACCAGAGCGTTTGGCTCGGTGGTCGAATAACCGTATTCGAACGCCAGAACCGCTTCTTCGGACAGGAACGAATCGTACAGGTCGAAACGTGGCTGACCCTTGTACAGGTTTTGCAGCGGGATATAGGTACCCGCGTCTTTCTGGTTGTGCAAGACAGCGTGACGGTGCGAGAACGTACCGCGACCGATGTCCTGACCCGTCATGCGAATCGGGTGACCTTCGAACGCCAGGGTCGCGTACGCCATGGTTTCGGCGTAACCCCAGTTGATCGGCAGGCCGCCGGCTTGCATCTTCTGACGGTCTTCGTAGATTTTCGAGACCTGGCGCTGAACCACGAAGCCTTCCGGAATCTCCAGCAGCTTGGCGGACAGTTCCTGCAAGGTTTTCAGATCGAAGCGAGTATCGTGACGCGCGGTCCAGGCGTGGCCCAGATACGGACGCCAGTCCACGAACAACTCTTTGTTCGGCTCTTTGACCAGGCTTTTTACTACGTGCAGACCGTTGTCCAGCGCGTTGCGGTATTCGTCGACTTTCGCCTGAACACGCTCAGCGTCCAGCACCCCACTCTGGGTCAGACGATCGGCATACAGCTCACGGGTGGTGCGCTGCTTGGTGATCTGCTGATACATCAGAGGCTGGGTACCGCTTGGCTCGTCAGCCTCGTTGTGGCCGCGACGACGGTAGCAGACCAGATCGATCACCACGTCACGCTTGAACTGCATGCGGTAGTCGATGGCCAACTGGGTCACGAACAACACGGCTTCCGGATCATCACCATTCACATGGAGGATCGGCGCCTGGATCATCTTCGCAACGTCGGTCGCGTACTCGGTGGAGCGCGAGTCCAGCGGGTTGCTGATGGTGAAGCCGACCTGGTTGTTGATCACGATGTGCACGGTGCCGCCGGTCTTGAAACCGCGGGTCTGCGACATCTGGAAGGTTTCCATGACCACGCCTTGACCGGCGAATGCCGCGTCACCGTGGATGGAGATCGGCAGAACCTTTTCACCGGTAGGATCGTTACGACGATCCTGACGGGCACGGACCGAACCTTCGACCACTGGAGAAACGATTTCCAGGTGAGACGGGTTGAAAGCCATGGCCAGGTGAACTTCACCGCCGGTGGTCATGACGTTGGACGAGAAGCCCTGGTGATATTTAACGTCACCGGAACCCAGCTCGACCTTCTTCTTGCCTTCGAACTCGTCGAACAACTCGCGCGGGTTCTTGCCAAAGGTGTTGACCAGCACGTTCAGACGACCACGGTGGGCCATGCCGATGACGATTTCCTTGGTGCCGTAGGAGCCGGAACGCTGGATCAGTTCATCGAGCATCGGAATCAGGCTCTCGCCGCCTTCCAGACCGAAACGCTTGGTACCCGGATACTTGGTCCCAAGGTATTTTTCAAGACCTTCGCCGGCAGTGACGCGCTCGAGCAGGTGACTCTTGATGTCGGCGGAGTACGTCGGACGGCCGCGCACGCTTTCCAGACGCTGCTGGAACCACTGGCGCTGCTCGGAATCGGTGATGTGCGTAAATTCAGCGCCGATGGTGCGGCAATATGTCTGCTGCAACGCTTCGTGAATTTCGCGTAGGCTCGCCTCCTCTTTGCCGATGAACAGGTCGCCGGCACGGAAGGTCGTATCAAGATCGGCATTGGTCAAGCCGTAATGATTGATTGACAGGTCTGCAGGTGCAGGACGCTGCCACAGCCCCAGCGGGTCAAGCTGGGCTGCCTGGTGGCCACGCATACGGTAGGCCTGGATCAATCGCAGCACTTCAACTTGCTTCTTCTCGTGCTCACTGCTCACGCTGCCGGCGGAAACCGGTTGGGCGCGGCGCTGGTTCTTTGCCAGCAAGACGAAATGATCGCGAATTGTGGAGTGCGAAACATCGGTGGCAGTGTTGCCATCAGCAGGCAACTTCTGGAAGTAGGTGCGCCACTCTTCTGGCACAGCGTTAGGGTCGTGCAGGTAGAGCTCGTAGAGCTCTTCCACATAGGCAGCGTTACTACCGGAAAGGTAGGCGCTGTTCCACATGCGCTGCATCACGCTTTCTTGCATGCTTGGTCACCCTCGGTTAGGGGAACACCACCGGCGTCGACACCGAGCAAACTTGCAGAAGTCCGAATGCAGCGACTAAAACAAGCCACTTAGGATCACGCTGATAGTCCGGGTACCAGCCCGGATGCCCCTGCTTGTCTCATTTCTTCAAAATAAGAGCCGCAGCCTTATGGGCTGCTGCTCAGGTTAAAACTACGGCGCCGGTTGAAGCCTGCGCCGTAGCATCTACGGGTACAGCGGTTCTACGGGTACAGCAGCTGAATCACACGCCGCTTTGCAGCAGCATGTTACGGATGTGACCGATGGCCTTAGTCGGGTTCAGGCCTTTCGGACAAACGTTGACGCAGTTCATGATGCCCCGGCAGCGGAATACGCTGAACGGGTCATCCAGCGAAGCCAGACGCTCGGACGTCTTGGTGTCGCGGCTGTCTGCCAGGAAGCGGTACGCTTGCAGCAGGGCAGCCGGGCCCAGGAACTTGTCCGGGTTCCACCAGAAGGACGGGCACGAAGTCGAGCAGCAAGCGCACAGGATGCACTCGTACAGACCGTCGAGTTTTTCACGCTCTTCAGGGGACTGCAGACGCTCGATGGCCGGAGCCGGCGTGTCGTTCTGCAGGTATGGCTTAACCTTTTCGTATTGCTTGTAGAAGATGCTCATATCGACGACCAAGTCACGGATAACCGGCAAACCTGGCAGAGGACGAACGATCAGCTTGTTACCTTTTACGACGGCAGACAGCGGCGTGATGCACGCCAGACCGTTTTTGCCGTTGATGTTCATGCCGTCGGAACCGCAAACACCTTCACGGCAAGAGCGACGATAGGAGAAACCCTCGTCCTGCTCTTTGATCAGGGCCAGCACGTCCAGCACCATCAGGTCTTTACCACCGGTATCAACCTGGAATTCCTGCATGAACGGCGCAGCGTCCTGATCAGGGTTGTAACGATAAACACTGACTTGCAACATGGCGGCCACCCTTAATAAGTCCGAATCTTAGGTTCAAAAGTCGGAACAGTCTTCGGCGAGAAGTTCACTGCACGCTTGGCAACGCGCTTCTCACCCGGGAAGTACAGGGTGTGGCACAGCCAGTTTTCGTCGTCACGATCTTCAAAGTCTTCACGGGCGTGAGCACCGCGGGACTCTTTACGTACTTCTGCAGCAATGGCGGTAGCTTCGGCCACTTCCAGCAGGTTCTGCAGCTCCAGCGCTTCGATACGCGCGGTGTTGAACGCCTGGCTCTTGTCGTTGATCTTGACGTTGGCGATACGGCCACGCAGATCAGCCAGTTGAGCAATACCCTTCTGCATGTATTCGCCAGTACGGAATACACCGAAGTAGTTCTGCATGCAGCTTTGCAGCTCGCGACGCAGGGTTGCCACGTCTTCACCATCGGTACGCTCGTTCAGAGCGGACAGACGCGACAGGGCCGCATTGATGTCGGCGTCGGTGGCGTCGTCGTATTCGATACCGTCGGTCAGCGCTTTTTCCAGGTGCAGACCGGCCGCACGACCGAAAACCACCAGGTCGAGCAACGAGTTGCCGCCCAGACGGTTGGCACCGTGAACCGATACGCAAGCCACTTCACCAACCGCGAACAGGCCAGGAATGATGGTGTCTTTGCCTTCGGCGTCCTGAGTGATCGCCTGGCCATGAATGTTGGTGGCAACGCCGCCCATCATATAGTGGCAAGTCGGAACAACCGGAACCGGAGCGACGACCGGGTCAACGTGCGCGAAAGTCTTGGACAGTTCGCAGATGCCTGGCAGACGGCTGTGCAGCACTTCCTCGCCCAGGTGGTCGAGCTTGAGCATTACGTGGTCGCCATTCGGACCGCAACCGTTGCCGGCGATGATTTCCTTAACCATCGAACGGGCAACCACGTCACGACCGGCAAGGTCTTTGGCGTTCGGAGCATAACGCTCCATGAAACGCTCGCCGTGCTTGTTGATCAGGTAACCACCTTCACCACGGCAACCTTCGGTTACCAGTACACCGGCGCCGGCGATGCCGGTCGGGTGGAACTGCCACATTTCGATGTCTTGTACCGGTACGCCGGCACGCAGCGCCATGCCAACGCCGTCACCGGTGTTGATCAGGGCGTTGGTGGTCGAAGCGTAGATACGACCTGCACCGCCGGTGGCCAGTACGGTGGCCTTGGCACGGATGTAGGTGGTTTCACCGGTTTCGATGCAGATCGCGATCACACCGACGAACTCGCCTTGACCGTTCTTTACCAGATCGACAGCGTAGTATTCGTTCAGGAACGTGGTGCCGGCTTTCAGGTTGCCCTGATAAAGGGTGTGCAGCAGCGCGTGACCGGTACGGTCGGACGCCGCGCAGGTACGTGCAGCCTGGCCGCCCTTGCCGTAGTCCTTGGACTGACCGCCGAACGGACGCTGGTAGATGCGACCGGTTTCGGTACGGGAGAACGGCAGGCCCATGTGGTCCAGTTCAAAAACTGCGGCCGGACCTTCCTGACACATGTATTCGATAGCGTCCTGGTCACCGATGTAGTCGGAACCCTTGACGGTATCGTACATGTGCCAGCGCCAGTCATCGTTCGGATCCGCAGATGCAATGGCGCAAGTGATGCCGCCCTGGGCCGATACGGTGTGCGAACGAGTCGGGAAAACCTTGGTGATCACGGCAGTCTTGTGACCGCCTTGTGCCAGTTGCAGCGCTGCGCGCATGCCGGCACCGCCGCCACCAATAATGATGGCGTCGAAAGAAATCGTTGGAATGTTAGCCATGGATCAGATACCCCAGAGAATCTGCACACCCCAGACGAAGTAAGCGAACATCGCAACGCCGCATACCGCCTGGAAAAGGAAACGTACTGCAGTCGCGGACTTGCCCAGCGCCATCGGCGTCAGGTAGTCGGTCGCGATGGTCCACATGCCGACCCAGGCGTGAGCGCCCAGGGCCACAAGGGCCAGCAGACTGAAGATACGCATCCCGTTGTGGGCGAACAGGCCATGCCATTGGGCGTAGCCAATGCCAGGATTCGCAGCGAGGTATCCGATCAGGAAAATGAAATAAGCCGCGAGAACAACCGCAGACACACGTTGCGCCATCCAGTCATAGAGGCCCGAACGCGAAAGGTTCGTAACGCTGGTTACCATATCCAAACTCCTGCCAGAACGATCAACACCACGGAAACGGCGATGATAATTTTCGAGCCCAGGCGGCCGCCTTCCAGCGTCTCACCGATGCCCATGTCCATGATCAAGTGGCGCACACCGGCTACCAGGTGATACAGAAGAGCGGACAGGAGGCCCCATGCTACGAACTTGGCCAGCGGGCTGGTCAAGCATGCCTTCACCTCGGCAAAACCTTCCTCGGAACCCAGAGACTTGCCCAATGCATAAAGCATGAAGCCAAGGCCCAGGAAGAGGATGATGCCGGAAACACGGTGAAGAAACGACGTAACGCCGGTGATGGGGAGTTTGATGGTCCTTAGGTCTAGGTTTACAGGTCGTTGGCTTTTCACGGCTTTTTTTTCACACTGAAGAGCCCCTAACAATCAGGGCAAAGTTGTTGGGGAGTGCACTGGTCAGGTAACCACCACCCAGGGATGCGACCCCCAATAAAGCAGGCCCAAAAGCCCCTGGCGGTCGGTGGCCGAGTATAGACAGTTAGGCTACTAATGACAACGCGTTCACCTTCCCCTAATAGCGGATTGCACAAGTGACATAAAAGGCGTAAACGGCAGACAATTTCGAGAAAAAAGTGCGGTTAAAGCCTTCTGGAGCAAGACTTTAGGCAAATTGACATTCGAATTTATCTCACTATAGTGGTGCGGGCCCTGCGTGGGGGGTCTGTCTGATGATTTCAAGCATAAATAGGAGGCCACATGGCTGACAAAAAAGCGCAGTTGATCATCGAGGGCGCAGCCCCCGTCGAGCTGCCCATTTTAACCGGCACCGTTGGTCCCGATGTTATCGACGTTCGGGGCCTGACGGCCACGGGCCGTTTCACCTTTGACCCTGGTTTCATGTCGACCGCCTCTTGCGAGTCGAAGATCACCTACATCGACGGCGACAACGGTATTCTGCTGCACCGCGGCTACCCGATCGAACAGCTGGCTGAAAAGTCGGACTATCTGGAAACCTGCTACCTGCTGCTCAACGGCGAACTGCCGACCGCAGAACAGAAGGCCCAGTTCGTCGGCACCGTGAAGAACCACACCATGGTCCACGAGCAGTTGAAGACCTTCTTCAACGGCTTCCGTCGCGACGCCCACCCGATGGCCGTCATGTGCGGTGTAGTTGGCGCCCTCTCGGCGTTCTACCACGACTCCCTCGACATCAATAACCCGCAGCATCGCGAAATTTCCGCGATCCGCCTGGTTGCCAAGATGCCGACCCTGGCTGCAATGGTTTACAAGTACTCCATGGGCCAACCCATGATGTACCCGCGCAACGACCTGTCGTACGCGGAAAACTTCCTGCACATGATGTTCAACACCCCGTGCGAGATCAAACCGATCAGCCCGGTACTCGCCAAGGCCATGGACCGGATCTTCATCCTCCATGCCGACCACGAACAGAACGCATCGACCTCCACCGTACGTCTGGCAGGTTCCTCGGGTGCCAACCCGTTCGCCTGTATCGCCGCCGGTATCGCTGCACTGTGGGGCCCTGCCCACGGCGGTGCGAACGAAGCCGTGTTGACCATGCTCGATGAAATTGGCGATGTCTCGAACATCGACAAGTACATCGCCAAGGCCAAAGATAAGAACGATCCGTTCAAACTGATGGGCTTCGGTCACCGGGTTTACAAAAACCGCGACCCACGCGCTACCGTCATGAAGCAGACCTGCGACGAAGTATTGAAGGAACTGGGCATCACCAACGATCCGCAACTCGAACTGGCCATGCGCCTGGAAGAGATCGCCCTGACCGACCCGTACTTCATCGAACGCTCGCTGTACCCGAACGTCGACTTCTACTCGGGGATCATCCTCAAGGCGATCGGCATTCCAACCAGTATGTTCACCGTGATCTTCGCCCTGGCGCGGACTGTCGGCTGGATCTCCCACTGGAAAGAAATGCTCTCCAGCCCGTACAAGATCGGCCGTCCGCGCCAGCTGTACACCGGCTACGAGTCGCGTGACATCACCCCGCTTGAAGACCGCAAATAAGACCTGTCTTGCGATAACGTCTTAAGCTGTACCGGGAACGGCCTCTATGTAGATAGAGGCCGTTTTTGTTTGTGCTCTTTGGTTGTGTATATATCCGTTTCTTCGGTAACGGCGGCTCGGCCTCCGGGAAACGTGCAGACAGATCAAAAGCCAAAGCAACGGCAAGATCAAAAGATCGCAGCTTTCGGCAGTTCCTACGGGAGGAATATATCCCCACGTCCGATCAGGCCGGCCGGTCGGCCGCCTCGCTTTGGCTTTTGCATATAGCCTTCGCGGGCAAGCCTCGCCCCTACAAAGGGCGATAACCGCCCATAAAAGCCCAATAAAAATGCCCCGATCTCTCGACCGGGGCATTCGTGTCAGCGCAGCTTATATATAAGAAGCCTTAGTGCGAAACCGCCCCACTCGCCCCCAACCCCGTCTGCGAACGGACAAACTGCGGGAAGAACAGCGCCCGCTCATTGTCAGCCGCAGCAGATTTGTCAGTGATCGAGAAGAACCAGATCCCGATAAAGGCAATGATCATCGAGAACAGCGCCGGGTATTCATACGGGAAGATCGCCTTCTCGTGACCCATGATCTGCACCCAGATGGTTGGCCCCAGCACCATCAAGCCAACCGCACTGACCAGCCCCAACCAACCGCCGATCATCGCACCGCGAGTCGTCAGTTTCTTCCAGTACATGGAAAGCAGCAGCACCGGGAAGTTGCAGCTCGCCGCAATGGAGAACGCCAGGCCCACCATGAACGCGATGTTCTGCTTCTCGAACAGAATGCCCAGGCCGATCGCCAGCACCGCCAGGGCGATGGTGGTGATTTTCGAGACGCGGATTTCGTCCTTCTCGTTGGCCTTGCCCTTCTTGATCACGCTGGCATACAGGTCATGGGACACTGCCGAGGCACCGGCCAGGGTCAGGCCGGCCACCACCGCCAGAATGGTCGCGAACGCCACCGCCGAGATGAAGCCCAGGAACACACTGCCACCCACCGCGTTGGCCAAATGCACCGCCGCCATGTTGTTGCCGCCCAACAGCGCGCCTGCCGCATCTTTAAAGGCCGGGTTGGTGCTGACCAGCAGGATCGCGCCGAAGCCGATGATAAAGGTCAGGATGTAGAAGTAACCAATGAAGCCGGTCGCATACAGCACGCTTTTACGCGCTTCTTTCGCGTCACTCACGGTGAAGAAGCGCATCAGGATGTGCGGCAGGCCAGCGGTACCGAACATCAGTGCCAGGCCGAGGGAGAACGCCGAGATCGGGTCTTTCACCAGGCCGCCCGGGCTCATGATTGCTTCACCTTTAGCGTGAACCTTGATCGCCTCGGAGAACAGCGTGTTGAAGTCGAAGTTGACGTGTTTCATCACCATCAGCGCCATGAACGAGGCACCGGACAGCAACAGCACTGCCTTGATGATCTGCACCCAAGTGGTCGCCAGCATGCCGCCGAACAGCACGTACAGGCACATCAGGATACCGACCAGGATCACCGCAACGTGGTAGTCCAGGCCGAACAGCAGCTGAATCAGCTTGCCGGCACCGACCATTTGCGCGATCAGGTAGAACGCCACCACCACCAGCGAACCGCACGCCGACAGCGAGCGGATCTGGGTTTGCCCCAGGCGATAGGACGCCACGTCGGCAAAGGTGTACTTGCCCAGGTTACGCAGGCGTTCGGCGATCAGGAACAGAATGATCGGCCAGCCCACCAGGAAGCCGATCGAGTAGATCAGGCCGTCGTAGCCGGAGGTGAACACCAGGGCGGAGATACCCAGGAAGGACGCCGCGGACATGTAGTCACCGGCAATCGCCAGACCGTTCTGGAAACCGGTGATCTTGCCACCCGCCGCATAGTAGTCGGCGGCCGATTTGTTGCGCTTGGACGCCCAATAGGTGATGCACAAGGTTGCCCCGACGAACACCACGAACATCATGATCGCGGATACGTTGAGCGGTTGTTTCTGCACTGCACCTGTCAGGGCCTCAGCCGCCCAGGCGCCCGGTGCAAAGGCTGCGATGCTCAAGAGAGCGATTAGACGCCGGATCATTGCTGAGCCTCCTTGAGAATCGCATTGTTCAAGTCGTCGAATTCGCCGTTGGCGCGTCGTACGTAGATGCCAGTCAGGACAAAGGCCGAAACAATCAGCCCGACACCGATCGGAATGCCCCAGGTAATCGAAGACTCGGGGCTGATTTTTGCGCCCAGAATATGCGGCCCGTAAGCAATCAAAAGGATGAATCCTGAGTACAGCCCAAGCATGATCGCTGAAAGAATCCAGGCGAATCGTTCTCTCTTGCTAACCAGCTCCTTGAAGCGCGGGCTGTTTTGAATCGAGAGGTAAATGCTGTCGTTCATTGTTTTTATCCTCGCAGCACAGATTTTAGTTGGAACGTTATCCACTCTATGCGGCTGCCGGAGAGGTTCCAGACGACCTTAGTATTAGAACGACATGACGGTTTCTCCCCCGCCGAATTCCCACAGAAAGCAAAAAGCCCCTTGGCATTTAAGCCAAGGGGCCTTGAGAGGTGCTGACCAGACGCTTCAGCTCAAATCATTTGGTCCATTCGGCAACGCGATCCGGGTGTTTAGCCACCCAGTCTTTCGCTGCGGCTTCAGGCTTGGCACCGTCCTGAATCGCCAACATGACCTGGCCGATTTCGTCTTTCGACGCCCACTGGAAGTTCTTCAGGAACTTCGCGACTTCAGGCGCTTTGGTTGCCAGTTCTTTACTGCCGATGCTGTTCACGGTTTCAGCTGCGCCGTAAACGCCTTTCGGGTCTTCCAGGAAGCGCAGTTTCCACTTGGCGAACATCCAGTGCGGCACCCAACCGGTGACGGCAATGGATTCGTTTTTCTTCTCGGCACGGGTCAGCTCGGCAATCATGCCGGCGCCGGAACTGGCCTTGAGGGTGTAATTGTCCAGACCGTAATCCTTGATGGCCTGATCGGTCTTGAGCATCACGCCTGAACCGGCGTCGATGCCGACGATACGGCCCTTGAAGCTCTCGTCGGTTTTCAGGTCCGCAATCGACTTGGCCTTGACGTACTCCGGCACGATCAGACCGATTTTCGCATCCTTGAAGTTCGGGCCGTAGTCGACGACCTGATCCTTGTTCTTCGCCCAGTATTCGCCGTGAGTCACAGGCAGCCACGCCGACAGCATGGCGTCGAGTTTGCCGGTGGCCACACCTTGCCACATGATCCCGGTGGCAACCGCTTGCAGTTTCACGTCATAACCGAGTTTCTGTTTGATCACTTCAGCAGCCACGTTGGTCGTGGCGACGCTGTCCGACCAGCCGTCCACATAACCGATCGTTACTGCCTTGCCTTCAGCGCTGGCTACGGTAGAACTGATTGCCAGCACCAAAGCGGCACCTGCGCCCAAGAGTCGTCGCATCTTCATCGTTACTTCCCCGAAAGTGCTGCACTCGACGGATGCCGAGTCGCTCAACGTATTTTTATGGTGCACAGCGCCCCCATCACGCCGACCGCAAACTCGCTCGATTATCAGTGGAGTACTGACGTGTCGATCATCAACCTGACGCCAACAGTGACCTGCTCTGCCAGCGACCTCAAGGCATCGAGAAACGACATCAGAAGGCCATTAATCGCGACCGCTAAAAATGCATAGGCCATCCCGCCTGAACTTTGCATGTCAAAACCAAGCAGCCCACCAAGCGTAGGCCAAATGCAGGTAACATGCCCGGCTTTGCTCCCAGACGGCCTGAACATGCCCGCGACATCACGCTTTCCTTTTTTGGCTTATCTTTTCGCTTGCCTGCTGGGGCTGTTTGCCCTCGGCGGCTTCTGGTACGGCCTCGGCAAACCGGTGATCCTGCCGGACGTGGTCAGCGCAACGCACAAGCTGCAATGCGCCTCCTACACCCCGTTCGACAAGGACCAATCGCCATTCGACGTGCCGTTCAAACTGCGCCCCGAGCGCATGGACGCCGACCTCGCGCTGCTGGCGACCCGTTTCGAATGCATCCGCACCTATTCCATGACCGGCCTCCAGGATCTGCCCGACCTGGCGCGCAAGCACGGCTTGAAGCTGATGATCGGCGCCTGGGTCAACAGCAACCCGGTGGACACCGCCAAGGAAGTCGACTTGCTGATCGCCTCGGCCAATGCCAACCCGGATGTGGTGACCTCGGTCATCGTCGGCAACGAAGCCCTGCTGCGCAAGGAAGTCACCGGCGCGCAACTGGCAACGCTGATCAATAAAGTCAAAAGCCGGATCAAGCAACCAGTGACCTACGCCGACGTCTGGGAGTTCTGGCTCAAACACCCGGAAGTCGCCCCGGCAGTGGATTTCCTGACCATCCATTTATTGCCGTACTGGGAAGACGATCCGTCGAACATCGATGCTGCGCTGCAACATGTGGCAGAAGTGCGCCAGGTGTTCGGCAACAAGTTCGCGCCCAAGGACGTGATGATTGGCGAAACCGGCTGGCCGAGCGAAGGTCGTCAGCGCGAAACGGCGCTGCCGAGCCGGGTCAATGAAGCCAAGTTCATCCGCAGCTTTGTGATCATGGCCGAGCAGCAAGGCTGGCATTACAACCTGATCGAGGCGTTCGACCAGCCCTGGAAACGCGCCAGCGAAGGTGCGGTGGGCGGTTATTGGGGACTGTTCGATGCCGATCGCCAGGACAAGGGCGTGCTCGCCGGGCCGGTCTCGAACGTGCCGTACTGGTCGCAATGGCTGGCGGTGGGTGGCTTGATCTTCATCGGCACGCTGATCCTCGGCGGTCGGGTTCGCAGCACCCGCGCAGCGTTGGTGCTGCCACTGCTCGGTGCCCTTGCGGCCTGTTCGATTGGCGCCTGGGGCGACCTGGCTCGCGTCACCACCCGCTTTGCCAGTGAATGGTTGTGGGTAGCGTTGCTGACGGGGTTGAACCTGTTGGTGCTGGCCCATGCCGCGCTGACCTTGAGCGCCCGCACCGGTTGGCGTGGACGCGCCTTCAATGCACTCGAACGTCGAGCCGGCTGGTGGCTGGCAGCGACAGGTTTTGCCGCGGCGGTGATGATGCTGGAACTGGTGTTTGACCCGCGTTATCGCAGCTTCCCGAGTGTCGCCTTCATCCTGCCGGCGCTGGTGTACCTGTGCCGGCCGGTGAGCGTGCCTCGTCGGGAAATCGCCGTGCTGACCTTCATCATCGGCGCCGGCATTGCGCCGCAGCTGTTTCGTGAAGGTCTGCAGAATCAGCAGGCTTGGGGCTGGGCGCTGGTGAGTGTGTTGATGGTCGCGGCGTTGTGGCGCAGCTTGCGGGTTCGCAAAGGGTAATCAACACAGCAAGATCAAAAGATCGCAGCCTGCGGCAGCTCCTACAGGGAAACGCATATCCCCGTGTAGGAGCTGCCGCAGGCTGCGATCTTTTTTATGCCCGAACCAGACGCAAAGCAGCAATCACCACCGCAAACACCGCCAACGTGGTGGTGTACAACGCCAGCGCCGGAAACCCGAGCACCAGCGCCAGTACCGCCAGCCACCACCCTGCCCGCCCCGGCAGCACAAAACCGGTCACGGCTGCCGCCACTGCCGCCCAGCCCAACACCTTGAAATGAATCATCAAACCCAGGTTCGAGCGCACCAGGCATTCCCAGCGACTGGCCTCGTCAACGCAGATGCCGACCCATTGAGCATCCTCCATGAAGCCATAACGCGCGCCATAACTGGCGGCCAGCCACAATGGCAGAAGAACGAGCAGCAGAATCACGGGCAGACGGCGGGACATGAAGCACTCCAATAAACGAAATCGGCCGCCAGCTTAATCCCCCGCCCGTGGTAAGCAAATAACATCAATTAACTGTTCATGAAATAACGGCAAAGTGTATCGTCCCGCTACCGTTGCTCCGAAATCAGGCCTGTTTGCGGCCGATGCATGGCACTTTGGCCCAAATCCGATGGTCATAGCCTGCGAACTTCATTTGGCACCTTCCTCTAAGGGATCTAGTCATGCTCCGTTCCTTGCGCTTCGTCGCCCTGTTTGGCGGCTTGCTTTTAAGTGCGTCCGTACTGGCGGCCGATATTGACGCCGCCAGTTATGGCTACCCCCTGACCAACCCGTTCGAGGCGACCATCGCCACGACACCGCCCGACTTGCGCCCGGAATTGCCGCTGGATGAAGACATCAATCAGTCGGACCGCAGTGTCACGATGCGCCCGGAGCGTGAGTTCAATCTGCCGGACAACTTCTGGCCGGTGAAAAAACTCACCTATCGCATCGCCACGCAGGATCATGCCGCACCGTTGATCTTCCTGATCTCCGGCACCGGTGCACGCTATGACAGCACCCTCAACGAATACCTGAAAAAGCTCTATTACAAGGCCGGCTATCACGTGGTGCAGCTGTCGTCGCCCACCAGCTTCGACTTCATGAGCGCCGCCTCGCGCTTCGCCACCCCGGGCGTAACCAAGGAAGATGCCGAAGACATGTACCGGGTGATGCAGGCCGTGCGGGCGCAAAACCCGAAGCTGCCGGTCACCGATTATTTCCTGACCGGTTATAGCCTCGGCGCCCTGGATGCGGCTTTTGTTGCACACCTGGATGAAACCCGTCGCAGCTTCAACTTCAAAAAAGTCTTGCTGCTCAACCCGCCGGTCAACCTTTACACCTCGGTCACCAACCTGGACAAGCTGGTACAGACCGAGGTCAAGGGCATCAACAACACCACCACTTTCTATGAGCTGGTACTGGGGAAACTGACCCGCTACTTCCAGCAAAAGGGCTACATCGACCTCAACGACGCCCTGCTCTACGACTTCCAGCAGTCCAAGCAACACCTGAGCAACGAGCAGATGGCGATGCTGATCGGCACTTCGTTCCGTTTCTCGGCGGCGGACATCGCCTTTACCTCGGACCTGATCAACCGTCGCGGCCTGATCACGCCACCGAAATTCCCGATCACCGAAGGCACAACCCTCACGCCGTTCCTTAAGCGCGCGCTGCAGTGCGACTTCGACTGCTACATCACCGAGCAGGTCATCCCGATGTGGCGCGCCCGCACCGATGGTGGCAGCCTGCTGCAACTGATCGATCAGGTCAGCCTGTATGCACTGAAGGACTACCTGCACGACAGCCCGAAAATCGCCGTCATGCACAACGCCGACGACGTGATCCTCGGCCCTGGCGACCTGGGCTTTCTGCGCCGCACCTTTGGCGACCGTTTGACTGTTTATCCATTGGGCGGCCATTGCGGCAACCTCAACTATCGCGTCAACAGCGACGCCATGCTGGAGTTTTTCCGTGGCTAAATACTTCCTGCTGATCGCAGCGTTACTCTGTGCAGGCGTCGCCAATGCCGACAACAGCAAAGCCAACGCCCCAGTGGTGATCGATAAAGACGGCTTCAAGGAACCGCTGAGCAAACTCAAATTCAACCCGGGGCTGGACCAGCGCGAGTTCGAACGCTCATCGCTCAACGCACTGAACGTCTATGACCCGCTGGAAGAGTGGAACCGCCGCGTCTACCACTTCAACTACCGGTTCGACGAATGGGTGTTCCTGCCCGTGGTCAACGGCTATCGCTACGTCACCCCAAGTTTCCTGCGCACCGGCGTCAGCAACTTCTTCAACAACCTCGGTGATGTGCCGAACCTTTTGAACAGCCTGCTGCAATTCAAGGGGCAGCGCTCGCTGGACACCACCGCTCGCCTGCTGCTCAACACCACCATCGGTGTCGCCGGCCTGTGGGATCCGGCCACCGCCATGGGCCTGCCGCGCCGCAATGAAGACTTCGGCCAGACCCTGGGCTTCTACGGCGTACCGGGCGGCGCCTACCTGGTGCTGCCAATCCTCGGCCCGTCGAACCTGCGTGACACCGCAGGCCTGGCGGTCGACTACACCGGCGAATCGGCGATCAATTTCCTGAACGTGTCCGAAGTCAGTTCCAACCACCCGGAAATCTGGGTACTGCGCGGCATCGACAAGCGCTATCAGAACGGCTTCCGCTACGGGCAGATGAACACACCGTTCGAGTATGAAAAAGTGCGTTACGTGTATACCGAGGCGCGCAAGCTGCAGATCGCCGAGTAACTTCGTCGACAACAAAAAAAGGCCATTCGATTTGCGTCGAATGGCCTTTTTCATGCGCGGCGTATCAAACACCACCAATCACTGTAGGAGCGAGGCTTGCCCGCGAAGAACGATAACGCGGTCATTCAGTTCAACCGACGCGCTCCATTCGCGGGCAAGCCTCGCTCCTACGGGACTGACCAGGTTTCAGGCTTTCACTGTCTTCCAAACCCTGCTGACAGCCATTACCCCAATCAGCACCGCCGCCCCTGCCACAATCCCGGCCACTGCATTGAGCAACGTCGGCACGATAAACCCGGCCCCACCAGACGCTGCGGTGACACTTTCGATCCAGTGATGCACCACCGGCACGCCATGGGTCAGAATCCCGCCGCCGACCAGAAACATCGCCGCCGTGCCGATCACCGACAGACTTTTCATCATGTACGGCGCCGCGCGCAGAATCCCGTCGCCGATGCTTTTAGCCATCTGGCCCGGCTTCTGGGTCAGCCACAGGCCAAGGTCGTCGAGCTTGACGATGCCGGCCACCAGGCCATAGACGCCGATAGTCATGACGATGGCGATGCCCGAGAGCACGATCACTTGCTGGGTCAGTGAAGCGTCAGCCACCGTGCCTAACGTGATGGCGATGATTTCCGCTGACAAAATGAAATCGGTACGAATCGCCCCTTTGATCTTGTCCTTCTCGAACGCCACCAGATCGACTGCCGGGTTGGCCACGGCCTCGACCAGCTCTGCGTGTTCAGCCTGATCTTCGGCTTTGCTGTGCAGGAATTTGTGGGCGAGTTTTTCGAAGCCTTCGAAGCACAGGTAAGCGCCACCGACCATCAGCAACGGTGTGACCAGCCACGGAATGAACGCACTGATGGCCAACGCCGACGGCACCAGGATCAGCTTGTTGAGAAACGAGCCCTTGGCGACTGCCCATACCACCGGGATTTCCCGTTCCGCACGCACGCCGGAAACCTGCTGGGCGTTGAGCGCCAGATCGTCGCCCAGTACACCGGCGGTCTTCTTCGCGGCCATTTTGGTCATCAACGCTACATCGTCCAGTACGGTGGCGATGTCGTCGATCAGCACCAGCAAACTGCTTCCTGCCATGAATCGGGTTTCCTTCTTGAATGAATGGTGCGCAGCATAACGCGACCCGAGGCCACACGGGGCATTCTTGAGCGCCGCGCGAGGCCGGTGCTACCATGCGCAACCGCCAGAACAGGCAAGGAACCCCTTGGTTTATGAGCACTATCCGCGAGCGCAACAAAGAACTGATCCTGCGTGCCGCCAGTGAAGAATTTGCCGACAAGGGCTTCGCTGCGACCAAAACCAGTGACATCGCGGCCAAGGCCGGGCTGCCCAAGCCTAACGTCTACTACTACTTCAAATCCAAGGAAAACCTCTACCGCGAGGTCCTGGAAAGCATCATCGAGCCTATCCTGCAAGCCTCGACGCCGTTCAACGCCGACGGCGTGCCCAGCGAAGTGCTCAGTGGCTACATCCGCTCGAAAATCCGCATCTCCCGCGACCTGCCCTTCGCTTCCAAGGTGTTTGCCAGCGAAATCATGCACGGCGCCCCGCATTTGAGCCCCGACCTGGTCGAGCAGCTCAACGGCCAGGCCAGGCACAACATCGACTGCATCCAGACCTGGATCGACCGCGGCCAGATCGCCCCGATCGACCCCAACCACCTGATGTTCAGCATCTGGGCCGCGACCCAGACCTACGCCGATTTCGACTGGCAGATTTCTGCAGTGACCGGCAAGGCCAAGCTGGATGAGGCCGACTATGAAGCGGCGGCGCAGACAATTATCCGGTTGGTGCTCAAGGGATGTGAGCCGGACTGATAGCGGCCCAGGATCAATGCCGACTCGGCAGTCCATGAAAACTGCCGGTCGGGATTGCATGTTTGCGCCCTCTAAACCTTCGGCAGCGGATTCAACGCCACGGCTGCCCTGGGTTTTCTGAAGAAGATCCAGTAGACAATCGTGAGGATCAGCAGGAAAGGCACACCGAATACCAAGGTCATTTTGAAGGCATCGGTGAAGTAGGTGGTGATCATCACCGCGCCCATCAGCAGCAGCCCCAACAGCGTGGTGTACGGGAACAGGCGCATGCGAAAGGACAGTTTCCGTTCACCGTTGCGCTCGTGGTAGCGACGGAAACAGTAGTGGGTCAGGAAGATCATGAACCAGGTGAAGATCGCGCCGAACATCGAGATCGCCATCATCAAGGTGAAGGAGCTTTCCGGGTACAGCACATTGAGCAACGTTGCCAGGGCAATGCCGGAACTCGACAGCAACAAGGCATTCAGCGGGATTCCGGTCTTGCTCAACACCCCCATGGACTTGGGTGCATAACCGCCGCGGGACAGGCTGAACATCATGCGGGTGGTGATGTAGAGCTGACTGTTCATCGCCGACAACGCCGCAATCAGGATCACGAAATTCATCACGCCGGTTGCGCCGGGAATGCCGATGGTCTGCATGACGGTGACGAACGGGCTCTGCGCTTGACCGGCCTGGACCCACGGCACAATCGCCAGCATCAGGGCCAGGGTCAGCAGGTAGAACACCACCAGCCGCACGATGGTCGCACGAAAAGCCTTCTTCACCGCCCGCTCCGGGTCCTGCGCCTCGCCGGCGGCCACTGCGATCATTTCCACGCTCAGATAGCTGAAGATCGAGACGATCACCGCAATCCACATGCCTTGCAGACCATTGGGAAAGAAGCCGCCGTGGGCGGTGTAATTGTGCACGCCGTAATCCGCGTTGCCGGAACCGAACACCACATACACCGCGAGGATGATGAAGCCGACAATCGCACCGATCTTGATGGTCGAGAACCAGTACTCGAAGGTGCCGAAGGTTTTCACGCTGATGGCGTTGAGCACGATCAGCATGCTCGAGAACGAAACAATCCAGATCCATTCCGGTACGTTGGCGAACCAGTACTTCATGTACATCGCCACCGCCGTCACTTCCGTGCCCACTGCCAGCACAATCGCCGCCCAATAGGCATAGCGCACCAGGAACCCGGCCAATGGGCTGACATAGAATTCGGCATAGGCGCCGAACGAGCCGGAGGTCGAATGGGCCACCGTCATTTCCGCCAGACAGCCCATCAACAGCAGGGTGATGATCGCGCCAATCGCATAGCTGAGCAGCACGCTCGGCCCGGCATAACCAATGGCGTAGGCACTGCCCATGAACAGCCCGGTGCCAATCGCACCGCCAATGGCGATCATGCTCATCTGACCCGAGGTGAGCTGGCGCCTGAGGCCCTGCTCACGCTTGGAGATGTTTTCAAAACCGGCGTTATCGGTCATTTTTCTTTCCTCTGAATATTGTCTTTCTTGAAGAGAGCAAATCGTTTGGGTTGCCGGTGGGGATCATCCACGGATCAGAAAATATTCAGCGGATACTCGACGATCACCCGGACTTCGTTGTTGTCGGTGGTGTCCGCCCGGGCCACCTGGGCGGTGGAACGCACACTGGCCTGACGCACACGTATCGACAGGTCCTTGGCCTTGCCCTCCTGCACCACGTAGCGCGCTTCAAGGTCGCGTTCCCAGCGCTTGCCGTCACTGCCGTAACGTCCATAGGCACCATTGGGGCCGCCGTCGTAGTGGCTGTCGTCGATATGGTCACCGCTCACATAGCGCGACATGAAGCTCAGGCCCGGCACGCCAAAGGGCGCCATGTCCAGGTCATAACGCAGCTGCCAGGAACGCTCATTGGGCGCGTTGAAGTCGAGGATCTGTACCGAGTTGGCAAGGAATACCGAGGTGCCCGGCTGCTGATCGAAGCCGAGATAATCGAACGGTTCATCGCCATCGACCCGTTGGTAGGCCAGGGTCAAGCGGTGCGCGCCCACCTTGTACGCGGCGGCCAGCGACCAGGTAGTGTTGTCGATCTTGCCGGCCAGGCGTTGGCCATAGTCGTTGGTGCGATAGAGGTTGAAATCCAGGTTCAGCGACTGGTTTCCGCTCAGGGCATAGCTGTAGTTGGCGTTGGCGTAGTGCTGCCGCCAGATATCAGCGAACTGCGAACCGTACAGGCTGACGCTCAATTGATCGCTCAGGGCATAACTGCCGCCCAGATAATCGACGCTACGGGTTTCCACCCCGGCATACAGCGCCTTGAGGGCGCCATCGTCGTTGGTCGACGCACTGTCATTGCCCGAGGTGAAGTGCCCGGCATCGAGTTGCAGTCCTTTCAACTCGTTGCTGGTCAGCTGGAAACCATTGGCGTAGGTGGTGAACAGGCGCGCCGAGCCGGTGCCGAACACCGGGTTGAGCGGTGTCAGATTGCCGTATTTGAGTTCGGTCTTCGAGATCCGCGCCTTGAGCGCGCCACCCGCTTCGGAATACTCATCCTCGGCGCGTCCATCGGAACCGACCGGCAACAAACCGGTGCCGGTACGCCCCCTGCCGCTGTCGAGCTTGAGACCCAACTGCGCGTAGGCGTCGACTCCGAAACCCACTGTGCCCTGGGTATAGCCGGAACGATAATCGAGCATAAGTCCGTGGGCCCACTCCTCCCGATAGTTCTGGCCGCCCGGGTTGTTGAGGTTGTTGCGGTAGAAATAGAAATTGCGATGGGTCAGGGTCAGGCTGCTGTCTTCAACGAATCCATTGTCGGGTGCGGCATGGGCCACTTGGCCGAGACAGCTGGTAATGGCGAGCGGCAAGGCGGGCCAAAGGGACAATTTCATTCTGCGTGTTCCTTATTATTGTGTTTTCACAGAAGTGCTTATCGGAGGCGACCGAAGCCCTGCTGCCGGGAAATTCGCGGCAGCAGGACAAAGGCTCGGGGGGTATCAGGTGACGCTGTGGCGGATCTGGAATTGTTCTTGCGACCAGGTTTTCTGATCAAGTATTTCGCCGAGGATCTGCACCGCATCCCAGACCTCGGTGAAGCGGGTGTACAGCGGGGTGAAGCCGAACCGCATGATCCGCGGCTCGCGGTAGTCGCCGATCACGCCACGGGCGATCAAGGCCTGGATCACCGCATAACCTTGGGGATGTTCGAAACTGACATGGCTGCCACGCTTGGCGTGTTCGCGTGGAGTGACCAGGGTCAGCTCGTGAGCGGCGCAGCGCTGCTCGACCAACTGGATGAACAGGTCCGTCAGCGCCAGGGACTTGCTGCGCAGGCTGGCCATGTCGGTCTGGGCGAAGACATCCAGACCACACTCGATCATCGCCAATGAAGTGATGGGCTGGGTGCCGCACAAATAGCGGGCGATTCCGCTGCTCGGCTGGTAATGCGACTCCATGGCGAACTGCCGCGAATGACCGAACCAGCCGGACAGCGGTTGCGCCACCAGATCGCACAACTCAGGGGAAACCCAGACGAAAGCTTGCGAGCCCGGACCGCCATTGAGGTACTTGTAGGTGCAACCGATGGCGTAGTCGGCGCGCGCCTGATGCAGGTCGACCGGCACCGCCCCGGCGGAATGCGCCAGGTCCCAGATGGCCAGCGCGCCGCATTCATGGGTCAGCGCGGTCAGGGCCTGCATGTCGTGCATGTAGCCGGTCTTGTAGTTGACGTGGGTGAGCATGACCACCGCGGTGTCCTGGTCAATCGCTTGCGCCAGCTCTTGCGGGCTGTCGACCAGACGCAGGCTGTAGCCCTGCTGCAGCATGTCCGCCAGACCTTCGGCGATATACAGGTCAGTCGGAAAGTTGCTGGTCTCGCTGACGATCACCCGCCGCGTCGGTGCCCGCGTGGCCTGCACGCGCAGGGCGGCGCTGAGTACCTTGAACAGGTTGATCGAGGTGGTGTCGGTCACCACCACTTCGCCGTCACCGGCGCCAATCAGCCCCGACAGTCGATTGCCCAGACGCTCAGGCAAATCGCGCCAGCCAGCGCTGTTCCAACTGCGGATCAGGCCATTGCCCCATTCATCGGCGATCACTGCCTGAGCACGCGCCAGCGCTGCGACCGGGCGCGCGCCGAGGGAGTTGCCGTCGAGATAGATCACCCCTTCGGGGAGCGCAAACTGCTGACGCAGAGGGGCCAGAGCGTCCTGCGCATCAAGCGTCAGACAATCGTTTCTTGTAGTCATTGGGTGTCCTGCTTTTTGAAAGAAGTGCCGTCCGGGCAGATCGCAATAGTCGGGTGTGGGTGTCGTGTTTCAGGCGTTATTTGCGCCTTCACGATGAGGAAATAATGAACGAAGCTTTAGAGAATTTTCGTGCAAAGTAAGCAGCCATCTAGTATTTATCTCGTAGAAAATTCGAATCCAACGCCAAATATCGAGGATTTATTCTAGCCATGACTCTCGACCCGACAGACCTGCGGATCCTGCATCTCTTGCAACGAGATGGCCGTATCAGCAACCACGAAATGGCAGAGAAGGTCGCACTGTCGCCGTCGGCCTGTTTGCGCCGTTTACGCTTGCTGGAAAGTGAAGGAATCATCACTGGCTATCGCGCGATGCTGAACGCAGAGAAGCTGGGAGTCGAACTGGAAGCCATCGTCCATGTGTCATTGCGACAGGACGTCGAGGACTGGCACGAGACCTTCATCAAGAAGGTCCAGTTGTGGCCGGAAGTGGTCACCGCCTACGTGATTACCGGGGCGAGCAACTATGTGCTGCGGGTCCAGGCGCGCAACGTCAAACACTTCTCCGACTTCATCGTCAACCAACTGAACCGCACGGCGGGGGTGACTGATATCCGCTCGGAAATCGTGTTGCAGAAAATCAAGGAGCGGGAGACGTTGCTTGATTTGGTGGTGCGTAAGTGAGCGCCAGTTAATGGATATCGATGATCAGGTGATCAATTGTGGCGAGGGAGCTTGCTCCCGCTGGAGCGCGAAGCGGTCCTGAAATTCGCAACCGAGGTTTGTCAGAGATCCCCCATCCGCAGGCTTTAGGGCTGCTTCGCAGCCCAGCGGGAGCAAGCTCCCTCGCCACAAATAGAGCTTCATCAGGCTGCTGTCGCAGATCTGATTCAATTCTGGACACCGGGATATTCAGCCCCCGCGCATGCGCCGGGCTTCGTTACGCTGCAAGGTCGTGCTGGGGGACTCGTCGAACAACTTGCGGTATTCGGCGGAAAAACGTCCCAAATGCGTAAAGCCCCAGCCCATGGCAATCGCAGAAATATTGCGCGCCGAGCCGTGTTCGAGGATTTCCTGGCGCACAGCGTTCAACCGGTACTTTTTCAGGTAGACCATCGGCGACAGGGCGAAGTACTTCTTGAACGCCTCGCACAGCTTGAAACGCGAGACCCCGGCCGCGACCTCGATATCCTCCAGGTGCAAGGCTTCGCGAGCATTGTCGTGAATGTATTGCTTGGCCCTGATCAGGTAGTGCGGCAGTTTCACGCCGAGCACGTTGCGCAATTCTTCGGAGTAGTTGTTCGGCTGGGCGAGGATCAAGCCTTTGATCAATGAGCTTTCGATGTCCCGAGTGAAGACCACCTGTTCGTACAGTTCATTGCTGCGTTCCAGCTCCGCGATGAAATAACGCGCCATGCGCCACCACGAGGCCGACGCGCCGTCCACCGCATCCATCACCGGCTCGAAACGCAGCGGCGTATCCAACGGTCGCTGCAGCATGCCCTCCAGCGACTCGCTCATGGCGACGCGGGTGATCACCACCTGAACTTTGCGGCAGTCGCCGGAGATCGCCAGCATCTGGTTCTCGTTCGGGGAAATGATCACCCCTTGATCGCGGTTGGATTTCGACACGCTGCCATTCTTGCTCAGCTCCTGCTCGCCCACCAAAGGCAAACTCAGGCTGTAACTGCTGAAGTGCTCGGCGTCTTCGATATCGATGGTGACATCGGTGCCGTACGAGAGCGTGCCCAGGGTCGTGGCCATCGACTTGAACACATTGGCGCTGTGATGAAAGCGGATCCGCTCGGGCGTCGAAGTCTGGAGGCGGTGCGGCCCGCAGATACCAGACATCCAGCTCCTTGCACCCTCGAGGTCATAGTGATCGATACGAATGTCGCGAAACTGCGGATCAGCGTTGCTACTCATCACGGCGCACCCACGGCAAAGGCTATTGAACTATCGGCAAGGCCCGATCCTTGGCCATACGCATCCGGTAAAAACCGAAGATGATCAACACCCACACCGGTATGGCGAAGACTGAAGCGCGTATCCCTGGAATCATCAGCATGACGCAGACGATCATGGCCATGAAGGCCAGGCACAGGTAATTACTGTAAGGGAACCAGAACGCCTTGAAGCCCGGCACGATACCTCGCTGGCCCATGATTTTGCGAAATTTCAGGTGCGTCAGGCTGATCATCGCCCAGTTGATCATCAGCGATGCGACCACCAGTGCAAAGAGCAACTCAAGCGCTTGATGCGGGGCGAGGTAGTTAACCAGCACGGACAGCATGGTGATCAACGCAGATACGCCCAGCGCCAGTAGAGGCACGCCCTGCTTGTTCAGTTTCATCAGCGCCTTGGGTGCGTCGCCCTGTTCGGCCAGGCCATAGAGCATGCGGCTGTTGCAGTAGACGCCACTGTTATAGACAGAGAGCGCTGCGGTGAGCACCACGAAATTGAGGATGTGCGCTGCGGTGTCGCTGCCGATCAAGGAGAAGATCTGCACGAACGGGCTGCCGCTATAGGCATCGCCCGAAGCGCCCAGTGTCTGTAGCAGTTGATCCCACGGATACAGCGACAACAACACGGTGAGTGCGCCGACGTAGAAGATCAGCACGCGATAAACCACCTGGTTGATCGCCTTGGGAATCACCTTACCCGGCTCGCTGGCTTCAGCGGCGGTGATGCCGACCAGTTCCAGGCCGCCGAAGGAGAACATGATGAACGCCATGGACATCAGCAACCCAGTGGTGCCGTTGGGAAAGAAGCCGCCGTGACTCCACAGATTGCTGACCGAGGCCTGCGGGCCGCCCGTTCCGCTGAACAACATGTAGCAGCCCAGGACGATCATGCCAATGATCGCGACGACCTTGATGATTGCGAACCAGAACTCCATTTCGCCGAAGACTTTGACGTTCATCATATTGATCAAATTGACCAGGACGAAGAACACTGCCGCGCTGACCCAGGAGGGGACTTCCGGCCACCAGAACTGCACGTACTTGCCGACAGCCGTCAACTCGGCCATGCCCACCAGCACATACAGCACCCAGTAGTTCCAGCCGGACAGAAAGCCGGCATAGCCGCCCCAGTACTTGTGGGCAAAATGACTGAAGGAGCCGGCCACCGGTTCCTCGACAATCATCTCGCCCAGCTGGCGCATGATCAGAAAGGCGATGAAGCCGGCAATCGCATAGCCGAGGATCATCGACGGCCCGGCCGATTTGAGTACTCCGGCAGAGCCGAGAAACAACCCGGTCCCTATCGCTCCGCCCAATGCGATCAGCTGAATATGACGATTTTTCAGCCCTCGCTTGAGCTCGCCTTGCCTCAAGATTTCATCCGCCATCTGGTTACCTTTTAATTGTTATGGTCAGGCATGGTTTGAATGCGTCAATTTACTCAATTGCCGCTCGGTTTAAGCGTTCAAACATCATTCTCGGTAAATTAAAGAGTTGAGCGCACTCGCCACAACTCCGGGAACAACACGGTATCGAGCATCTTGCGCAGATAACCGACACCTTCTGTGCCACCGGTCCCTGGTTGAAAGCCGATGATCCGCTCGACCGTGGTCACATGCCGGAAGCGCCATTGACGGAACGAGTCCTCAAGGTCGATGAGTTTCTCCGCCAGCTGATAGAGATCCCAATAACGCGAAGGGTCAGTGTAGACCTCGCGCCAGGCGGCTTCGACCGACGCGTCATGCGCCGTCGGACTGCTCGGATCGCGCTCGAAACGCTGTGGGTCGATGGTCAAGCCTGCGCTGGCCATCAAGCGAATCGCCTCGTCATACAGCGACGGTGTGGCGATCGCCTTTTCAAGCGCCTGCAACAGTTCCGGCCGATGCGCGTGGGGGCGCAACAGGGTCGCGCTTTTGTTGCCCAGAATGAATTCGATCTCGCGGTACTGGAACGACTGAAAGCCCGATGACTGCCCCAGAAACGGCCGTATCGCGTGGTACTCGGTGGGTGTCATGGTGGCCAGCACCGTCCAGGCATGCACCAGTTGATCAAAAATCCGCGAGACCCGCGCCAGCATCTTGAACGCGGGCGGCAACTCTCCCTGTCGAATGTGTTCACGAGCGGCTTTGAGCTCGTGCAGCATCAGCTTCATCCACAGCTCTGACGTCTGATGCTGGATGATGAACAGCATCTCGTTATGGTCCGGAGATAACGGGTGCTGTGCGCTGAGAATGCGCCCCAGATCCAGGTAGTCGCCGTAGCTCATGGAGTCGGAAAAATTCAGCTCGGCGTTATGCCATTCTTCCGTCTGGTTTGCAGGTGAATAGGGGCATTGGCTCATTGAGTCGGCTCCTCAAGTTGCGGTTTATTCAGTGGACGCAAAATTGCCCTGACCGGACTGGCGTCCAGATGGGCAAAACGCAGCGGCAGCGCGATCAATTCATAGTCCCCTTCCGGGACGTCATCGAGCACGATGCCCTCGAGGATGGCCATGCCATGTCGGGCTACGGCATTGTGCGAATCCATGGTTTTGGATTGCTGAGGGTCCAGCGACGGCGTATCGATACCGATCAAGCGCACACCGAGGTTCGCCAGCAGGTCGACGGTTTCTTTGGCGACGGCGGTGAAATCCGGATCCCAGGCGCTCAATGGCGCTTGTTGCCAGGTGCGCAGCAGCACCCGTTCAGGCAGGTCTTGCAAGCGACCTTCAAGCTGCTCGGGGTGTACCAGCCGGCCGCTATTCAGGCAATGCAGCACACGGCAAGGCCCCATATAGACATCGAGCGACACATCGCCAATGGCCACTCCATCAGCGCTGTAATGCAGCGGCGCGTCGACATGGGCCCCCGTGTGAGGCGACAGGGTGATACGCCCGACATTCACCGGACACTCGGGTCCGAACGTCCAAACGCGCTCTTCCTGGAAAGGTGTGTCACCCGGCCAGGTAGGTGTAGCGGTGCTCAGAGGCGGGCTGATATCCCACCACGACAGTGTTGTTTTCATTGTAAAGCTCTCGGCCTGTTCCGAGAGAATGATACGAGTGATACCTATGAATTTTCTTGCGAAAATATTCGGCAACAGCCAAATGTTTCGCACAAAATTCTAAAAATCCGGAATTTACCGGATGGAAATTTCAACGGAGAAAGCAGGCAGCTAAAAAGCTGTTTTCGTCCGCAAGGCACTTTCGCGAGCAAGCTCGCGAAAGCGGTAAATCAGGCGCCGAAGATCAACCAGCCACCCCCGCATCCGCCTTCAACCCCTGCCCCTCGATCGCGCGGATCGCACATTGCTCATCGACATCTGACAGATCACCGCTGATGCCCACCGCTCCCAACACAGTCCCGTCCTGATCCCGAACCAACACGCCGCCGGGTACCGGGACGACGCTGCCCTGCCCCAGACTATTCAGCGCGGCGAAGAAGGCCGGGCGTTGTTGGGCGTCCTGTGCCAGCAGGCGTGAGCCCTTGCCCAGGGCAATCGCGCCCCAGGCCTTGCCGATGGCGATCTGCGGACGCAGCAGGCTGGCGCCGTCTTCCCGTTGCAGCGTTATCAGGTGCCCGCCGGCATCCAGTACTGCAACGGTCAATGGCGCGGCAGAGATCGCCCGCCCCGCGGTGATGGCCTGATCGGCCAGGTTGACTGCGACTTTCAAGGTTAAAGCGCTCATGGTGCCGTCCTCATTTTGTTATAGGGAAAGCCGTTGGATTGCTTTGTGTTGCGCAATCCGATGCAACAAATAGAACACAATGAATTATTTTTTTGTATACAATAATTTTCGAAAAGCGCGACATGCGACGAAAAGCCACAGTTATTTGGGCTTCCGACGAATGAAACAGCCGCTTGAGAAAATGGATTGACCTGCGCCGTCCGCCGTGAATACACTCTGCGCAAAGCCACTTGTATACAATTACAAAACGTAAGAGGCACAAAACCATGAGCAAAATGAGAGCAATCGAAGCCGCCGTTCTGGTGATGCGCCGCGAAGGGGTCGATACCGCTTTTGGCATCCCGGGCGCCGCGATCAACCCGCTGTACTCCGCCTTGCAGAAGGTCGGTGGCATCGATCACGTCCTCGCTCGCCACGTTGAAGGCGCCTCGCACATGGCCGAGGGTTACACCCGCACCAAGGCCGGCAACATCGGCGTGTGCATCGGCACATCGGGACCTGCCGGTACTGACATGGTCACCGGGCTCTACAGCGCTTCGGCCGACTCGATCCCGATCCTGTGCATCACCGGGCAAGCACCGCGGGCCCGTATGCACAAGGAAGACTTCCAGGCCGTCGACATCACCAGCATAGTCAAGCCGGTCACCAAGTGGGCGACCACGGTTCTGGAGCCGGGCCAGGTGCCTTACGCGTTCCAGAAAGCCTTCTATGAGATGCGTTCCGGCCGTCCGGGCCCGGTGCTGATCGACCTGCCGTTCGACGTGCAGATGGCCGAAATCGAATTCGACATCGACGCCTACCAGCCGCTGCCATTGGCCAAGCCGAGCGCGACCCGCGTGCAGGTGGAAAAAGCCCTGGCCATGCTCGACCAGGCTGAACGCCCATTGCTGGTGGCCGGTGGCGGCATCATCAATGCCGACGCCAGCGAGTTGCTGGTGGAGTTCGCCGAGCTGACCGGTATTCCGGTCATCCCGACCCTGATGGGCTGGGGCACCATCCCGGACGATCACCCGCTGATGGTCGGCATGGTCGGCCTGCAAACCTCGCACCGTTATGGCAACGCCACGATGCTGAAGTCCGACGTGGTGCTGGGTGTCGGTAACCGCTGGGCCAACCGTCACACCGGTTCGGTCGACGTTTACACCGAAGGCCGCAAATTCATTCACGTCGACATCGAACCGACCCAGATCGGCCGCGTGTTCACCCCGGACCTGGGCATCGTGTCCGACGCCGCTGCCGCGTTGACCGTGTTCATCGAAGTCGCTCGCGAGTGGCAAGCCGCCGGCAAACTGAAAAACCGCAGCGCCTGGCTGCAAGACTGTCAGCAGCGCAAAGCCAGCCTGCAGCGCAAGACTCACTTCGACAACGTGCCGGTCAAGCCGCAGCGCGTTTACGAAGAGATGAACCAGGTGTTCGGCAAGGACACCTGCTACGTCAGCACCATCGGTCTGTCGCAGATTGCCGGCGCGCAGTTCCTGCACGTCTACAAACCGCGTCACTGGATCAACTGCGGCCAGGCCGGCCCGTTGGGCTGGACCATTCCGGCCGCGCTCGGCGTGGTCAAGGCCGATCCGACCCGCAAGGTGGTGGCGCTCTCGGGCGACTACGACTTCCAGTTCATGATCGAAGAACTGGCGGTGGGCGCGCAGTTCAAGCTGCCGTACATCCACGTCGTGGTGAACAACTCGTACCTGGGGCTGATCCGTCAGGCGCAGCGCGGTTTCGACATGGACTACTGCGTGCAGCTGTCCTTCGACAACCTCAACGCTCCAGAGCTCAACGGCTACGGTGTCGACCATGTCGCGGTCGCCGAAGGCCTGGGTTGCAAGGCCCTGCGGGTATTCGAACCGGGCCAGATCCAGCCTGCCCTGCGCAAGGCTCAGGAGATGATCGAAGAGTTCAAGGTGCCGGTAATCGTCGAGATCATTCTGGAGCGCGTGACCAACATTTCCATGGGCACCGAAATCAACGCCGTCAACGAATTCGAAGACCTGGCGCTGGTCGGCAACGATGCGCCAACGGCGATTTCGCTGCTCGATTAACTGCTGATCGTTCCCCTGTGGGAGCCGGCTTGCTGGCGATGGCGATGTGTCAATCACATCAATGTCGATTGATACACCTCCATCGCCAGCAAGCCGGCTCCCACAGGAGGCCTCACACATATACGGGAGACCACCATGCCGCGTTTCGCAGCCAACCTGTCCATGCTGTTCACCGAGCAGGATTTTCTTGCCCGTTTCGACGCTGCCGCCAAGGCCGGCTTCAGTGGTGTCGAATACCTGTTCCCCTATGACTTCAGCTCTGCCGAAATCAAGGCCAGGCTCGATGCCAACGGTCTGACCCAGGTGCTGTTCAACCTGCCGGCCGGTGACTGGGCCAAGGGCGAACGCGGTATCGCGTGCCTGCCGGATCGGGTCGAAGAGTTCCGCGCCGGTGTCGATCTGGCCATTGCCTACGCCCAAGTGCTGGGCAACACCCAGGTCAACTGCCTGGCCGGTATTCGTCCACAAGGCGTCGACGAGGCCACCGTGGAAAAAACCTTCGTCGCCAACCTCAAGTACGCGGCCGACAAGCTGCAAGCGGCGGGCATCAAACTGGTGATGGAAGCGATCAACACCCGCGACACTCCGGGCTTCTACCTGAACAACACGGCGCAAGCCCTGTCGATTCGCGAACAGGTCGGCAGCGCCAACCTGTTCCTGCAATACGACATCTATCACATGCAAATCATGGAGGGCGACCTGGCCCGCACCATGGCCGCGCACCTGGACGAGATCAACCACGTGCAATTGGCAGACAACCCAGGGCGCAACGAACCGGGCACAGGTGAAATCAACTACCGCTTCCTGTTCGAACATCTGGACCGCATCGGTTATCAGGGTTGGGTCGGCTGTGAATACAAGCCGCTGACCACGACTGAAGCGGGCCTGGGCTGGTTGAAAACCCATAACGCTGTTTGATCCGGCACCGTGTCATCGTTCTTCGCGGGCAAGTCGGATCGCCGCACCGCTCGCTCCTACAGGGGCCTGGGTTGTCTGTAGGAGCGAGGCTTGCCCGCGAAGGCGTCCTCGCTGCCACCCCACGAATTTTGCGAATAGAGCAATAAAAACAAGAGGATTTTCTCATGGCTAAAATCGGATTTATCGGCACCGGCATCATGGGCCACCCAATGGCGTTGAACCTGCAGAAAGCCGGTCACAGCCTGTTCCTGTCGGCGCACCACGACGCCGCCCCTGCCGATCTGCTGGCTGCTGGCGCCGTTGCGCTGGCCAACCCGAAAGAAGTCGCCCAGGAAGCCGAATTCATCATCGTCATGGTGCCGGATACCCCGCAGGTCGATGACGTGCTGTTCCGCGCCGACGGTGTTGCGGCGGGTGTCAGCAAGGGCAAAGTCGTGATCGACATGAGCTCGATCTCGCCGACCGCCACCAAAACCTTCGCCGCCAAAATCAACGAGAAAGGCGCGCAATACCTCGACGCACCGGTTTCCGGCGGTGAAGTCGGCGCCAAGGCTGCGACCCTGAGCATCATGGTCGGTGGTGAGGCCGATGCCTTCGAACGCGCCCTGCCGCTGTTCCAGGCCATGGGCAAGAACATCACCCTGGTCGGTGGCAACGGCGACGGGCAAACCGCGAAAGTGGCGAACCAGATCATCGTCGCGCTGAACATCCAGGCCGTGGCCGAAGCGCTGCTGTTCGCCTCGAAAAACGGTGCCGACCCAGCGAAAGTGCGTGAAGCGCTGATGGGTGGTTTCGCCTCGTCGAAGATCCTGGAAGTTCACGGCGAGCGCATGATCAAGGGCACCTTCGACCCGGGCTTCCGCATCAGCCTGCACCAGAAGGACCTGAACCTGGCCCTGGCCGGTGCGCGCGAGCTGAACATCAACCTGCCGAACACCGCCAATACCCAACAGGTGTTCAGCACCTGTGCGGCCATCGGTGGCAGCAACTGGGATCACTCGGCGCTGATCAAGGGCCTGGAACACATGGCGAATTTCTCGATTCGCGACAAGAAGTAAGCCCTGCCCCAAACCGCATCAAACCTGCAGGAGCGAGCCTGTGGCGAGGGGGCTTGCCCCCGTTTGAGTGCGTAGCACTCACAAGATCTTCAGTGCATCACAGATTTTGGGGCTGCTTCGCAACCCAACGGGGCGGTGCGGCGTTCCGACAAGCCCCCTCGCCACAGAGTCGCTCCCACAGGGTCCGCGACAAACCCAATAACAAGAATTCCGGGAGCCCGCCATGTCGGTCAATCCGCAACAATTGCTGCGCGAGCTGTTTGCCACAGCCGTCGACGCGGCCCATCCGCAGCATGTCCTTGAAGCCCATTTGCCAACCGACCGCAGCGGTCGGGTGATCGTCATCGGCGCCGGTAAAGCCGCCGCAGCCATGGCCCAGGTGGTCGAACGCTGCTGGCAGGGTGAAGTGTCTGGCCTGGTGGTGACCCGCTACGGCCACGGTGCCCCGTGCGAAAAAATCGAAGTGGTCGAAGCCGCGCACCCGGTGCCGGATGCTGCCGGTCTGGCCGTCGCGAAACGGGTTCTGGAACTGGTCAGCGACCTGAGCGAAGACGACCGCGTGATCTTCCTGCTCTCGGGCGGTGGCTCTGCCCTGCTCGCCTTGCCCGCCGCCGGCATCACCCTCGCCGACAAGCAATCGATCAACAAAGCGCTGCTCAAATCCGGCGCGACCATTGGCGAGATGAACTGCGTGCGCAAGCACCTCTCGGCGATCAAGGGTGGGCGTCTGGGCAAAGCCTGCTGGCCCGCCACGGTTTACACCTATGCGATTTCCGATGTGCCGGGCGACCTCGCCACCGTCATCGCCTCCGGCCCCACCGTGGCCGACCCGAGCACCTCGGCTGAAGCGTTGGCGATCCTCAAGCGTTATGCCATCGAAGTCCCGGCCTCGGTGCGCACCTGGCTGCAAAGTCCCGAGTCGGAGACGGTCAAACCTGGCGATCCGAGCCTGGCCCGCAGTCATTTCCAATTGATCGCCCGCCCACAGCAGTCACTGGAAGCGGCGGCGGTGAAAGCCCGTCAGGCGGGTTTCAGCCCGTTGATTCTCGGCGACCTGGAAGGTGAATCCCGGGAAGTGGCGAAGGTCCACGCCGGCATTGCGCGGCAGATCGTCCAGCACGGCCAGCCGCTGGCGGCGCCGTGCGTGATTCTGTCCGGCGGCGAAACCACCGTCACCGTGCGCGGCAATGGCCGTGGCGGGCGCAACGCCGAATTCCTGTTGAGCCTGACCGACAGCCTCAAAGGCCTGCCCGGCGTCTACGCCCTGGCCGGTGACACCGACGGCATCGACGGCTCCGAAGACAACGCCGGCGCCATCATGACTCCGGACAGCTATGCCCGTGCCGCCGCCCTCGGCCTCACTGCCTGCGATGAGCTGGACAATAACAATGGCTATGGCTACTTCGCGGCGCTCGATGCACTGATCGTCACCGAGCCGACCCGTACCAACGTCAACGACTTCCGCGCCATTCTGATTCTCGAGAGCCCTAAACATGACGCCTGACAAGAAGGTCAAAATCCTCGCCACCCTCGGCCCGGCCACCGACGGGATCGACGATATCCGTGAACTGGTGCGCGCCGGGGTCAATATCTTTCGCCTGAACTTCAGCCACGGCGATCACGCCGACCATGCGCAGCGCTATCAGTGGATTCGTGAAGTCGAGCGCCAGCTGAATTATCCGCTGGGGATTCTGATGGACCTGCAAGGTCCGAAACTGCGGGTCGGCAAATTCGCCCAGGGCAAAGTGCAGCTGTATCGCGGCCAGGCGCTGCGCCTGGATCTGGATGCAACGCCGGGGGACGAGCGCCGGGTCAACCTGCCCCACCCGGAAATCATCGCCGCGCTGGAGCCCGGCATGGACCTGCTGCTGGATGACGGTAAGTTGCGTCTGCGAGTGGTGACCAAGTACGCCGACGCCATCGACACCACGGTGCTCAACGGCGGCGAGCTGTCGGACCGCAAAGGCGTCAACGTGCCGCAAGCGGTGCTCGACCTGAGCCCGCTGACCGCCAAGGACCGCCGTGATTTGAGCTTCGGTCTGGAGCTGGGGGTGGACTGGGTCGCGCTGTCGTTCGTGCAACGCCCGGAAGACATCCGCGAAGCCCGCGCGCTGATCGGCGACAAAGCGTTCTTGATGGCCAAGATCGAGAAGCCATCGGCCGTGACTCAGCTGCGGGAAATCGCTGAATTGAGCGATGCGATCATGGTCGCTCGCGGTGATCTGGGCGTGGAAGTGCCGGCCGAAAGCGTGCCGCAGATTCAGAAAAACATCATCGGCACCTGCCGCCAACTCGGCAAACCGGTGGTGGTGGCGACGCAGATGCTGGAGTCGATGCGCTTCTCCCCGGCCCCGACCCGCGCCGAAGTCACCGACGTCGCCAACGCGGTGGCCGAAGGCGCGGATGCGGTGATGCTGTCGGCGGAAACCGCGTCTGGCGAGTACCCGCTGGAAGCCGTGCAGATGATGAGCAAGATCATCCGCCAGGTGGAAAACGGCCCGGATTATCAGACCCAACTGGACGTGAGCCGGCCAAAAGCCGAGGCCACGGTGTCGGACGCGATCAGTTGCGCGATCCGCCGCATCAGCAACGTGCTGCCGGTGGCGGTGCTGGTGAACTACAGCGAGTCCGGCACTTCGAGCCTGCGGGCCGCACGGGAGCGGCCGACGGTGCCGATCCTCAACCTGACGCCAAACCTGCAAACCGCCCGGCGATTGACGGTGGCGTGGGGCGTGCACTCGGTGGTCAACGATCGACTGCGACAGGTGGATGAAGTGTGCTCGACGGCGCTGGAAATCGCCCAGGCTCAGGGGATGGCTCAGCGCGGGGATACGCTGCTGATTACCGCGGGCGTGCCCTTTGGGCAGCCGGGGTCAACCAATTCGTTGCGCATCGAGACATTGCTCTAAAGAACTCCCCCTGTAAGAGCTACCCCGGTAAGAACTACCCCTGTGGCGAGGGAGCTCGCTCCCGCTCGGCTGCGAAGCAGTCGTCGCTTTGGCATGACGGTTTCAACAGAAAGACCGCATTGCTGATTTCAGGGCTGCTCCGCAGCCCAGCGGGAGCAAGCTCCCTCGCCACAGGTTTGTGCAAGACCCTGGATTTTCCTCTGCCCTAGACCCCACCCATGCCTGCCAACCACTTCAACACCCACTGCCCCGACTGGGCGACCGCCCTGCTTAACGGCTTCAGCCAGATCTTTCTCCAGCGCCATCCGCTGAGCGGGCTGTTGTGTCTGTTAGCGATTCTTTTCACCGCGCCCGCTCTGCTCGGCGGTGCGCTGCTGGGCGGTGTCGCCGGGTTGCTTACCGCGCAACGTCGCGGGTATGCCAAGGCGGATCGTCAGGCCGGGCTGTTCAGTTACAACGGTATTTTGCTCGGCCTGCTGCTGAGCCTGTATTTCCCATGGTCAGCACTGTTGCCACCGCTGATCATCGCCTGCGGCGGCCTGAGTGCGATGTTCACTCAGCAATGGCTCAAAGGTGCTCGCGATCATCGATGTCTACCGGCGTACACCGCACCCTTCGTTGGGTTGAGCTGGTTATTGCTCGGCTTTGCCGCACCACAGCAACCCGCGCCGCTGATCGAACTGAACACCCTCAACCTGCTCGCTGCCGAATTGAAAGGCCTGGGGCAAGTCATGTTTCTCGGCCATCCCCTGGCCGGCGCGCTGATTGCCGCCGGATTACTGATCGCCGATCGCCACGCCTTTGTCTGGGCGCTGCTGGGCTCCGCTGCCGGCCTCGGATTTGCCCTTCTGCATGGCGAAACTTCAAATGCCTTGCAGGGTTTGAGCGGTTACAACGCGGTACTCGCCGCCCTCGCCTTCAGCCCGCAACGCCGCCAACCCTGGCTGCCGCTGCTCGGCATTCTGCTCGCGGTATTGCTCACGCCGGGGTTCGCCGCACTGGGCCTGGCAACGCTGACCGCGCCGTTCATTCTTGCCTGCTGGCTGATTCGCGCTGGCATTCGGGTGTTGCGTCAGTCCGCCATGGACAGCGCACCTTGCGCTAGCGGGGAGAATCACCCTAGGCTGCGCTGATTCTCGATTCAGGCGTTATCCATGGACAGCAGCAAAAACTGGCGTGAAGAGCTTTACGTCATGATCTTCCAGACCGACACCCGGGCCGGTCGGCGCTTCGACAGCATCTTGTTGTTGATCATCCTCGCCAGCCTGGTGATCGTGGTTCTGGACAGTATCGACAGCGTTCACCAGAACTACGCCGACGTGCTGGCGTACATCGAATGGGGCTTCACCGTCATTTTCGTCATCGAATACGGCCTGCGCCTGTATTGCTCGCCCAAGCCGCTGCGCTACGCGTTCAGCTTCTATGGACTGGTGGATTTGCTCGCGATCGTGCCGGGTATCCTCGCGCTGTATTACAGCGATGCGCAGTACCTGCTGATCATCCGGATCATACGAATGCTGCGGATTTTCCGCGTCCTCAAGCTCAGCCCGTATCTGAAACAAGCCAACTATTTGATGTCGGCGTTGCGCGGCAGCAAGCAGAAAATCGTCGTATTTCTGCTCAGCGTCAGCACCCTGGTGACGGTGTTCGGCACCTTGATGTACGTGATCGAAGGCCCGGAGCACGGCTTCACCAGCATCCCCAAAGGGATCTATTGGGCTATCGTGACGCTGACCACCGTGGGTTTTGGCGACATCGTGCCCAAGACGCCGCTGGGCCAGGTGATTTCATCCCTGGTGATGATCACCGGTTACTCGATCATCGCTGTGCCGACGGGGATCTTTACCGCGGAACTGGCCAACGCCATGCGCGGTGATCAACTGCAACACGATTGCCCGGTCTGCAAGAAAAACAGCCACGAGCACAGCGCGGCGTTCTGCTCTCGTTGTGGCAATGCGTTGTTCAAGAAAATGGAATAAGCAAAGTGTTTTTTAATCTTTAAGCGACTATGCGAGTCCGGCTATAGTCGCTGGCAAATTGCCAATAATCTCCATCGAACACGTTTGATAAAACAAGGAATGCGCAGTGAAAAAACTCTTTGGCGCCTCACTTCTGGCCGCTGGCCTGGCCTTGAGCAGCCTGGCTCAGGCCGCACCGACCCTGCTTAACGTTTCCTACGACGTGATGCGAGATTTCTACAAGGACTACAACGCTGCCTTCCAGAAACACTGGCAAGCCGAGCACAACGAAAACATCACGCTGCAGATGTCCTTCGGCGGCTCCAGCAAACAGGCGCGCTCGGTGATCGATGGCCTGCCGGCTGACGTCATCACCATGAACATGGCCACCGACATCAACGCCCTGGCGGACAACGGCAAACTGGTCCCGGACAACTGGGTCACACGCCTGCCGAACAACAGCGCGCCGTTCACTTCGGCCACCGTATTCATCGTGCGCAAAGGTAACCCGAAAGCCCTGAAAGACTGGCCGGACCTGCTCAAGGACGGCGTGCAGGTGATCGTCCCCAACCCGAAAACCTCGGGCAACGGCCGCTACACCTACCTCTCGGCCTGGGGCTATGTGCTGAAAAATGGCGGTGACGAAAACAAGGCAAAAGCCTTCGTCGGCAAACTGTTCAAACAAGCGCCGGTGCTGGATACCGGTGGCCGCGCCGCCACGACTACGTTCATGACCAACCAGATCGGCGACGTGCTGGTGACCTTCGAAAACGAAGCGGAAATGATTGCTCGCGAGTTTGGTCGTGATCAGTTCGAAGTGATTTACCCAAGTGTTTCCGCCGAAGCCGAGCCGCCGGTGTCGGTGGTCGACAAAACCGTCGACAAGAAAGGCACTCGCGCGGCGGCCGAGGAGTATCTGAAATACCTGTGGTCGCCGGAAGGTCAGGAAATTGCGGCTGCCAACTACCTGCGTCCGCGTGACCCGGCGGTGCTGGCGAAATACACCGATCGCTTCCCGAAAGTGGATTTCCTGTCGGTGGAGAAGACCTTTGGTGACTGGCGCACCGTGCAGAAGACTCACTTCAATGATGGTGGGGTTTTCGACCAGATTTACAACGGCCAGTAATCACTGAGTTCAATGAAAGAGGCGACCTGTGAAGGTCGCCTTTTTTGTGGGATACCGTTACATCGGCGGCGTCACACCGTCCTTGCCGGCCGAGATGGATTGAGCGGTCAATGTCCCGTCGGCACTCTGGGTCACAAACGTCACGATCTTCACCCCCACCTTCAACAAGCTGCGATCCCCCGGCACCAGATTGACGATCGGCACATCCTCCGGCACCAGAATCGTCTGTTGGCCGCCCTTGTAATTGACGGTCAGAACCCGGCCGTTGCTGACCACCAGATCGCCTACGCTGCCATTGGTCATGCTGCTGCCCTTGACCAGATCAAAAGGCCGATGGCCGTCGCCGCTGCCGGCCAGTTCCGGCGGGAAGACGTGGACTTCCAGCGCCTTGAGCGTGCCATCCTCCTGCGGCACGGCAGCCGAGCCGATGTAGCTGCCGGGCTTGATGTCTTCGATATTGGCCAGGGTGACAGCGCGGATTTTGGTGTCCTTGGTCAGGTGGATCAGCACGTTTTCGCCGCTGTTGACATGGACCTTCATGACGTCGGCGCTGATGCCGGTGATCTCGCCGCGCACGCCAATGCGCATTCCCGGCGGCACATCGGCGGCCTGGGCAAGACCTGCCGTGAACAAACTGATCAAGGTAACAACGCAAGCGCCGCGAATCAGGTGACGGAACATCGCATTCATATCGAAGTACCTTCCGGTTTATGGAGCGCAGGAGAACATAAGCACGCTATCGAAGAGGATGTCAGTGAATGTATCATCGGATCCCACTGTTTGGACGCATGGTTCATCGCCAGACAGCGCATACCGGCGTTACTCATTCCGCAAAAGAATGATTACTATCAATCCAAACCCTCTTCCGCCGCTCTAGCCAGCCGATTAGCCTCTGCGCATTCCTTCTTGTTCAGCGAGCCATGTTATGAATCCAGCGACTCAGGCGCCCCACGGTGCCGCGACAATGACCCGGGGCATGGTGCTGCTTTTCGCCTTCTGCTGCGGCGCGATCGTCGCCAACATCTACTACGCCCAGCCGATCATCGGCCTGATCGCGCCGGACATCGGCCTGACCGACACCATGGCCAGCCTGATCGTTTCGCTGACGCAGATTGGTTATGCGCTGGGCCTGTTCTTCCTGGTACCGCTGGGTGATCTGCTGGAGAACCGTCGCTTGATGATCATCACCACCGTGGTGGCGATTGCCAGTTTGCTGGGCGCGGCGTTCACCGATCAGCCGAACGTGTTTCTGCTGATTTCGTTGCTGGTGGGTTTCAGCTCGGTGTCGGTACAGATCCTGATTCCGCTGGCCGCCCACCTGACGCCGGAAGCGTCGCGCGGCCGCGTGGTTGGCGGGATCATGGGCGGTCTGCTGCTGGGGATTCTGCTGGCCCGGCCGGTGTCCAGCGTAGTGGCCGACCACTTCGGCTGGCGCGCTATGTTCGTCATTGCCGCAGTTTTGATGGCTGCAATCAGCATCGTACTGGCCCTGACGGTGCCCAAGCGCCAGCCTGATCACAGCGCCTCTTATGGCCAGTTACTGGGCTCGCTCTGGACGCTGCTGCGCCAGCAACCGGTGTTGCGTCAACGGGCGTTTTATCAGGGTTGCATGTTCGCTACGTTCAGCCTGTTCTGGACCGCCGTGCCGCTGGAACTGGCGCGCAATCATGGCTTGTCGCAAACCCAGATCGCGATCTTCGCCCTGGTCGGAGCCATCGGCGCGATTGCCGCACCCATCGCTGGTCGACTGGCCGATGCCGGCCACACCCGCCTCGCCTCGCTGCTGGCGATGCTGTTCGCCAGCCTGAGCTTCCTGCCGGCCTTCATCCACCCGGCCTACAGCGTCATCGGCCTGGCCGTGACCGGCGTGGTACTGGATTTCTGCGTGCAAATGAACATGGTCCTCGGCCAGCGTGCGGTCTACACCCTCGACGCCAAGAGCCGCGGCCGTCTGAATGCGCTGTACATGACCAGCATCTTCATCGGCGGCGCGTTCGGCTCATCAGTGGCCAGTGCGGTGTACGAACACGGTGGCTGGTTGTGGATCGTGATTGTCGGCAGCGTGTTTCCGCTGCTGGCGTTGTTGCGGTTTTTGAGTGCTTCGGAGAAGCCGGCACTGGCGACGGCGTAACAACGTTAGAAACATCGTGAACAAACGTAAGTCCCTGTGTGAGCGGGCTTGTCCGCGAAAGCGTCAGGAAGCACTAACGCGACTGCATAAGGAGCTGAAAAGCCGGTCGTTTCGTTTATTGCGATTTTCGTTTGATTCGAATAGCCTTCCAATATCGATTATTCAGAATATTGGAAAGCATCATGTCACCAGTTATCCATCCCCCCCTTAACCTGCCCATGGAGCGTGAGGTCCAGGCCGCTATCGAAGGTCAGCGCGCCTTGGCTGCCTACCTCGCCACCCAATTCGAAACTCAGCATATCCAGATTTTCGATGAGCAGAATGAAGCACACAGCGTCGAACTTCCCACCTCAGCGCTTCGGTTGCTTGTCGACATCCTGGCAGAGCTCGCTGCAGGCAACGCCGTCAAAGTGGTCCCGGTACACGCTGAACTGACCACCCAGGAAGCGGCGGACTTGCTCAATGTCTCACGCCCGCACCTGATCAAACTGCTGGAGTCCGGTGAGTTGTCCTACCACAAAACCGGCAAGCACCGACGTGTGCGCTTTACCGATTTGATGGACTATAAAACCCAGCGCGACATAGCCAGCGAGCAAGCAATGACGCTTCTCGCCGAGCAGGCACAAGCGTTAAGGACAGGATACGAGTGAGGCACTCCCCTTTTACCGCTGTATATGACGCATGTGTTTTGTACCCCGCCCCCTTGAGAGATTTTTTGATGTGGCTCGCGCTCTCCGGGCGTTTCAGGGCGCGATGGTCACTGGAGATACATAACGAATGGAAGCGCAATCTACTGAAGAACCGCCCGGACCTGACAACAGAGCAGTTGGATCGCACGTCCGACTTGATGGATCAGGCCATACCTGATGCTTGCGTCTACGGTTACGAAAGGCTGATCGAAGGGCTAACACTGCCTGACGTCGATGACCGACATGTTCTGGCTGCCGCTATACGCTGCAATGCCAGTGTCATTGTGACCTTTAATCAGAAAGGTTTTCCTGACGAAACACTGGGACCTTTTGGCATCGAGGCCCAGCATCCTGACGAGTTCGTCGATAACCTCTTCGATCTGGACCCGGCAGCAGTTGTTGCGGCAGCACAACGACAACGCAAACAGCTAAAGACGCCGCCGATGGATGTCAGCACTTATCTCGAACTGCTGTTACGCCTGGGCCTGACTCGGTCGAGCAAGGCGTTGACCCACTATCAGGCCATTCTTTAATCGCCTTTCATAAATGCCAGAAAGCAAAACGGCGATCCTCAGATCGCCGTTTCCATTTACTGCCCGAACTGTCTGCCCAACCCACCCGGCACTCCATGGATATCCGTCTCTTCCCACGGCCCGTTAGGGCTGATCGAGCGGCTCCAGCCGTTGTCCCAGCGGTAGTAGGTGCGCTGGCGATAGAAGGTGTTGGTTTGATTGTCGAGGACGTAAACACCGAGTTTCGCATCCCAATGGCTGTTGCCCCCCGGTGGCGGGGCGAAGCTGGCGGAGGTGCGTTGCACCGGCTTCGATGGTTTGCTCGGCGTGACCGGTTTGCTCGGTGTGGTCGGTTTGGTGCTCGGCTGCGAGGGCGGAATCGGCGGCAGCCGTTCGGGCTCGTGCTCCTGGACCGCACAAGCGCTTAGCCCCAAAACCATCATGCTGAGGAGAGTGATACGAGCGAAGGCGGTCATGGTGGCGTTTCCTGTTATTTATCCGGGCTGTCGATGGTCAGTTTTTGTGGCGCGCTGGTGCTGGTGGCCAAAGGTTGGCTACGACCGATCCATTCGCCGGCAGTCGGTTGGCCGGCGCGGGAGATGCGCGCAACCAGTTGGACTTCGGGGAAGTTCGACAGTTTCAACTGGGGCATCATTGCATCCGCATCGCCCAGCTCGACGGTCGCTGGCAGGTCGGCAACGGTCAGACGCTTGGCCGCCAATGGTGCGGGCGGGCCTGCGGTGGCGCGGGCGAAGATGAACACGCTGTCGCCGGGCTGGACCTTGGCTTTCAAGTCCGGTGCAAGATCGACACGCACCTTGAGCAGTGCTGCAACCTTTACTGCCGGCGCCTGAACCTGAGCCACCTTGCCACCGCTGGCTTCAAGCTTCTCGGCGGCCTTGGCGATACCGCCTTGCAGTGCGACACGGGATTGGTCATCCGGCGGCAGTTGCACCAACAGACGATTCCAGTAGTCGATAGCTTCCTGGTAACGCTCGCCTTCGAAGGCCGCGATGCCCAGCAGACCGAGGCTGGTGACCTCCTTCGGATCGGCTTTCAGTGCTTCGTCAGTCAGGGCCTGGACCTTGCCCGACCACTTCTTGCCATCGGCGAAGTATTGGGCCTGAGCCCACTGCCCGAGCAGTTCCGGCTGGCGACCGGCCAGGTTCACGGTGCGTTCGAAGATCTTCGCCGCATCGCCAGGGCGGTCCTGAGCCATGTAAGTGCGGCCAAGGAAATACAGGCCTTCGGCCGAATCCGGTTGGGCCGCAACCGCACGCTCCAGGCGACGGGTCATGTCTTCCATCGACTGCGGCGCCTGGGCGAACTCGCGGGTCAGCTCGACTTTGTCGCTGGCACCGAAATGCAGGTACAGCCCAAGGCCCAGCACAGGCACCAGAATTGCCGCCAGCAATGGCAATGGCTTGCCCAGGCGCGACACTCGCGGTGCCTCGACGCCTTCGGTGTCGGCAAGCAGTTCACGGGCGGCTTCGGCTCGGCCGGCATTCATTTGCTCGGCGTTGAGTACGCCTTCTTCCTGCTGAGTCTGCAACTCAGCCACGCGCTCCTGATACAGCGCGACGTTAAGCGCCGTACGATCCTCTTCAAGCTGGGCGCGACGACCGCGCAGAACGGGGATCAGCAAAAAACTCAGGGCTACCAGAAGCAGCAGGCCTGCAGCGAGCCAGAAATCAATCATGCTTGGTTTTATCCAACAGGTGGTCGAGGCGCTCGCGCTCATCAAAAGAAAGCGTGTCCGGGCTGTCAGCGCGTTGCACGCGACGACGGCGGACGATCACGGCGATGATCACAAAACCGCCCAGCAGCAGGCCGGCCGGGCCGAACCAGAGCAATGCGGTCTTGGCATTCAGAGCAGGTTTATAGCGGACGAAATCACCGTAGCGGTCGACCATGAAGTCGATGATCTGCTGGTTGTCCTTGCCCTCGCCGAGCATGCGGAAAATCTCTTTGCGCAGGTCGGCGGCGATCGGTGCGTTGGAATCGGCAATGTCCTGATTCTGGCACTTTGGGCAACGCAGCTCTTTGGTCAGCTCGCGAAAACGCTCGCGATCGCCCTCTTTGGCGAACTCATAGGTATCGATGGCGGCGTGGGCCACGCCAGCCATGCTCAACCCCAGAACGGCGGCGGCAATCCAGCGCTTCATGGCTTGGCCTCGTCGACCAGCGCCTGATACTTGGCCGCCAGTTTTTCGCGCCAGACCTGTTCGTCGATCACCCCGACGAATTTGTCGCGGATGATGCCCTTGGCGTCGATGAAGAAGGTTTCCGGTGCGCCATACACGCCGAGGTTCAGGCCCAGGGTGCCTTCATCGTCACGGACGTCCAGTTGATACGGGTTGTGGAACTCGGCCAGCCACTTCAAGGCGTCTGCATTGGTGTCCTTGTAGTTGATGCCGTAGATCACCACGCCCTTCTCGGCCAGTTTGTTCAACACCGGGTGCTCGACCCGGCAGGAAATGCACCAGGTGCCCCAGACGTTGACCAGCGCCGGTTTACCCAGAATGTCCGCTTTGGTCAGGGTTTTGTCGCCCTGCACCGAGAGCAGGGAAAACTCCGGGAACGGCTTGCCGATCATCGCCGAGGGCAACTCGGCCGGGTTCAGGTACAGCCCCCGATACAGAAAAACAGCAACCACCAGAAAAATCGCCAGCGGCAACAGCATCAACCAACGTCTCATGCGGTGGCTCCCGTCATGCCGAGCGCTTCACGCACACGACTTTTTACCTTGACCCGATAACGGCGATCCAGCGCCGCCAGCAACCCGCCTACACCTGTGAGCAGCCCACCGAACCAGATCCAGCGCACGAACGGTTTGACGTGCACGCGAACCGCCCAGGCGCCCTCGCCCAACGGCTCGCCCAGTGCGACGTACAGGTCACGGGTGAAACCGGCGTCGATCCCGGCCTCGGTCATCATCGAGTTCTGCACCGTGTACAGGCGTTTTTCCGGGTGCAGCACGCTGACTTCCTTACCGTCGCGGATCACCCGTACGGTGCCCTTGTCGGACGTGAAGTTCGGGCCTTCGAAGTGCTTGGCGCCTTCGAACACAAACTGGTAACCGGCCAGGCTCATGGACTCACCCGGTGCCAGGCGCAGATCACGCTCGGCACTGTTCTGGCTCGACAACACGACACCCAGCGCGCACACGGCAATGCCCAAATGCGCGAGTTGCATGCCCCAATAACTGCGGGTCAGGGTCGGCAGTCCTTTGATCAAGCCTTTGTGGCGAGTCTTGTCGAAAATGTCCCGCACACCGGCCAGCAACACCCAGGCAGCCAACATGAAGGTTGCCAGCACCGCCCAGTTGAAATCGCCGTAAGCAACACCCGCCACGACGGCCAGCGCGGCGCTGCCGAGTAATACCGGGGTCAGCATGCTCACCAGCCATTTGACCGGGGTGTCTTTCCAGCGCACCACCACACCGACCGCCATCACTATCATCAGGATCGCCATCAACGGAATGAACAGCGCGTTGAAGTACGGCGGGCCGACCGACAGCTTGGCACCAGTCATCGCGTCAAGGATCAGCGGATACAGGGTGCCCAGCAGAATCATCGAAGCAGCCACCACCAGCACCAGGTTGTTGCCCAGAAGCAGGGTTTCCCGGGACCAGAGGTTGAAGCCGACATGGCTCTTGACCACCGGCGCGCGCAGGGCGAACAGCGTCAATGAACCACCGACCACAAACAGCAGGAAGACCAGAATGAACACACCACGCTCAGGGTCGGAGGCAAAGGCGTGAACCGAGGTCAGCACGCCGGAACGCACCAGGAAGGTCCCGAGCAGGCTCAACGAGAATGCGGCGATGGCCAACAGCACGGTCCAGCTCTTGAACACGCCACGTTTTTCCGTGACCGCCAACGAGTGAATCAGCGCCGTGCCCACCAGCCAAGGCATGAAGGACGCGTTTTCCACCGGGTCCCAGAACCACCAGCCGCCCCAGCCGAGTTCGTAGTAGGCCCACCAGGAACCCAACGTGATACCGATGCCAAGGAAGGCCCAGGCGACGATGGTCCACGGACGGGACCAGCGCGCCCACGCCGCATCGAGACGACCGCCCAACAGCGCGGCGATGGCGAAGGCGAAGGCCACGGAGAAGCCGACGTAACCCATGTACAGCATCGGCGGATGAACGATCAGGCCGATGTCTTGCAGCAGAGGATTAAGATCGCGCCCGTCCGCCGGCATCTGCGGCAGGATCCGGGCGAACGGGTTGGACGTCAGGATCAGGAACAGCAGGAAACCCGTGCTGATCATGCCCATCACCGCCAGCACCCGGGCCAGCATCACTTGCGGCAACTGTCGGGAGAACACCGACACCGCGAAGGTCCAGCCGCCGAGAATCAACGCCCACAGCAGCAACGACCCTTCGTGAGCGCCCCACACGGCGCTGAACTTGTAGTACCACGGCAGCGCGCTGTTGGAGTTGCTGGCCACGTAGGCGACGGAGAAGTCGTCCGTCATGAACGCATAGGTCAGGCAACCGAAGGCGAACAGCAAAAACGCGAACTGCCCCCACGCGGCCGGCTGGGCCAGGCTCATCCACAAACGGTCGCCGCGCCAGGCACCGAGCAACGGCACCACGGCCTGCACCAACGCAAAACACAACGCCAGGATCATGGCCAGATGGCCGAGTTCGGGGATGAACAGCCCCGAGCTGTAAAGTGCGGAAGTCATCCGTTAGCCCTCCTTGGCTGGCGTAGGTGCCGACTGACCACTGTCTTTCAACGCCTTGGTCACTTCCGGCGGCATGTACTTCTCGTCGTGCTTGGCCAGCACTTCGTCGGCCACCACCACGCCATCAGCGTTGAGCTTGCCGAGGGCAACGATGCCCTGCCCTTCGCGGAACAGGTCCGGGAGGATGCCGCGATAGCTGATGGTCACGGATTTGTTGAAGTCGGTGACGATGAATTTCACGTCCAGGGAATCGCCGGAACGTTGCAGCGAGCCTTTTTCGACCATGCCGCCCGCACGGATGCGCGTGTCTTGCGGCGCTTCGCCATTGGCGATCTGGGTCGGGGTGTAAAACAGATTGATGTTCTGCCGCAGGGCGCTCAGGGCCAAGCCGACGGCAGCGCCGACACCGACCAGGATCGCGAGAATGATGACAAGACGCTTTTTACGCAGCGGATTCACTGGCCGTTCTCCCGGCGCAAACGACGCGCCTCTTGTTGCAGATACCGCTTGCGGGCCAGGATCGGCGCCGCCACGTTGAGGGCCAGCACCGCCAGGCAAATGCCATAGGCTGACCAGACATACAGGCCGTGATGGCCCATGGCGAGAAAGTCGCCGAATGAAGCGAAACTCATCGAGCGGCCTCCAGACTGTTCTGCACTTCGGATTTCACCCAGCTCGCCCGGGCTTCGCGCTTGAGCACTTCAAGGCGCATGCGCAGCAACAGCACCGCGCCGAAGAAACAGTAGAAACCCAGCACCGTCAGCAGCAGTGGCAGCCACATCTCGGCAGGCATCGCCGGTTTTTCGGTGAGGGTGAACGTCGCGCCCTGGTGCAGGGTGTTCCACCACTCCACCGAGTATTTGATGATCGGGATGTTGATCACGCCGACAATCGCCAGCACCGCGCAGGCCTTGGCCGCGCTGTCACGATTGCTGATGGCGTTGCCCAGCGCAATAAGACCGAAGTACAGAAACAGCAGAATCAACATGGACGTAAGTCGCGCATCCCAGACCCACCACGAACCCCAGGTCGGTTTGCCCCAGATCGCTCCGGTAACCAGCGCCACGGCGGTCATCCAGGCACCGATCGGGGCGGCGCATTGCAGGGCGACATCGGCCAGTTTCATTTTCCACACCAGCCCGACAACGCCGCACACGGCCAGCATCACGTAGATCGACTGCGCCAGCATGGCGGCGGGAACGTGGATATAGATGATTCGAAAGCTGTTGCCTTGCTGGTAGTCCGGCGGTGCGAAGGCCAGGCCCCAGACCACGCCGACGCTAATCAGCAGCAACGCCGCGACGCTCAGCCAGGGCAGCAATTTGCCACTGATGCCGTAAAACCATTTGGGCGAGCCGAGCTTATGAAACCAGGTCCAGTTCATTGCTGTTTCCATCACGGTTGCTGTTCGTTATCACGAAACAGCCAAAGGGTCTTTACTGGTTAAATTTTAACCAGACCTCATTATTCGCCGACACTGATCTTCAGGCCAGCAGCTATTGCAAAAGGTGCCAGGGTTATCGCCAGGGCGGTCAGGCTACCAAGCCACAAGAGATAACCGGTCGCCGGCATGCCCTGCAATGCCGCCTGCAAGGCGCCACTGCCGAGAATCAACACCGGGATATACAGCGGCAGAATCAGCAGCGCCAGCAACAGGCCACCACGCTTCAATCCTACCGTCAGCGCCGCGCCCACCGCACCGAGCAGGCTCAACACCGGTGTACCGAGCAATAAAGAAAGCAGCAACACCGGCAGACAAGCGGCAGGCAAACCGAGCATCAGCGCCAGCAATGGCGCGAGCAAAACCAGTGCCAGGCCGGAAAAGGCCCAGTGTGCCAGCACCTTGGCCAGCACCAGAAGAGGCAGGGGGTGCGACGAAAGGACCCACTGTTCAAGGGATCCATCTTCGAAATCACTGCGGAAGAGCCCGTCCAGCGAGAGTAAAACCGATAAAAGCGCCGCCACCCAGACCAGCCCCGGAGACAAGGTTTGCAACAATTGAGTCTCGGGACCAACCGCCAGCGGGAACAAGGAGACGACGATGGCGAAAAATACCAACGGGTTCGCCAATTCGGCGGGACGGCGGAACAGCAAACGAGCCTCACGGGCGACCAACAGGCCGAAAACACTCATACGGCCCAATTCCCCAAATCAATGTCGCGATAACCGGCCGGCATCCGGCTCAGCGTGTGGTGAGTGGTCAGCACCACCATGCCGCCGCGCTCGCAGTGCGCGGCCAGGTGTTCTTCGAGTTGCGCCACGCCTTGTTTGTCGAGCGCGGTGAATGGCTCGTCGAGGATCCACAGCGGCGGGCTGTCCAGGTACAACCGCGCCAACGCCACACGACGTTGCTGGCCGGCAGACAGGGTGTGACAGGGAACATCCTCGAAACCGCGCAGCCCCACCGCCGCCAGTGCTTGCCAGATCGCCTCATGGGAGGCCGGTTGATGCAAGGCGCAGAGCCAGCTGAGGTTTTCTTCGGGGGTCAGCAGGTCCTTGATGCCAGCGGCATGGCCGATCCACAGCAGGTTGCGCGCCAGTTCGCTGCGTTGTTCGCTCAGTGGCTGGCCGTTGAGCAACACTTGACCGGCGGTCGGGTGCATCAAGCCACAAAGCAGACGTAACAGGCTGGTCTTGCCACTGCCGTTGGGGCCGCTGATCTGTAACATTTCGCCACTGGCCAGTCGCAATTCGAGATTTTCGAAAAGCAGCCGAAGGTCTCGCTCACAGGCAAGGGCAACGGTTTGCAGGACAGGACTGGTCAAGGGTTCACGGGCCTTATGCGGTTCAAGTCGGCTCTGGCGCGGCCGTTAAAGAGATGCAGCATAGATGCTATGACGGCTTGTTCTAGAGAGCTGCGTCAATCAATTGCAAAGTTTTCGCCACTCAGCGAAAGACGGGCGGCATTATACATGGCGTTCCCTACTCTCAAGAGTGCAATTTCCTCAGGTTGTGTCCGCGTATGACAGGCGAAATGAACATCCTCCCGCTCCCGCCAACCAACCCGGCGACTTCGCGTCCATTGGTGATCAGCAGCGAGTTGCTCAATCTGCTGACGCCGATGGAGGGCCTGATCACGGCCGGTCAGACCGCCAAGGCTGAAGTGCTGTCACTCAAGCAGGCGGATCAGACCTTTCAACTGTTGCTCAAGGTCACTCTCGACAGCGGCCGCCAGACCACTGTCCAGGCCACCAGCACTCAGCCTTTGCCCCAGGGCGCCAGCCTGACGGTTACCCAACCGTCGGCGGGCAATCTGGCAGTCACGGTGCAACAGGCCATCGCCTCCAGCGTCGCCACCCTTACCCGTATCGACACGGCGCAACTGCCGGTCGGCACCCTGCTGCAAGGCAAAGTGCTGACCTCTCAGGTGATGCCGCAGGTGCCGGGCCAGCCGACGGTGTTTCGCTCGATGGTGAGCCTGCTCAACACCGCGCTGAGCGGCAGCACGCTGAGCATCGACAGCCCGACGCCGCTGCGCATCGGCAGCTTGCTGAGCGCCTTGGTGCAGGACACCCAGACACTCAAATTCGTGCCGCTGAGCAGCCGTCAGGAACAGTTGGCGGTGACGCAACAATTGGTCAGCCAGCAAAGTCGCCAGGGTTCTCTGGATGGCTTGATCAAGGTCCTGCAAAACCTGCCGCCGTCGGATCAAACCTCCAGCGACCTGCGCGCTGCCGTGGACAAATTGCTCGCCGGCCTGCCGGACGTCCAACAATTGAGTACGCCCAAAGGCCTGGCCCAGGCGCTGGCCAACAGTGGCCTGTTCCTCGAAGCCAAATTGCTGACCGGACAAAACCCGACGCTGGTGCCAGACATGAAAGGCGACCTGCTCAAGCTGATCGCCCAACTGACGCCGGGCCTGCCGGCCAACACCAATCTCAACGCAATCATCGCCGCCAACACCCTGGCCCAGGCCATGCCGAGTTTTGTGCGCAATGCCCTCGGCATGCTCGGGCAAGTCAGTGCCAAACCGTCGCCGACCAGCTTCCCACTGCCCGAGCGCCTGTTGCAAAGCGCGGAAGGCGAAGATGATCTCGAGCACCTGCTGCGCCTGGCTGCGGCGGCGGTTTCACGTTTGCAAAGTCATCAGCTGTCGAGCCTTGAGCAGACTGGCGTCACCAGTGACGGGCGGTTGATGAGCACCTGGCAACTGGAAATCCCCATGCGCAACCTGCAGGACATCGTGCCGTTGCAGGTCAAATTCCAGCGCGAAGAAGCCCCCGAAAAAGAACAACCGCGCGAACGCCGCGACGAACGCGAACCCAAGCAACCGCTATGGCGCGTCGAGCTGGCATTCGACATGGAACCGTTGGGGCCGTTGCAGATTCAGGCCCAACTGATCAAAGGCAGCCTCTCCAGTCAGCTGTGGGCCGAACGGCCGTACACTGCGAGCCTGATCGAAAGCAATCTGGCCGCGCTGCGCCAGCGCCTGCTGGATTCGGGGCTGAACGTCGGCGATCTGGATTGCCACCTCGGCACACCGCCACAAGGCCCTCAAACCCGTCTCGAACAACGCTGGGTCGACGAAACCGCATGAACGAATCCACCGCACCGCGCCAGGCCATCGCCCTCAAATACGACGGCAGCCACGCCCCTACCCTTACGGCCAAAGGTGACGAAGAACTGGCTGAAGAAATTCTACGGATTGCCCGTGACTACGAAGTGCCGATTTACGAGAACGCCGAACTGGTGAAACTGCTGGCGCGGATGGAATTGGGCGAGAGTATTCCCGAGGAGTTGTACCGCACGATTGCCGAGATCATTGCGTTTGCCTGGAATCTGAAAGGCAAGTTTCCGGCGGGGCATGATCCGCATGCGGTGACGGTGGAGAAGGACGTCACCGAGCGCGGGGATGATTATTGAATCTTTGTTGAATGTAAAAAGATCGCAGCCCCGTTTCACTCGACAGCTCCTACAGGGCGTACACCATCCCAATGTAGGAGCTGTCGAGTGAAACGAGGCTGCGATCTTTTGCTCTTCTCAGTTTCTATGCAACTTGCTCATCAACTCCGCCTCAGCCTGGGTCAAGCCGCAAGACTGAGTCAGCTCATCGACGCTGGCCCCCATCCCCACCAGGCGCGCGGCCTGGGCGAATGAAAGGCTCGACGGATCACGCTGCTCCAACTGCGCCAGCTTGTCCGGCAACGGCCCGACCACCGCGCGCAGTTCGTGCAGGTCTTCACCCATGCGCACGTTGCCGTTCTGGTAGTCGTCGACGCGCTTGGCCAGGTCCTTGATGCGCTGATCGCGCAGCGCATCGCCCTGAGCCTGTTGTGCGGCGACCTGCCTTTGAGCGCGGATGTACGCCAGGAACATCGCCAGCGTGCCCGCCCACAAAAGGAACAGGACAATCACAGCCACCTCAAGAATCAATCAGATACTCTCCAGTTCCGACCATTCTTCTTCGCTCATCATCTTGTCCAGCTCGACCAGGATCAGCAGTTCATTGTTCTTGTTGCACACGCCTTGAATGAACTTGGCGGACTCTTCGTTACCGACGTTCGGTGCGGTCTCGATTTCCGACTGACGCAGATAAACCACTTCAGCCACGCTGTCGACCATGATCCCGACCACTTGCTTGTCGGCTTCGATGATGACGATGCGGGTGTTGTCACTGACGTCGACCGTGCCCAGGCCGAAACGCTGACGGGTGTCGATCACGGTGACCACGTTGCCGCGCAGGTTGATGATACCCAGCACGTAGCTCGGGGCACCCGGTACCGGAGCGATTTCGGTGTAGCGCAGGACTTCCTGAACGCGCATCACGTTAATGCCGTAGGTTTCATTGTCCAGCTTGAAGGTGACCCATTGCAGGATCGGATCTTCGGAACCTTTTGCCGCCGTCGCCTTGTCATTCATACCCTGACCCCTCGAAAAACCGCCCTAGCGGTGTGTATTCAGTGCACCGGCACTTGAATGCCGATGCGTGTTTTTTATGTCGGTTTGTGGTTCGGCTTACTGCCGCCCATGTGCTTCGCCCCGCCGCTGGCGATCAATTCGGCCAGTGCGGCGACATCGAGCAAAGCGCACATGTGTTCAATCACCGTGCCGGCGAGCCATGGCCGCTGCCCCCGGTGACTTCTCCATTTGATTTCATTCGGGTCCAGGCGCAACGAGCGGCTGACCTGATGCACCGCCAGCCCCCACTCATAGCCCTGAACTGAAATAACGTATTGCAGGCCCTGGCGGAAATCGTCGCGGTAGCGGTCCGGCATGACCCAGCGTGCGGTATCCAGCACCTTCAGGTTGCCGGCCTGGCTTGGCAGGATCCCGAGGAACCATTCCGGCTGACCGAACAACGGCGTCAGCTCGTGGCCGGCCAGGGAATAAATCGAACCCAGGCACACCAGCGGCACCGCGAGGGTCAACCCGGCGACATCGAACAACAGGCATTCGAACGGCTCGGCCGCCCAGGCCGGACGATCGTCATTTTCCACCGGAGGCGGCGTGTTGCTCGGCGGCAGATGAACTTCCACCACCGGCGGCACCAACGCTTGCAGCAACGGCGCAATCGTCGACACGGACGCCAGAATCGGTGCCGGCGCTTCGATCACGGCCACCGGTGCCTTCGCCACTGGCGCAACAACGGGGGCCGCGACCACTGCCGGCTTCTGCGCATCGCGCGCCTGCTCTTCGAGCACCGCCGCCTGGAACTCGTCCAGCGCAGCTTCAGCCTCGACAACCTCGGGCAGCGCCTCGACTTCAGGCAACAGCTCTTCGGTCGCGTCCTGCAGCAAGCCATCCAGATAAGACTGAAGGGCCAATTGCGGGCGCGAGGTGATCTTCACCGGCCGGGTCATGCGAATACCATCGTAGGAATCAGGCTCATCTCAAGCCACCTGCGGAACAAGTTGCTGGGCCAACAGATGCTTGAGCAGTGCGCGGTAGGCGAGAACGCCGCGACTCTTGCCATCGAATTGCGACGGCGTCAGTCCTGCCCGGCTCGCGTCACGCAAGCGGGTGTCGATCGGGATGTAGCCTTGCCAGATTTCTTCCGGGTACTTGTCGCGCAGCACGCGCAGAGTGCCAAGCGAAGCCTGGGTGCGGCGGTCGAACAGGGTCGGCACGATGTTGAACGGCAACGCCAGTTTGCGCGAGCGGTTGATCATCGCCAGCGTGTTGACCATGCGTTCCAGGCCTTTGACCGCCAGGTGCTCGGTCTGCACCGGAATCACCAACTGCTGGCTGGCCGCCAAGGCATTGACCATCAGCACGCCGAGCAACGGCGGGCTGTCGATCACGGCGTAATCGAAGTCTTGCCACAACTGCGCCAGACTCTTGGCGATCACCAGGCCCAAACCGCTCTGGCCCGGCGACTGGCGCTCAAGGGTGGCCAGCGCGGTGCTCGATGGCAACAGGGAAATGCGTTCGTCGCTGGTGGGCATCAACAACTGACCGGGCAAGCCTTGCGGCACGTTGCCCTTGTGCAGAAACAGGTCGTAGCTGCTGTGCTCCAGGCTGTCGGGGTCGTAACCGAAGTAGCTGGTCATGGAGCCGTGGGGGTCGAGATCGACCACAACCACGCGCTTGCCCGCCTCCGCCAGTAAACCGGCTAAAGCAATGGAGGAAGTGGTTTTACCGACACCACCCTTTTGATTGGCAACTGCCCAGACTCTCATTCGGATTGTTCCTCCCGGTCGAAAACGTCGACCGAGAAATAGCTCAACGTATTAATGCGGGTGACGGAGAATTGACGGCACTCTCGCGTCCCGGCGACTTGACCGGGGTCGGTGCAGTTTGTGTGCCAGCCCGCTTCAATGCGGCATCCGGTTGTGCATGAGCCGTTCCGGTACCGGTGAGGCTACGGCGTACATCAAGATTGCGTGACACCACCAGCACCACCCGACGGTTGCGCGCACGGCCTTCGGCGGTGGCGTTGTTGGCCACTGGCTGGAATTCGCCATAACCCACCGATGCCAGGCGACCAGGGTTCACGCCCTGCATCGCCAGCATCCGCACGATGCTCGCCGAACGGGCCGAGGACAGTTCCCAGTTGGTTGGGTATTGCGCGGTGCGGATCGGTTGATCGTCGGTGAAACCTTCGACGTGGATCGGGTTGTCGAACGGCCGGAGGATCGCAGCGACCTTGTCGATGATGTTGAACGCAATGTCGCTGGGCATGGCGTCGCCGCTGCCGAACAACAGGCTGGAATTGAGTTCGATCTCGACCCACAACTCGTTGCCGCGCACGGTCATCTGGTTGGAACTGATCAAGTCGCCGAACGCCGCGCTGATGTCATCGGCGATGCTTTTGAGTGGATCGTTGGCGGCCTGGGCGATGCCGGCGTCGATCTGCTCGCTGTCCTTGACCAATGGCTTGGCCGGGGTCACGGTCTTCGGTCGCTCTTCGCCGATGGGTATCGGCTTGAGGGCGCGGTCAGAGTCGGTAAACACCCCGATCAACGCCTCGGAAATGATCTTGTACTTGCCTTCGTTGATCGACGAGATCGAGTACATCACCACGAAGAACGCGAACAGCAAGGTGATGAAGTCGGCGTAGGAAACCAGCCAACGTTCATGGTTCACATGTTCTTCATGTTGCCTGCGACGAGCCATGATCCATTTCCCCCATCAATCCATGAAGCCCTGAAGCTTCAACTCAATAGAGCGAGGGTTTTCACCTTCGGCGATCGACAGGATCCCTTCCAGCAACATTTCGCGATAGCGCGACTGCCGTAACGCGATGGACTTGAGCTTGGCGGCAATCGGCAACAGCACCAGGTTGGCACTGGCCACGCCGTAGATGGTAGCGACGAAGGCGACGGCGATGCCACTGCCCAGTTGCGATGGGTCGCCCAGGTTGCCCATGACGTGAATCAGGCCCATCACCGCACCGATGATACCGATGGTCGGCGCGTAGCCGCCCATGCTTTCAAAGACTTTGGCGGCTTCGATGTCGCGGCTTTCCTGGGTGTAGAAATCCACTTCCAGAATGCTGCGGATCGCTTCCGGCTCGGCACCGTCGACCAGCAATTGCAGGCCTTTACGCGAGTAGCTGTCAGGTTCGGCGTCGGCCACCCCTTCCAGCCCGAGCAAACCTTCCTTGCGAGCGGTCAGACTCCAGTTCACCACGCGATCAATGCCGCCGGCCAGGTCCACGCGAGGCGGAAACAGAATCCAGGCGAGAATCTGGATGGCACGCTTGAAGGCACTCATCGGCGATTGCAGCAGCGCGGCACCGATGGTGCCACCGAGTACGATCAACGCCGCCGGGCCGTTGGCCAGTGCGCCGAGGTGACCGCCTTCAAGGTAGTTGCCGCCGATGATGGCGACGAACGCCATGATGATCCCGATAAGGCTGAGCACATCCATCAGATGCAAGCCTCAACCAGGTGCCGACCGATGTCGTCGAGGCTGTACACCGCGTCCGCGAGTTCGGCTTTGACGATGGCCATTGGCATGCCGTAGATCACACAACTGGCTTCATCCTGGGCCCAGATCGCACTGCCACCCTGCTTGAGCAGACGCGCGCCTTCGCGACCGTCGGCGCCCATGCCGGTCAGTACCACCGCCAGAACTTTGTCGCCGTAGGACTTGGCCGCGGAACCGAAGGTAATGTCCACGCACGGCTTGTAGTTCAGACGCTCGTCGCCCGGCAGGATTTTCACCGCGCCACGGCCATCGATCATCATCTGCTTGCCACCGGGTGCGAGCAGCGCCAGGCCCGGACGCAGGATGTCGCCATCCTCGGCTTCCTTGACACTGATGCGGCACAGCTTGTCCAGGCGCTCGGCGAAGGCCTTGGTGAAGGCTGCCGGCATGTGCTGGATCAACACGATGGGTGCCGGGAAGTTGGCCGGCAACTGTGTCAGAACCCGTTGCAGCGCAACCGGGCCACCGGTGGAGGTACCGATGGCGACCAATTTGTAGGCTTTGCGTTTCGGCGCGGGAGATGACGGAGCCGCTGCATGGGGGCGCGCCGCAATCGGTGCCGGTGCCGGACGCGCAGGCGCGCTGCTGCCGTAGCTGCCGACGCTCGAAGGCGCAGGCGTCGGGGCTGGCGCAGCGACCGGTGCCGGAGGGGTGTAGGCGCTGACACGACGGTTACTGCGCGAGATGCTGAGAATCTTCTCGCACAGCAGTTGCTTGACCTTCTCCGGGTTACGGGAGATGTCTTCGAAATTCTTCGGCAGGAAGTCCACCGCGCCGGCGTCCAGCGCATCGAGGGTGACCCGGGCGCCTTCGTGGGTCAGCGAGGAGAACATCAACACCGGGGTTGGGCAGCGCTGCATGATGTGCCGCACCGCCGTGATGCCATCCATCATTGGCATCTCGTAGTCCATGGTGATCACGTCTGGCTTGAGGGCCAGGGCCTGATCGATCGCCTCTTTTCCGTTGGTCGCCGTACCGACGACCTGGATGTTTGAATCCGCTGCAAGAATTTCCGAGACGCGGCGGCGGAAAAACCCCGAATCGTCCACCACCAGGACTTTGACTACCATAAACACTCCGTTAGACGGGGCGAGGCTCTGGCGCCCCGCTCCCCCAGAATCAAATACGCCGTGCGGCGTAACGCTTGAGCATGCTCGGAACATCGAGAATCAGAGCAATGCGGCCGTCACCGGTGATGGTGGCACCGGACATGCCCGGGGTTCCCTGGAGCATTTTGCCCAATGGCTTGATGACCACTTCTTCCTGGCCCACCAACTGATCGACGACGAAGCCGATCCGTTGAGTGCCCACCGAAAGGATCACCACATGGCCCTCGCGCTGCTCTTCGTGAGCGGCGGAGCTGACCAGCCAGCGCTTGAGGTAGAACAAGGGCAGCGCCTTGTCCCGCACGATCACCACTTCCTGGCCGTCCACCACGTTGGTGCGCGACAGGTCGAGGTGGAAGATCTCGTTGACGTTCACCAGCGGGAACGCGAACGCCTGGTTGCCGAGCATGACCATCAGCGTCGGCATGATCGCCAGGGTCAACGGGACCTTGATGACGATCTTCGAGCCTTTGCCCTTGGTCGAGTAGATATTGATGGTGCCGTTGAGCTGGGCGATCTTGGTTTTCACCACGTCCATGCCCACGCCACGACCGGACACGTCGGAGATCTCGGTCTTGGTCGAGAAGCCCGGCGCGAAGATCAGGTTGAAGCAATCGGACTCGCTGAGACGGTCCGCCGCATCCTTGTCCATCAAACCTTTTTTCACGGCGATACCGCGCAAAACGTCAGCGTCCATGCCCTTGCCGTCATCGGAGATGGACAGCAGGATGTGGTCGCCTTCCTGTTCAGCGGACAGAATCACTTTGCCGCTGCGAGGCTTGCCCATCGCTTCGCGATCAGCCGGCTCTTCGATACCGTGGTCGACCGAGTTGCGCACCAAGTGGACCAACGGGTCGGCCAGGGCCTCGACGAGGTTCTTGTCGAGGTCGGTTTCTTCGCCGACCAGTTCCAGGTTGATCTCTTTCTTGAGCTGGCGAGCCAGGTCGCGAACCAGACGCGGGAAGCGCCCGAAGACTTTCTTGATTGGTTGCATCCGGGTCTTCATGACCGCGGTTTGCAGGTCGGCCGTGACCACGTCGAGGTTCGACACGGCCTTGGACATGGCTTCGTCGCCGCTGTTGAGGCCCAGACGAACCAGGCGGTTACGAACCAGTACCAGCTCGCCGACCATGTTCATGATTTCGTCGAGACGCGCGGTGTCGACCCGCACGGTGGTCTCGGCTTCGCTGGTTGGCTTTTCCGCGGGCGGCGCGGCCGGGGCACGAGCAGGAGCCGGCGCTGCGGCGGCAGCAGGCTTCGGTGCTTCTGCTTTGGGCTCGGGGGCTTTTGGCTCGGGTGCCTTGGCCACAGGTGCTGGTGCCTTGGCAACCGGAGTCGCTACCGAAGCAACAGCAGACGCAGTGCCCACTTCAGTGAACTTGCCCTTGCCATGCAATTCGTCGAGCAGCGATTCGAATTCATGATCGGAGATCAGATCGCTACCGGCCGCAGCGGCGGTTGGCGCAGCCGGGGCTGGCGCCGAAGCGATTGCCGATTCCAGCGCATCGACCGCAAAGTTGCCTTTGCCGTGCAACTGGTCGAGCAGTGCTTCGAACTCGTCGTCGGTGATGTCGGAGCTGTCGCCGGCGGCTTTCGGAGCAGCCGGAGCAGCAGGCGCAGCGGCTACTGCATCGGCGGCGAACTGGCCTTTGCCGTGCAATTGATCGAGCAACGACTCGAACTCGGCATCGGTGATTTCGTCACTAGCGGCTGCATCGGCGGCAGGCTGCGAAACAGGCTGCGCAGCCGCTACGGGCGCCTCGGCCTGGGCCTTGACGGCGTTCAGCGAGTCCAGCAGTTGTTCGAATTCGTTATCGGTAATGTCGCCCGATTCGCTTTCGGCGACCGGTGCTTCAACCACTTCAGCGACCGGCGCCGGTGCAGCTTCCATTTGCGGCTCGGCCAGACGGGCCAGCGCCGCGAGTAATTCAGGCGTGGCAGCCGTGATCGGGCTGCGTTCGCGGACTTCGCTGAACATGCTGTTCACCGCGTCCAGCGCTTCGAGAACCACGTCCATCAGTTCCGAGTCGACGCGACGCTCACCCTTGCGCAGGATGTCGAACACGTTCTCGGCGATGTGACAGCACTCCACCAGCTCGTTGAGCTGGAGGAAGCCGGCGCCCCCTTTTACAGTGTGAAAACCGCGAAAAATTGCATTGAGCAAGTCCGCATCATCAGGTCGGCTTTCCAGCTCGACCAGCTGCTCGGACAGTTGCTCTAGAATCTCGCCGGCCTCAACCAGGAAATCCTGAAGGATCTCTTCATCGGCGCCGAAGCTCATTAAGGGGGTGCTCCTACAGGTCTAAAAACCCAGAAAACTAAAATCCAAGACTGGATAACAAATCGTCCACATCGTCCTGACCGGACACAACGTCTTCTCTTTTATCGGCATGAATCTGCGGACCTTCACCCTGAGAGAGATGTTTTTGTGGATCTTTTTCAGCAAGCATCGCCTCACGGTCGTGTTCGATACCCGCAAAGCGGTCTACGTGACTGGCCATGAGCACGAGCTTGAGCAGATTGCTTTCAACTTCGGTGACCAATTGGGTCACACGCTTGATCACCTGACCGGTGAGGTCCTGGTAATCCTGGGCCAGCAGAATGTCGTTGAGGTTGCTCGACACGACGCGGTTGTCTTCACTGCTGCGTGTCAGGAAACCATCGACCCGCCGGGCCAGTTCGCGGAACTCTTCAGCCCCGACTTCGCGACGCATGAACCGTCCCCAATCCGTGCTCAGCGCCTGGGCTTCATCGCTCAGGCTGTTGATCAGCGGCGTGGCGTTTTCCACCAGGTCCATGGTGCGGTTGGCCGCGGCCTCGGTCAGCTTGACCACATAGGACAGGCGCTCGGTGGCATCCGTGATCTGAGACACTTCCTCGGCTTGCGGCATGTGCGGGTCAATCTGGAAATTGACGATCGCGCTATGCAGCTCGCGGGTGAGCTTGCCCACTTCCTGATACAGGCCGCGGTCACGGGTCTGGTTGAGCTCATGGATCAGTTGCACAGCGTCGCCAAACTTGCCTTTTTCAAGGCTGTCGACCAGTTCGACCGCGTGTTTTTTCAGGGTCGACTCAAAATCGCCCTGTGAAGATTCGTTATGCTCCATAGCTCCCCCGTGCGCAGTACATCAGCCGATGCGTTCGAAAATCTTCTCGATTTTTTCTTTCAACGCCTGGGCTGTGAAGGGTTTGACCACATAGCCGTTAACACCGGCCTGGGCCGCTTCGATGATTTGCTCGCGCTTGGCTTCGGCGGTCACCATCAGCACCGGCAGGTGCTTGAGCCTTTCATCGGCGCGCACCGCACGAAGCAGGTCGATGCCGGTCATACCGGGCATGTTCCAGTCGGTAACCAGAAAATCGAAGTTACCGCTTTGCAGCATCGGCAACCCGGTCAGCCCGTCATCGGCTTCGGCGGTGTTGGTGAACCCAAGGTCACGCAACAGGTTTTTTATGATCCGCCGCATCGTTGAGAAGTCATCAACGATGAGGATTTTCATGTTCTTGTCCAATTCGACCTCCAAGCAGTCTTAAACGCGCCCAGCACCTGGACGCGCCATTTCAATCAATCCGGCAAAGCACTCAATGACTGTCTGGAGCACAACAGATCGAGACCGGTACGGTTCAACACCACACCAGCTCCATTCGCAGTGTCCCCACACTGCCTTCAGCGCGCTCGCCACTCCCCCAAACGCCCCCGCAAACGGGCCGCGCACTGGCTGTGTAACTGGCTGACCCGCGACTCGCTGACCCCCAGGACCTCACCGATTTCCTTGAGATTCAACTCTTCGTCGTAGTACAGCGCCAACACCAGTCGCTCACGCTCCGGCAAATTGGCAATCGCGTCCGCCAGCGCCGCCTGGAAGCGTTCATCTTCCAGATCGCGTGACGGCTCGAGATGAGCACTCGCGCCATCCTCATGCAGCCCTTCGTGTTCGCCGTCCTGCAACAGATCGTCGAAACTGAATAACCGGCTGCCCAGGGTGTCGTTCAAAATCCCGTAATAATCGTCGAGACTCAATTGGAGTTCGGCCGCAACTTCGTGATCTTTAGCGTCACGGCCGGTTTTAGCTTCAATCGAGCGAATCGCGTCGCTGACCATGCGGGTATTGCGGTGGACCGAACGTGGCGCCCAGTCCCCCTTGCGCACTTCATCGAGCATCGCGCCGCGGATTCGAATGCCCGCGTACGTCTCGAAACTCGCGCCTTTGCTGGCGTCGTATTTGGTTGATACTTCAAGCAGGCCGATCATCCCGGCCTGGATCAGGTCTTCGACCTGGACACTGGCCGGCAGACGCGCCAGCAAGTGGTAGGCAATGCGTTTGACCAGTGGCGCGTAACGCTCGATCAGCTCGTACTGCGCGTCACGTGCCGACTGCTTGTAGAGGTTGTAACCGCTGGCTGTCATAGCACGGGTCCTGCAGTTTGTTGCACGAGGCGCTCGACGAAAAACTCCAGATGTCCACGAGGGTTGGCCGGCAGTGGCCAGGTATCGACTTTCTGCGCAATGGCCTTGAACGCCAGGGCGCACTTGGAACGCGGAAAGGCTTCATACACCGCGCGTTGCTTCTGCACGGCCTTGCGTACGCTTTCGTCGTAAGGCACTGCGCCGACGTATTGTAAGGCGACGTCGAGGAAGCGATCCGTGACCTTGGTCAACTTGGCGAACAGGTTGCGGCCTTCCTGCGGGCTCTGCGCCATGTTGGCCAGGACGCGGAAGCGGTTCATGCCGTAGTCGCGGTTAAGCAGTTTGATCAGCGCGTAGGCGTCGGTGATCGAGGTCGGTTCGTCGCACACCACCAGCAAGACTTCCTGCGCGGCGCGCACGAAGCTGACTACCGAGTCACCAATGCCCGCAGCGGTGTCGATCACCAATACGTCGAGGTTGTCGCCGATATCACTGAACGCCTGGATCAGGCCGGCATGCTGGGCCGGGCTCAGATGAACCATGCTCTGGGTGCCGGAGGCGGCCGGGACGATGCGGATACCGCCAGGCCCTTGCAACAGCACGTCGCGCAGCTCACAGCGGCCTTCGATCACGTCGGCCAGCGTGCGTTTGGGTGTCAGTCCCAACAGAACGTCGACGTTCGCCAGCCCCAGATCGGCATCCAGCAGCATGACGCGCCGGCCGAGCTCAGCTAGAGCCAGGGACAAGTTCACTGACACGTTAGTCTTCCCGACGCCACCTTTGCCGCCGGTCACCGCGATCACCTGTACGGGATGCATGCTGCCCATGTTATTTCTTTACCTTGTCTTACTTAGACGGAGGCCACATTACTGGCTGCGCGTTCACCATCGGAACAATGCATGGCAGACCATCGATGTAGGTACAAAAAATGTTCATTAACACCTCAGCCAACCTGCTTGGTCGGGCTGTGGTAAATATCAGCGAACATGTCAGCCATGGCTTCTTCGCTGGGTTCTTCCTGCATTTGTACGCTAACGGCGCGGCTGACCAACTGATGACGACGTGGCAGATGCAAATCATCCGGAATCCGTGGACCATCGGTCAGGTAAGCCACCGGCAACTCATGACTGATCGCCAGGCTCAACACCTCGCCCAGACTTGCCGTTTCATCCAGTTTAGTCAGGATGCAGCCGGCGAGGCCGCAGCGTTTGTAACTGTGATAAGCGGCAGTTAGAACCTGTTTCTGGCTGGTGGTTGCCAGGACCAGATAATTTTTTGATTTGATGCCGCGCCCGGCCAGGCTTTCGAGCTGCATCCGCAGTGCCGGATCGCTGGCCTGAAGGCCGGCGGTATCGATCAGCACCACGCGTTTGCGCAGCAAGGGCTCCAGCGCCTGCACCAGGGATTGACCTGGATCGACGTGGGTCACCGACACGTTAAGGATCCGGCCCAGCGTCTTGAGCTGTTCCTGGGCACCAATGCGATAGCTGTCCATGCTCACCAGCGCGATGTTCTGCGCGCCGTACTTGAGCACGTAACGGGCCGCGAGCTTGGCCAGTGTGGTGGTCTTGCCCATGCCGGCGGGTCCGACCATGGCAATCACCCCACCCTCTTCCAGCGGCTCGATTTCCGGGGTAGCGATCATCCGCGCCAGGTGCGCGAGCAGCATGCGCCAGGCCTGACGAGGCTCTTCAATGTCGGTAATCAGTGCCAGCAGATCGCGCGACAACGGGCCGGACAGGCCGATGCGTTGCAGGCGACGCCAGAGGTTGGCCTGGGCCGGACGGCTGCCTTGCAGCTGATTCCAGGCCAGCGAGCCAAGCTGCACTTCCATCAGTTCACGCAGGCTGTTGAGCTCGAAACGCATCGAATCGAATGCGCGCGGATCGACACCGGTCGCCGCAGCAGGCGCGGGGGCCGGACGCCGAGGTTCGGCGAGCGCCGGTTCGATCAGCGGTTCGGCAGCGGTCAACGGCAGGCCGGCGAACAACTGGCGATTGGTGGTCTTGTCGCTCTCGCCATCGCCGCGCAGGCTCAGTTCGGCCTGGGCGGTGACGATCCGCGACTGGGTCTTGCGCAGCTCATCCTCGAGTTCCATGTTCGGAACACGCGGGGCCAGCGCCGACAATTTGTAATCCAGGGCAGCCGTCAGCTCGACACCGCCGGCGATCCGGCGATTGCCAATGATGGCGGCATCAGCGCCCAGCTCATCACGAACCAGTTTCATGGCCTGACGCATATCGGCGGCGAAAAAACGCTTAACTTGCATAAACCACTACCTCAGCCGTTGGGCCCTACTGTCGCAACGATGGTCACTTGCTTGTTGTCAGGAATTTCCTGGTAAGCCAACACGTGCAAACCCGGCACTGCCAGCCGACCGAATCGCGAGAGCATCGCGCGAACCGGACCGGCCACCAGCAGAATCACCGGCTGACCTTGCATTTCCTGACGCTGCGCCGCATCGATCAACGAGCGTTGCAGTTTTTCCGCCATGCTTGGCTCCAGCAGAACGCCCTCTTCCGAGCCTTGTCCTGCCTTCTGAAGACTATTGAGCAATATTTGTTCCAACCTTGGTTCCAAGGTGATCACAGGCAGCTCCGACTCAGTGCCTACAATGCTTTGCACGATTGCACGGGATACGCCGACGCGCACTGCGGCCACCAAAGCGGCGGTATCTTGACTCTTGGCGGCGTTGTTCGCGATGGCTTCGGCGATGCTGCGGATGTCCCGCACCGGCACCTGTTCGGCCAGCAACGCCTGCAAGACTTTGAGCAGTTGCGACAGCGAAACCACCCCCGGCACCAACTCTTCGGCCAGTTTCGGTGAGCTTTTGGCCAGCAATTGCATGAGTTGCTGGACTTCTTCGTGGCCGATCAGTTCGCTGGAGTGCTTGTACAGAATCTGGTTCAAGTGGGTCGCCACCACCGTACTGGCATCGACCACGGTGTAACCGAGGGATTGCGCCTGGGCACGCTGGCTGATTTCGATCCACACCGCTTCCAGGCCAAAAGCCGGATCTTTGGCGGTGATGCCATTGAGCGTGCCGTAGACCTGACCCGGGTTGATCGCCAGTTCGCGCTCCGGGTAAATCTCCGCTTCAGCCAGGATCACGCCCATCAGGGTCAGGCGATAGGCGCTAGGCGCCAGGTCGAGGTTGTCACGGATATGCACAGTCGGCATCAGGAAGCCCAGGTCCTGGGAGAGCTTTTTACGCACACCCTTGATCCGCGCCAGCAACTGCCCACCCTGGTTGCGATCCACCAGCGGAATCAGGCGGTAGCCCACTTCCAGGCCAATCATGTCGATCGGCGTCACGTCATCCCAGCCAAGCTCCTTGGTTTCCTGAGCCCGGGCCGGTGACGGCAGCAACTCCTGCTGACGCTTGACCTCTTGCAGGGCCTGAACCTTGACCGCGTTCTGCTTCTTCCAGAACAGGTAAGCGCCACCGGCCGCCAGGGCTGCCATGGACAGAAAGGAGACGTGTGGCATGCCGGGCACCAGGCCCATCACCGCCATCAAGCCTGCGGCCACCGCCAAGGCTTTCGGCGAGGCGAACATCTGACGATTGATTTGTTTACCCATGTCTTCCGAGCCGGAAGCACGGGTCACCATGATCGCGGCGGCGGTCGACAACAGCAGTGATGGCAATTGCGCCACCAAACCGTCACCGATGGTCAACAGCGCATAAACCTTGCCGGCATCACCAAAGCTCATGCCGTGCTGGAAGATACCCACCGCCATGCCGCCGATCAGGTTGATGAACAGAATCAGCAGACCGGCGATGGCATCACCGCGCACGAATTTGCTGGCACCGTCCATGGAACCGTAGAACTCGGCCTCCTGGGCGACTTCCATCCGGCGCAGTTTCGCCTGGTTCTGATCGATCAGGCCGGCGTTCAAGTCGGCGTCGATCGCCATCTGTTTACCGGGCATCGCGTCGAGGGTGAAACGCGCGCTCACCTCGGAAATCCGCCCGGCGCCCTTGGTTACCACGACGAAGTTGATGATCATCAAAATCGCGAAGACCACGATACCGACCACGTAGTTACCGCCGATCACCACTTCACCGAAGGCCTGGATCACCTTACCGGCGGCGGCATGGCCGTCCTGACCGTGGAGCATCACCACCCGCGTGGAGGCCACGTTCAGCGCCAGTCGCAGCAATGTCGCCACCAGCAGAATGGTCGGGAACACCGCAAAATCCAGCGGCCGCAAGGCGTACACGCAGACCAGCAACACGACGATGGACAAGGCAATGTTGAAGGTGAAAAACACGTCCAGCAGGAACGGCGGCACCGGCAACATCATCATGGCCAGCATGACCAGCAGCAACAGCGGCACGCCCAGATTGCCCCGACTGAGGTCGGCGACGTTTGTGCGGGCACTGTTGATTAACTGAGAGCGATCCACCGGTTTTCCCCGTTCCTTTAAAGCAAACTTTTGACGCCTGAAGCAGGCGCAGGGCGGCTATTGCAAGAAGCCTTCCAACTTTTGCCAAGGAGGGAAATAGATAGATTTGTTGAGCCCGGGGTAGCAGCTGCCGAGCTGCGCGAGGCTGCGTTCGGCTGCGCAGCAGTCGCAAATCCTGTGCGAGGACTGCGTCCTCGAACGCAGCCTCGCAAGCTCGGCAGCTGCTACGAACAAGGTGGATCAGAGGCGGGACATGACATCGCTCAAGTTCACTGCCCCACCATTCGTCCAAAGACCTGCACAGCCGTAAGTTTTGATAGTAGCCAAAACGGCCTTATGGGTATTGGATGGTGATCATCAGCGTTGGTAATACCAAGCGCCGGAGCAGCGATCATGCCCAAGAAAGCGGTCAAGTCATTCAACGACGCCAAAGGCTTCGATCTGGTTGCGCCCAAGCAACAGGACGACAGGAAGAAACAGGAAAACAGTATCGCGAAAGAGCCCGGCAATGAAAAAGCCAATAGGCGGCATCAGCGCCCGTAGGCGCTGTCGAAGGCGGCGATCTTTTTGATTTCAGAACCGTAGACCCAGTCAGGAATCGCGCCGCAGATCCGGCGGAATCGGCAAATCATCCTTCAACGGATCCGGACGTTTGCCCTTGCCCGCGCGGTACTGGCGGATCTGATAGACGTACGCCAATACCTGAGCCACCGCCAGATACAGCCCGCCTGGAATTTCCTGATCCAGTTCCGTGGAGTAGTAAATCGAACGCGCCAGGGCGGGCGATTCGAGTAACTGCACTTGGTTGGCCACGGCGATTTCGCGGATCTTCAAGGCCAGGAAGTCGCTACCCTTGGCGATCAGCATCGGCGCACCACCCTTCTCCGGATCGTACTTGAGCGCCACGGCGTAGTGGGTCGGGTTGGTGATGACCACATCGGCGTCGGGGATCGCGGCCATCATTCGCCGCTGCGACATCTCGCGCTGCAACTGGCGAATGCGCTGTTTGACCTCCGGCCGCCCCTCCTGATCCTTGTGCTCGTCACGCACTTCCTGCTTGGTCATCAGCAGCTTATTGTGGCTTTCCCAGAGCTGCACCGGCACGTCGACCGCCGCGATGATGATCAGCCCGCAAGCCATCCACAACGTGCTCCAGCCGACCACTTGCAGGCTGTGAATGATCGCCATGTCCAACGGCTCATGAGCGATGCGCAGCAGATCGTCGATGTCCGACGACAAGACCGCCAACGCCACGAACAACACGATGAAAAACTTCGCCAGAGCCTTGAGCAGCTCCACCAGCGCCTTGACCGAGAACATTCGTTTCAGCCCTGCGGCGGGATTCATGCGACTGAACTTGGGCGCCATGGAGCCAGCCGCAAACAGCCAGCCCCCCAGGGAAATCGGGCCGATCAGCGCGGCCAGCAGCAAGGTGATCATCACCGGCTGAATCGCGAACAAGGCGATCTGTCCCGAATGCAGCAGATAAGTCGCCATGGAGCGCTGATCCAGAATCACCTCTCGCGAGAGCGAGAAGTTCATGCGCATCAGCTCCATCAAATCCTGGGCCAGGGCGCCACCAAAAATCAGCAGCCCACCGGCGCCGGCGAGCATGACCGCCAGGGTGTTGAGCTCCTTGGAGCGCGCAATCTCACCCTTCTCACGGGAGTCCTTTTTGCGTTTCTCCGTGGGGTCTTCTGTTTTGTCCTGACCGCTTTCGCTCTCAGCCATGACTCAGCGCGCCTGTGCCAGTTCGCGTAACAACTGCAAGGCCTCGGCGGCCAGCGGTTGATACTGATTGAGAATGTCCGCCAGGCCGACCCAGACGATGAACAGTCCAAGTACCAGGGTCAGCGGGAAACCGATCGAGAAGATGTTCAGCTGCGGCGCCGCCCGGGTCATCACGCCAAACGCAATGTTGACCACCAGCAACGCGGTGATCGCCGGCAGCACCAGCAACAGCGCCGCACCAAACACCCAACCAAGCTTGCCGGCCAGCTCCCAGAAATGATTGACCATCAACCCGCCACCGACCGGCAGCGTGGTGAAGCTTTCAGTGAGGACTTCGAACACCACCAAGTGGCCGTTCATCGACATGAACAACAGCGTCACCAGCATGGTGAAAAACTGCCCGATCACCGCCACTGACACGCCGTTCGTAGGGTCGACCATCGAAGCGAAGCCCATGCCCATCTGGATCGCGACAATTTGCCCGGCGACCACGAACGCCTGGAAGAACAGTTGCAAGGAGAAACCGAGAACCGCACCGATGATGATCTGCTCGGCAATCAGCAGCATCGCACTCAAGTCCAGCGCGTTGACCGCGGGCATGGGCGGCAGACCCGGTGCGATGACCACAGTGATCGCCAGCGCGAAGTACAAACGCACGCGTTTGGGCACCAGCGTCGTGCCGAAAATCGGCATGACCATCAGCAACGAGCCGATGCGAAACAGCGGCAACATGAACGTCGCCACCCAGGTGCTGATCTGGGTATCGGTCAGTTGCAGCAGCGACATGGCTTAACCGATGACCTGAGGAATGCTGTGGTACAGCTGAAGAATGTATTCCATGAAAGTCTGCACCAGCCACGGGCCGGCAACGATCAGCGTCACCAGCATCACCAACAGACGCGGCAGGAAGCTCAGGGTCTGTTCGTTGATCTGCGTGGCCGCCTGGAACATCGCCACCAACAGCCCCACCAGCAAGCTCGGAATCACCAGCACGGCGACCATCATGGTGGTCAGCCACAGCGCTTCGCGAAAGATGTCCACGGCAACTTCGGGCGTCATGGTGAAACACCGCCGAAGCTGCTGGCCAACGTGCCGATGATCAACGCCCAGCCATCCACCAGCACGAACAGCATGATTTTGAACGGCAGGGAAATGATCAGTGGCGAGAGCATCATCATACCCATCGCCATCAGCACACTGGCCACCACCAGGTCGATGATCAGGAACGGAATGAAGATCATGAAGCCAATCTGGAACGCGGTTTTCAGTTCCGAGGTCACGAACGCCGGCACCAGAATCGTCAGCGGCGCCTGATCCGGCGTAGCAATATCAGTGCGCTTGGACAGGCGCATGAACAGCTCCAGATCGCTGCTGCGAGTCTGGGCCAGCATGAAGTCCTTGATCGGCACCTGAGCCTTGGCGACAGCATCCTGAGCGGTGAGTTTCTCCGCCAGATACGGCTGCAAGGCATCCTGATTCACCCGATCGAACACCGGCGCCATGATAAACATGGTGAGGAACAGCGCCATGCCGGTGAGGATCTGGTTCGACGGTGTCTGCTGCAAGCCCAGGGCCTGACGCAGGATCGAGAACACGATGATGATCCGGGTAAAACTGGTCATCAGCATGACGAACGCCGGGATGAAACTCAGCGCCGTCATGATCAGCAGGATTTGCAGGCTGACCGAGTATTCCTGGGCGCCATTGGCATTGGTGCCCAGGGTGATCGCCGGGATCGACAACGGATCGGCGGCGAACGCCAGTGGCGCAGCCAGCATCAGGGCCAGCGTCAAGACGATGCGTAACGCACCCATTACTTCTTATCCTTCTGATCCTTGCCAAGCATCTCCAACAGACGCTGGGCAAACTCCGGAGTCGCTTTCTCGGTTGCGCCCGGCACTTGTACCGGCTCCTTGAGCACATGCAACGCGGTGATGGTGCCGGGGCTCAGGCCGAGCAGAATCTGTTCGTTGCCGACCTGTACCAGCATCAAGCGGTCACGGGGGCCGAGGGCTCGGGAACCGATCAACTCGATCACTTGCCCCTTGCCCGCCGGGCCGGCCTGCTGAACCCGGCGCAGCAGCCAGGCGAGGAAGAAGATCAACCCCAACACCAGCAGCAAGCCGAACACCAATTGCGTCAATTGCCCGGCCACACCACTGCTGACAGCTGGCGCGGCGGCCGCTGTCGCAGCAGTCGTCACCGACTCGGCCGCCAGCACGCTGGATGGCAAGGCCAACAGAACCGCAAGAACCTTGTTCACTCAGCGCAGCTTCTTGATGCGTTCGCTTGGGCTGATCACGTCGGTCAGGCGGATGCCGAACTTTTCGTTGACCACTACCACTTCGCCGTGGGCGATGAGCGTGCCGTTGACCAGCACGTCCAGCGGCTCGCCGGCCAGGCGATCGAGCTCGATCACCGAACCCTGGTTGAGTTGCAGCAGGTTGCGGATGTTGATGTCGGTGCTGCCGACTTCCATGGAAATCGACACCGGGATATCAAGGATCACGTCCAGGTTCGGACCGTCCAGCGTCACTGGATCGTTGTTCTTCGGCACGCTGCCGAACTCTTCCATCGGCAGACGGTTGGAGCCCGACGTACCGGCATCGGCCGCCAGCAGCGCATCAATGTCAGCCTGCCCGGCGTCACCGGTCTCTTCCAGGGCCGCAGCCCATTCGTCGGCCAGTGCCTGGTCGTCCTGGGCGTTCATATCGTCGTTCATCATTTGTCCTCGGCGGGCAACAATTCAGTTAAATGCGTAGGGGGGGTACGAGCGCCGGTCAGCGGCGCTCGATCGGCTCGATCACTTGCAACGCGAGGTTGCCTTTGTGCGAGCCCATCTTGACCTTGAAGGCCGGCACGCCGTTGGCGCGCATGATCATTTCTTCCGGCATCTCGACCGGGATCACGTCGCCGGGCTGCATGTGCAGGATGTCGCGAAGGCGCAGCTGGCGGCGGGCAACGGTGGCACCGATCGGTACGTCGACGTCCAGCACGTCCTGGCGCAAGGCGTTGATCCAGCGCTCGTCCTGATCGTCGAGGTCCGACTGGAAGCCGGCATCGAGCATCTCGCGCACCGGCTCGATCATCGAGTACGGCATGGTCACGTGCAGGTCGCCGCCACCGCCATCGAGTTCGATGTGGAACGTCGACACCACAATGGCTTCGCTCGGCCCGACGATGTTGGCCATGGCCGGGTTCACTTCCGAGTTGATGTACTCGAAGTTCACTTCCATGATCGCCTGCCAGGCTTCCTTCAAATCGACGAAAGCCTGTTCCAGCACCATGCGCACCACACGCAGTTCGGTGGGAGTGAATTCACGCCCTTCGATCTTCGCGTGACGGCCGTCGCCGCCGAAGAAGTTGTCCACCAGCTTGAACACCAGTTTGGCGTCGAGGATGAACAGCGCGGTGCCGCGCAGCGGTTTAATCTTGACCAGGTTGAGGCTGGTCGGCACGTACAGCGAGTGCACGTATTCACCGAACTTCATCACCTGCACGCCACCCACGGCAACGTCCGCCGAGCGGCGCAGCATGTTGAACATGCTGATGCGGGTGTAGCGGGCGAAACGCTCGTTGATCATTTCCAGCGTCGGCATGCGTCCACGGACGATGCGATCCTGGCTGGTCAGGTCGTAGCTTTTGACACTGCCGGGTTCGGCAGCGTTATCGGTCTGTACCAGACCATCGTCGACGCCATGCAACAGCGCATCGATCTCATCCTGGGACAGCAGGTCCTGCACGGCCATGTCGTGTTCCTACTGCAGTACGAAATTAGTGAAAAGCAACTGTTCGATCACCACTTTGCCCAGCTCTTTCTGCGCCACTTCCTGAACGCTGGCCGTGGCTTTCTGACGCAACATCTCCTGGCCGACCGGGGTCGCCAGCGTGGCGAAATCCTGACCGGAAAACAGCATGACCAGGTTATTGCGGATCACTGGCATGTGGACTTTGAGCGCCTCCAGATCAGCCTGATTACGCCCCTGCATGGTGATGCTCACCTGCATGTAGCGCTGACGGCCGTTCTGGGTGTAGTTGGCCACGAAGGCTGGAGCCATTGGCTCGAAGATCGCCGGCTGCTTGCCGACCACAGCGGTTTCAGTCGCGGCGGCAGGCTTGCTCTGGGCGCCGTGCATGAAGAACCAGGTCGCCCCCACGGACAAGCCGATCGCGAGCAGCAGGGCCACGACGATCACAATGATCAGCTTGATTTTGCCTTTGGTTGCGGGGTCTTTTACTACTGCTTCACTCTTCGCCATGCCAATAATCCGTCACTATTCGGGTTTTCACAGTCGCACGGCAAGGCAAGAGCAAGTGTTATGCCAGAAGTGTCTGGGGCTATGTGGAGGCGGCAGGCAGGCAACGAAAATCAAAAGATCGCAGCCTTCGGCAGCTCCTGCATTTGGATGGTGTACACCCGTAGATACAAGGAGCTGCCGAAGGCTGCGATCTTTTGAGGGGGCGTCCTGATTTATCAGGCGTAATAATCGACCGCGCTGGTGCCGATCACGCTGGTGGTGTTGGCGGCCACATCAGCGACCGTCGCAGGAAGCTCTTCATCCATCGAATCGAGGCGACCGCCACTGGCATTGGTGCGCCCGCCCTGCCCCTGTTGAGCCTGTTCCTGTTCCTGCCCCTGGCCCTGGCCCTGCCAGCCACGGGACTGATCGGAAACGTTGACGTCGACCTGGCCCATGCCCTGCTGCGCGAACATGTCTCGCAGGCGATGCATTTGCCCGTCGAGTGCTTCGCGAACGCTTGGGTGAGCGCTCATGAAGGTCACTTGGGTCTGCTGATCCGGAACCATGTTCACCCGAATATCGAGGCGTCCCAGTTCGGCCGGTTGCAACTGGATATCCGCCGCCTTGAGATTGGCGCTGGACAGGTACATGACCCGGTTGACCACCTCTTCGGTCCAACCGCTCTGATGCATGGCGATCGGTTGGTTCACCGGCAATGCATTGGCAGTCTTGGGTGTTGCCGCTTGGGTCAGAGCCGCCAGACGATTGGCGAAGTCATCGACACGGGTGTCGCTGCTGGCGGACTTGAGATCCTTGAGGCCGTCATCGATCAGGCCACTGAACGCCTTCTCGCCGCCCTGGCTGGTGCTGTCCTGATCAGCCTGCACGTCGAGCATGCTCGCCATGCCTGCAGCAAAGTTCTGTGCCGAGGTCAGCTCGCCGTCGACGTGAGCCTGAGTCGGCGCCGCTTTTGGCTGAGCCTGGCTGGCGGCCGAAACGTGCCCGCTCTGCTCCAACGCCATACGCACGGCCGGCAGCGCATCAAGAGGATCGGCTTCGGGATCGAAATCAGGATCGGTGGTCGCAGCGGCCGGCGTCGCTGTTGCGGTAACGGCGGCCGCGACGGGTGCTTGTACGGTTGACTGCACAGCGGCGACAACCGGTGGGGTTTCCGGTACAGGGGCTGGCAGCACCGGCTGCACCACTTGCATCAACGCCGGATCGAGGGCTGGATCGAGGGCTGGATCGACAGGCGCGGTATCGACTACCGGCGTCGTCGGCTCAGCGGTATCCGGCGCGTCATCGCTGGCGGTCTTGTCATCGGCCTGCGCCGGTTTATCGGCGGGCAAGGATTTGCCGCTATCGGCAACCGTCGGTTCCTGGGCGGCAGACGAGTCGTTGCCCACGTCCTTTTTGCCAGTGTTGTCCGAGGCTTTGTCACGTACAGGTTTAGCCGATCCGTCCGCCGTAGCCGAAGGCTTGTTCTGGGCTTGATTGGCGTAGACCTCAGCGAAGCTGGACGCCTTGTCCCCGGGCTCAACCGTCGACGCCGGTGTATTGGCGGACGCGGCTTGAGTCTTGGCCGCAGCAGCGGCCTGAATAAGAATGTTGGGGGTAACGGGCATGGAACGGTCTCCGCTGCACTGGGATCGTAGGTACAGTTGAGTGAGTTGACTGCAAGGGTCGAGCCAGCTTTGTTCGCTGGCCGCCAAAAGCGCTGGATGGTTGTCTTATTCAGCCAGGGAACGTTGGCGCTCTGCCTCAAAAAGCGGTCGAACAATCGCGAATTCGCCGTCGATCTCTCCAACCAGCGCTTCTATGCCTTCGAGTTTTTTCTCTTTGGCTCGCTGCTCCAGCTCATGGCACAGCTCAGCCAACCGAGTCGCGCCCATGTTGCTGCTGCTGCCCTTGAAACTGTGCGCCGTGGCACCTAACCGATCGGCATCGTCAGCCTTGCGCAGCAAGCTCAATCGCTCTTCGGAATCGCTGAGAAAGGTATCGAGCAATTCTGGATACCCATCCTCCATAACTTCTTGCAACGCGCTCAGCACGTCACGATCCAGATGTGTGTTGTCCACTTGTTCACTCCTTTGATCAAGAATGCCCGGGATTATGCCTGAGCCTCCCAGAAAAACTCCACGCGAGCACTGCGCCCATTATCGGACCAGCTCGCATGATGACTCAACTGTCGGATCAAACTGACTCCACGTCCCGACAAACGGACATCATCGACGGGACGCTCCATCACCCGCACCACATCGAAGCCCTTGCCACTGTCTTCGACTCGAACAGTCAGGCAACCACCTTCGCCTTTGGGCGTCACCTGCAAATGTACCCGCACATAGCCGTCCTGCAATTCGTCCAGGCGCGCACTGCGCTGCTGATAATAACGCGCAAAACCCGAAGCATCGCGCTTGAGACTCGAATCCAGACCTAGCACGCCATGCTCCAGGGCGTTGGAGTAAAGCTCTGCCAGCACACTGTAGAGCGCACCACTTTGAGCGCGCAGGCCGTGCACCTCAAACAGCAATTGCAACAGGTACGGCAGCGGGTTGAAGCGTTTGAGGGTGGCGGCGCGAAATTCGAAACTCACCGACCAGTCCAGCGGGCAGGACTGACCGCTGTCGGAATATACCGGTGCTGGCGGGCTCAGTTGCGCCGCATCCAACAGGCTGACCTCAACCATGCTCACGTCATCGCGAGCCTCGCCGCGAAAGTCCCGCAGAGCCTGCTCGATTTCTTCGAACAGCGCATCGGGCTGACGATTGGCTGCAAACACCTGCTCCAATCGCTCTACGCCAAATAACTGCTCATTGGCATCGCAAGTATCGATCACTCCATCAGACAACAGGAACACCCGATCCCCGACAGCCATCGGGAACACCTCGGTGCGGTCATCGAAGGTTTGCGGGCTCAGCACACCCAGCGGCAAGTGCCGTGCCGTGAGCGCTGTACGCTCGCCGCTGGTGGCGTTGTGCAAATAGCCGTCCGGCATCCCGCCGTTCCAGACCTCCACCGACCCTCGCTGAAAGCTCAGGCGCAGCAGGGTCGCGCAGCAGAACATGTCGACCGGCAGGATACGTTTGAGTTTGGCGTTCATCTCGCGCAGGGTTTCGGACAAGCCATAACCCTTGGCGGTCATGCCATAGAAAACTTCGGCCAACGGCATGGCACCGACAGCGGCCGGCAAACCATGGCCGGTGAAATCACCGAGTAACACATGCATGTCGCCGACCGGGGTAAACGCGGCCAGCAACAGATCGCCGTTGAACAGCGCATAGGGCGATTGCAGATAACGGATGTTCGGCGCATTCAGGCAACCGGAGTGGGCCACCTTGTCGAACACGGCTTTGGCCACTCGCTGCTCGTTGAGCAGGTAATCATGGTGCCTGGCGATCAGGTCGCGCTGCTCCAGCACCGTGGCCTGCAAACGCCGCAGGCGGTCCATTGCCTTGATCTTGGCCGCGAGGATCACCTGGTTGTAAGGCTTTGCCAGAAAGTCGTCGCCCCCGGCCTCCAGACAACGAGCCAGGGCTTCGCTTTCGGTCAGCGACGTCAGAAAGATGATCGGCACCAGGGTTTCGCCGGCCAGCGCCTTGATCTGCTGCGCAGCCTCGAAGCCATCCATCACCGGCATCATGGCGTCCATCAGCACCAGGTGCGGCCGCTGCGAGCGAAACGCCTCGACCGCCTCGGCGCCATTACTGGCTGTCAGCACTTCATGACCCTGACGACGGACGATAGTCGACAGCAGCATACGATCGGCCGCACTGTCTTCGGCGATCAGAATCGTCAGCGGCTCGAGCGGCTGCATGACAGTCAACTGATGTCGAACAGCTTGTCGAAGTTGGAGATGGCGAGGATTTTCTTCACATCGCTACTGCTGTTGACGACACGAATATCGGAGTTGTCGCCACCGGCGTGATCGCGCAGCAAAAGCAACATGCCCAGCGCCGAACTGTCGAGATACGTGGCGTCCTTCAGATCTACGACGATGGACTCGGGTTTCTGGTTGAGTCGCTCGTAGGACTCACGAAACTCCTGATGACGACCGAAATCGAATCGCCCCTTAACCGAAATCGTCAACTTTTGCCCATCCGGGGATACTTCTGTAACGACTGACATTTCACGGCTTCCTTGTCATTGGCGAACGTACGTGTACAAGGTTTAGCACTTGCCGGGGGCTGGGGCAAGGTCAAAAGATCGCAGCCTTCGACAGCGTCTCCGGAATCAGGTTTGCATGCACCCGTGCAGGTGCTGCCGCAGGCTGCAATCCTTTGAAACCAACACTCAATACGAATCCTGACGCGGCAACCGCTGGGACAATTCATCCAGCAACTTCTGCTCGCGCTTGTCTTCCAGTTGCCGTGCCTCATCCATGTAGCGCTGAACCAGTTTGCGCAAGCCTTCGACCCGGGCAAATGCCTGTTGCCAGGCTTCTCGGGCCTTGTTCAGGTTGTTTTGATGCCAGTTCAGGCTCTGGCGCTGCTGGTCGATGGCCGTGCCCAATTGCGCGAGAAAACCCTGATAGCCCAGCAGCCACTGACCCGAAACGCCGCCGCTGCCGCGCACGATCCATTGCTCCTGGTAGTCGAGACGGAAGGCTTCGAGGTCGGCGAGTTTGCTTTCCGCCAAACGAACCTGGCCCTGGAAGTGCCCCAGGCGCTGGACGGCGGTTTTCTCCGCCTTTTCAGCCATTTCCACCACGGGCGCCAAACGTGTTGCGCGACTCGGGGCCATGACCGGTTAACCGCCCGGCGCTGGCGCAAAGACCGACGCGAGATGGTTTTCGCTGGCGCCCATGCTGATGTTATCGTTCAAGCCCTGACGCAGGTACAGGGTCATGGCCGGTTGCAGATTGATCGCGGTGTCGGTTTCCCGGTCCCCACCGGGCACATACGCGCCAACGCTGATCAGGTCGCGGCTCTGCTGATAGCGCGACCAGTATTGCTTGAACATCTGTGCGTGGTTCAAGTGCTTGATGCCGACCACCGATGGCATGACCCGACTGATAGACGCTTCGATGTCGATAGCCGGGTAATGCCCTTCCTCCGCCAGACGCCGGGACAGCACGATGTGCCCGTCGAGCACACCCCGCGCCGAGTCGGCGATCGGGTCCTGTTGGTCATCGCCTTCAGACAATACCGTGTAGAACGCGGTGATCGAGCCACCGCCCTTTTCGGCGTTACCGGCCCGCTCCACCAGTTTCGGCAACTTGGCAAACACCGACGGCGGATAGCCCTTGGTCGCCGGCGGTTCGCCGATGGCCAGGGCGATTTCCCGCTGGGCCTGAGCGAAACGGGTCAGGGAATCCATCAGCAACAGGACATTCTTGCCCTTGTCGCGGAAATACTCGGCGATCCGCGTGCAGTACATGGCCGCGCGCAAACGCATCAGCGGCGCATCGTCCGCCGGCGAAGCCACCACCACCGAACGCTTGAGCCCTTCTTCACCGAGGATGTGCTCGATGAACTCTTTAACTTCTCGACCCCGCTCACCGATCAGCCCGACCACGATAATGTCGGCCTCGGTGAAACGGGTCATCATGCCCAACAACACACTCTTGCCGACGCCGGTACCGGCGAACAGCCCGAGGCGCTGACCGCGACCGACCGTCAACAAACCGTTGATGCAGCGAATGCCCACGTCAAGCGGCTGGCTGATCGGGTCACGCTTGAGCGGGTTGATGGTCGGGCCGTCCATTGGCACCCAGTCTTCAGCCTTCATCCCGCCCTTGCCATCCAGCGCACGACCGGCGCCATCGAGTACCCGCCCGAGCATGCTCATGCCCATCGGCAAGCGACCGTTGTCCGCCAGAGGAACCACCCGTGCGCCTGGCGCAATGCCGGCGACGCTGCCGACCGGCATCAGAAACACTTTGCTGCCGGAGAAGCCCATGACTTCGGCTTCGACCTGCACCGGGTGATAGCTGTCATCGTTGATGACCATGCAGCGGCTGCCCATGGCGGCGCGCAAGCCTTCGGCTTCGAGGGTCAGGCCGACCATACGCAACAGGCGACCTTCGAGGATCGGCGCGCCAGCCAGCTCCGTGGCCTCGGCGTAGCTGCCGAGGCGCTTGGCGAAGCTGGTGCGATCAAGTCGCATCGGGATGGTCCAGTTCCGGTTCGACCGGGGTGACGGCAGGCTTCTTGTCGATCGGCAATTCCAGGCTGAGGTCCGGCGCGGCCGGGTGCAACGCCTGATCGTGCAATTGGTCGAACAGCTTGGCCATGACCTGGGTCACACGGGTTTCGATGGTCGCATCGATACGGCTGTGTTCGGTCTCGACCCGGCAACCGCCCGGCAACAAGGACTCGTCCTCGACGATGCGCCAGGTTTCCTCATGGCGCTCGCGCAGGGCTTTGACCTGTTCGAAATCCTGCGGGTTGACGTACAACCGCACATTGCCCACGCCCAGTGGCAAGAGCTTGAGCGCTTCACGCATGACGTGTTCGATCTGCGTCGAGTCGATGGCCAGCTCGCGCTGAATAACCTGTTTGGTGATGTGCTGTACAAGGTCGACCAGCGACTTTTCGATCTGGGTGTCCTGCTCGGCAATGGGCTCGAACAGGTTGGCCATCAACTGTTCCAGGTGCGCGATCTTGGCCGTCAGGGCCACTTCGGCTTCCTGACGGACCTTGAGCGTGGTGCTATGGAAACCTTCTTTCTCGCCAACCGCGAAGCCTTCGTTGTAGGCCTCCTGGCGAATGCTTTCGAGCTCTTCGAGGGTCAGTGGCTGGACTTCCTCCAGCGGCACTTCTTCCATTTCCGGCGGTTCGGGTTCCGGTTCCGGCTCGGGTTCCGGCACAAACGGGTCGAAGCTGGGCAGCGCCCAGACATCGAAACCTGCGACGTTCTTGCCACGGATCAGGTCGGTCTGGGACTCATCATGTTTGGACGACATAGTGACCTTAGATCATCTCTTCGCCGCCCTTCCCGCCGAGAACGATTTCTCCGGCTTCGGCCATACGGCGGGCAATGGTGAGGATTTCTTTCTGCGCCGTTTCCACGTCGCTGACACGCACCGGGCCTTTGGCCTCGAGGTCGTCGCGCAACAGTTCGGCCGCTCGTTTGGACATGTTCTTGAAGATCTTTTCCTTGACGCCTTCGTCCGAGCCTTTGAGGGCCAGCACCAGGACGTCCGAGGACACCTCGCGCAACAGCGCCTGAATACCGCGGTCGTCGACATCGGACAGGTTGTTGAACACGAACATGAGGTCTTCGATCTGACCGGACAGGTCTTCGTCGACTTCGCGGATCGAGTCCATCAACTGACCTTCGATCGAGCTGTCGAGGAAGTTCATGATGTCTGCCGCGCGCTTGATGCCACCCAGGGTGGTGCGCGAGGCATTCGAGTTGCCGGAGAACTGCTTCTCGAGAATCTGGTTGAGCTCTTTCAGGGCCGCCGGCTGCACGGTGTTCAGCGAAGACACCCGCAGGATGATGTCCAGCCGCACCTTATGGTCGAAGTTGCCCAGCACTTCACCGGCCTGGTCCGGATCAAGGTACGCCACTACGATCGCCTGGATCTGCGGGTGCTCGTAGCGGATCACGTCGGCGACGGCGCGCGGTTCCATCCACTTCAGACTGTCGAGGCCACTGGTGTTGCCGCCCAGCAGGATCCGGTCGATCAGGCCGTTGGCCTTGTCTTCGCCCAAGGCCTGGGTGAGCATTTTGCGCACGTAGTCATCGGAGCCGACGCCCAGGCTGGTCTGGTCGCCGACGATGTCGACGAACTCGCTCATGACCTGTTCGACCTGCTCGCGGTGCACGTTACCCATCTGGGCCATGGCCACGCCCACACGCTGGACCTCTTTGGGCCCCATGTGGCGCAGCACTTGTGCGGCATCCGTAGAACCCAGGGACAGCAGCAGGATCGCGGCTTTATCAACCCGGGACAGTTTGGCGACAGCGGCTCGGTTATCACTCATCTGCGTTAATCCACTCTTTCACGACCTGGGCCACGCGACCCGGATCTTCTGCCACCAGACTCTTGATTGCATTCAACTGTGCGTCATAGCCTTCGCTCGGGCTCGGCAGCAGGATGCTGGTCGGGCCACCGAGGCTGACGCGGTCGTTGGCCAGTTCGCCGTCCAGGCCGCCCATGCCACCGAGTTCCACGTCGCTGCCAAAGGCCGCGAGTTGCTTGTCTTTGCCCCCGCCGGTGATGTTCTTGAGCACCGGACGCAACACACCGAACACCAGCACCAGGATGAACAACACCCCCAGCACTTGCTTGACGATGTCCCAGAACCACGGCTGGGAGTAGAACGGAATCTCGGCGATCACTTCACCGCGCTCAGCAGAGAACGGCATGTTGATCACGCTGACGCTGTCGCCACGGCTGGCGTCGAAACCGACCGCGTCCTGCACCAGGCGAGTGAAGCGCGCCAATTCATCGGCGCTCCACGGCGCACGGGTGGTTTCGCCATTGGCTGCGTTGACCTTGACCTGATCGTCCACCACCACCGACACCGACAGGCGATTCAAACGGCCCTGCTGTTGTTTGGTGTGGCTGATGGAACGGTCGAGCTCGAAGTTCTTGGTGGATTGTTGACGCTTGTCGGCCGGGTACGGCGCCAGCATCGGCTGACCAGTGGCCGGGTCCATGATCTGCTGACCGTTGGCATCAAGCAGTGGCTGGCCTGGCTGCACCATGCCGGCCGACGCAGTGGCGCCACCAGTGGTTTGCGGCGCCGAGGCAGGCGACGGCGGCTGGTTGCTCAAGGCACCCGGCACACCTTGCGGGCCATTGCTGGCGGTACGTTGTTCGTTGACCGACTGCTCGCTGCGCAACGCCGGTTGATCCGGGTTGAACTGCTCGGAAGTCGATTCGACGGCGCTGAAATCCACATCGGCCGAGACTTCGGCTTTATAGCGGTCGTTGCCCAGCACCGGTTGCAGGATGTTATGCACGCGCTGAGTCAGCATGCTTTCCATGCGACGGCTGTAATCGAACTGCTTGCCGGCCATGGTCAGCTCAGAGTTTTCCGCCTGATCCGACAGCAGGTTGCCCTTCTGGTCGACAACGGTGATCTGCGATTTGCTCAGTTCGGGAACGCTGGTCGCCACCAGATTGATGATGGCGACGACCTGGCCTGGCTCCAGCGAGCGACCGGAATACAGTTCAACCAGAACCGAAGCGCTTGGCTTGCGCTCGTCACGCACGAACACCGAACTTTTCGGAATCGCCAGGTGCACGCGGGCACCCTTGACGTTGTTCAGGCTGGAAATGGTCCGGGCCAGTTCGCCTTCGAGGCCGCGACGATAGCGGGTCGCCTCCATGAACTGACTGGTACCCAGCCCCTGCTCCTTGTCGAGAATCTCGAAACCGATATTGCCGTCGCTGGGAGTGACACCAGCGGCCGCGAGCTTGAGCCGCGCACGGGACAGGTCATCGGCCTTGACCAGCAAGGCACCGGAATTCGGTTCGACGGTATAGGGAATGTCGGCGGCGGCCAGGGTTTCCATGACCTGTTTGGCGTCCATGCCGGCAAGGCTGCCGTATAGAGGCCGGTAGTCCGGCTGCTGGGACCACAACACCACGGCAAAACCAATCGCCACGCTCGCAGCCAGGCCGACCAACAGGCCCACCTGACGCAACATGGTCATCTCGGAGAGGTTTTCCAGGAAAGACAACCCGAACAGCGGCGGTTTGCCGTCTATTGGAGTGGCCTTGGCCGGAACATTATCGGCGATTGCTTCTGCCATGACTCAATCTCGTCCTTAAACCGGCATCTGCATGATGTCTTGGTAAGCCTGAACCAGCTTGTTACGCACTTGGGTCAGTGCCTGAAAAGACACGCTGGCCTTCTGTGAGGAAATCATCACGTCCGTCAGGTCGACGCCGCTTTTACCGATCTCGAAGGCACTGGCCAACTGATTGGACGCCTGCTGGGTGTCGTTCACTTTATTGACGGCCTGACCGAGCATGTCGGCAAAGCTGCTGCCACCCACTTCAGGGACTGCGGCAGTCGATTTCGGCGCAGACATGGCATCCATTTGCATGGCGCGCATATCCAGCATCAACCGGTTGAATTCAATACCTTGGCTCATGGTCTGCTCTCTTTGGCTACTCGCAATTTTTTGACACTCACTCGGCGAGTAGTGAGGTGTTAGCAACAAGGGTGCCAGCTCCGTGGCCGCTCTAAACAAAAGCTCTCCTGTGCTTTTGTTTGCCGACCGTTACGTGGCGAACAAATACGCTTCCACATCCATTCCGGCATCGCGCATCTGCGCCAGCTTGTAGCGCAAGGTGCGCGGGCTGATGCCCAGTCGCTCGGCGGCTTCTTTGCGGCGGCCGCGCTCGGCGCGCAAGGTGTCGATGATCATTTGGAACTCACGGCGCCGCAGGTCATCGCCGAGGGCGCCCGCCGATTCGACTTCGACTTCCACTGCTCGTGCAGGCGCCGGCGCCAATGCTGGCAATGGCGCACACGCCACGGGCCCGGCCAGACAAAAATCCTGCGGCTGGATCAAACCGCCCTGCTGCAGAATCAAGGCCCGCTGGATCGCGTTATCCAGTTCACGCACGTTGCCCGGCCACGGATAGCCGATCAGGCAGGCCTGCGCCTCGGGCGAAAGCTTTGCCGCGGCATGCTTCATTTTATTGACGTGTTTGGCCAGCAGGCGCTCGGCCAGCGGCAGGATGTCGGCGGTGCGTTCACGTAGCGGACGCCAGGCCAACGGGAACACCGACAGGCGATAGTAAAGATCTTCGCGGAAACGCCCCGCCGCCACTTCACCGGCCAGGTCACGGTTAGTGGTAGCGACCACTCGAATATCCAGCGTGATCGGCTTGCGTGCGCCGACTCGTTCGACTTCGCGCTCCTGCAATACGCGCAGTAACTTGGCCTGCAGGCCGAGGGGCATTTCAGAAATTTCATCGAGCAGGATCGTCCCGCCATCGGCCTGCTCGAACTTGCCGGCCTGCGCCGCGATGGCGCCGGTGAACGAACCTTTTTCGTGACCGAACAAAGTGGCTTCAAGCATGTTGTCCGGGATAGCTGCGCAGTTGATCGCAATGAATGGCTGACTGGCGCGATGGGAGTGCTGATGGATGTAACGCGCCAGCACTTCCTTGCCGGTCCCGGACTCACCGGAGATCAACACCGTGGAATCACTGCGCGCCACGCGCGCGGCCAATTCCAGCAATTGCGCACTGGCCGGCTCGAACGCCACAGGCCCCTCGCTCTCGGTCGCCCCGAGATTGCCCAAGGCGTGACGCGCCACCAGGTCGAGCAAGGCTTTGGGCTCGAACGGCTTGACCAGGTAATCCGCCGCGCCTTGACGCATGGCGTCGACCGCACGTTCGACCGCACCGTGAGCGGTCATCAACAACACCGGCAGTTGCGGCTGACGAGCCCGCAGCAATCCAAGCAGCTGATGACCGTCCATGCCCGGCATGTTGACGTCACTGACCACCAGGCTAAATGCCTCGGCGCCAACCGCAGCCAGCGCCTCTTCCGCCGAACCGACCGCCTTGTAAGCGTGTCCGGCAAGCACCAGCGTATCGGCCAGTGCTTCCCGTAGCGCGCGATCGTCCTCGACCAGTAAAACCTTGATGGTCATATCCTTCACTTCACTCCCTGAGCGCTGGACTGCTCACCCGCGAAAAGCGGCAGGATCACCTGCGCGCAAGTGCCGCGACCCGGCCGCGAACGCAACTGCAATTCTCCCTGATGAGCACGGGCCACTGCCTTGACCACGGTCAGCCCCAGACCGGTGCCGGTGGTTTTGGTGGTGAAAAACGGCTCGCCCAAACGTGCCAATACCTTCGTGTCGATACCACTGCCGCTGTCGCTGACCGATACGCGCAGGTTGTTGTCGCGGGTATACAGATGAACTTTCAAACGGACGTCGCCGGCGCTGGCCTGAATGGCGTTTTCGATCAGATTGAGGATCGCTCCGACCAGCGTATCGCGATTGCACAGCAACTCACCGGCATGACTGTCGCATTGCCAGCGCACCGGCAGATCCTGAACAAGAGTCAGCGCCGCCGCTTGCAGCGACTGCATCAGCATTTTTGGAGTAACACGATCGGTCAACGGCAGCTCACCGCGAGCGAACACCAGCATGTCGCGCACTTGGTGTTCCAGCTCATGCAGTCGCTCTTTCAGGCGGCCGGCAAAACGCTGCTGCGTGGCGACCGGTAGTTCCTGCTCAGTCAAATGACTGGCATAGAGCAACGCGGCGGACAACGGCGTACGAATCTGATGGGCCAACGAGGCGACCATGCGACCGAGCGACGACAGGCGCTCATGGCGGGCCAGTTGATCTTGCAGATGACGGGTTTCAGTCAGATCGTTGAGCAACACCAACTGACCGGGTTCGGCATCCAGCGAGCGGGTAGCGATCGACAGGCGCCGACCGTCCTTGAGGGAGATTTCGTGACCGTCGTCTTCGCGCGGCGCAAAGCATCGCGCAATGACCTGGCGCCACAACTCGCCTTCGAGGGGTAAGCCGAGCAGCTCACACGCAGCGGGATTGGCTTCACGCACGATGCCTTGGGCGTCGATGACGATGACGCCGCCGGGCAATAGATCGAGGAGGTTTTGCAGCCGGTTGGCCAGACGCTCTTTTTCCGCCAACTCCTGCATGCGCTGGGCGCTGACCACCGCCAGCTCACCTTTGAGCTCGGTGACCCGGGCTTCGAGCATGCTGTAGGAATCGGTCAATTGGCTCGACATCTGGTTGAACAGCGCAAACGCCTGCTCAAGGCCAAGCCGGCTTGCCTGCTCTACGGACGACGGTTGCCCCGAAACATCAGGGACAGGAGACATCTGGGCGGCTTGGGGCATTGTGCTCTCTCGCGTGGTGACCGTCAGTTAAACGGAACGTTGCGAGGGACGTAGCAATACCCGTGCCTAAAAAAAACTGCCTATAAATGAAGGGGTTGAAAAACAGGCGTCAATCATCCGCCTGTTCATCACCATCTCGACGACTCATGCCGTACTTGCGCATCTTCTCCACCAGGGTCGTGCGACGAATACGCAGCCGTTCGGCCGCCCGCGCCACAATGCCGTTGGCGTCATCCAGCGCCTGCTGAATCAACCCTTGCTCCAGACCGCCGAGGTAGTCTTTCAGGTCCAGGCCTTCCGGCGGCAGCAGCGCATTGGCGGTGAAGTCCGGGGTATGACCGTTGATGGCCACCCGCTCTTCGAGATCACTGCGCAGGCTGTCGACCAACTGCTCGTCTTCGTCATCGACGTAGCGGAATTTCTTCGGCAACTCGACCACGCCGATCACCCCGTACGGGTGCATGATCGCCATGCGCTCCACCAGGTTGGCCAGCTCGCGAACGTTGCCCGGCCAGCCGTGACGGCACAGCGACATGATCGCCGCCGAGTTGAACCGGATCGACCCGCGCTTCTCGTGCTCCATGCGCGAGATCAACTCGTTCATCAGCAACGGGATGTCTTCGACGCGCTCACGCAACGGCGCCATCTCGATCGGGAACACGTTCAGGCGATAGTAGAGGTCTTCGCGGAACGTGCCGATCTCGATCATGCTTTCGAGATTCTTGTGGGTTGCCGCGATGATCCGCACATCGACGCTTTGGGTCTTGTTGCTGCCCACGCGCTCGAACGTGCGCTCCTGCAAGACGCGCAACAGCTTGACCTGCATCGGCAACGGCATGTCGCCAATTTCGTCGAGGAACAGCGTACCGCCGTTGGCCAGCTCGAAACGCCCGGCACGGCTGGTGATCGCCCCGGTGAAGGCACCCTTCTCGTGACCGAACAATTCGCTTTCCAGCAACTCGGCCGGAATCGCCCCGCAGTTGACCGGAACGAACGGCGCTTCACGACGCTTGGAGTGGTAGTGCAGATTGCGCGCGACCACTTCCTTGCCAGTGCCGGACTCACCGAGGATCAGCACGCTGGCGTCGGTGTCGGCGACTTGCTGCATCATCTGACGGACGTGTTGAATCGCCCGGCTGGTGCCGACAAGGCTGCGGAAAAGATTCGGTTCACGGTGACGACCGCGCTCACGGGCCTGGTCATACATCTCGCGATAGACCTGGGCACGGTGCAACGAATCGAGCAGTTTGCTGTAGCTGGGCGGCATTTCGAGCGTCGAAAGCACTCGGCGACGCTGGTCTTCCGGCAAGTCAATGGAAGAATTATCGCCCATTAACAAAACTGGAAGGAACTCATCCCAGGTTGAGAGTGTCTTTAACAGGCCCAAAAGTGCACCAGGAGCATTTACCGTCCCGATGAGGACACAGATTACTTCACGACTTGATGACAGAGAGCCGACCGCCTGCTGCCAGTCATGGCTGCCACAGGGTAAATTTTCTTCGCCGAGAAAATTTAAAATCACCGCCAAATCGCGGCGGCGGACGCTATCGTCATCAATCAGCAGAATTTTGGTTTCACGCCACATGCAATAGCAACTTCCCTAGTCAACTCAATGCCCAAAATGAGGGGCAAGCTAGACGCTTGCAGACACGTTGTGCCTGTAGACGCCTGAAATCTGGAACCAGCCACTAGTTAAGTCAAAAAACCGTGCACAGTCAAATTTATGGCGCACTATGTTTGGATTAACTGAGGGTTAATTAACCAAACAGATGGTAAACCTTTGCCGCGTTCTGTGCTTGGTGGATCTGCGACATCTCGTCGACTATCGCTTGTCGCTCCCCCGTCGCCGCTTCCAGGAGCTGTTTATACACCCCCAGCAACTCCTCCAGGTTTTCGCGCAACGCGGCCTCGTCCACCGAAGCTTCACTCAAGACGTCTTCCATGCAGGAACGGCAAGCCAGGTCCAATTCACCGATGGCTTCCCAGTTACGCTCGGCCAATGCCTCGACCAGGGCGTCCCGGGTTTGTTCGATTCGCTGCAATACAAGACTCATGGTGATCTCCTTAAAACTGGGGAGCAGGTGCGCCAATAGCATCCCAACCGTCTTTCACCGTGCGAAGCAAATCGGCAACTTCGTCGAGGATTTTCGGATCGGTCTTGAGGTTGGCTTCTGCCAGGCGTTTCATCATGTAAGCATAGAGATTGTCCAACTCACCAACGGACTCCGCCTGCTTCTCCAGGTCCAATCCCTCTCGCAAACCACCGATAATGCCGATGGCCTTGCCGATTAGAACACCCTTGCTGGCGACATCCTTGCGCTCCATGGCGCCTTTAGCCTGAGCGATGCGATCCAGACCGCCTTCCATAAGCATTTGCACCAGACGATGAGGGCTGGCCTCGGAAGTCTGGGCTTGCGCGCCAATCTTCTGGTACTGCCGAAGGGCTAACATCGGGTTCATGCTGTACCTCATCTAAACTCTGTGATTCGTATAATCAGGCTATCGACATAGCGTCAAAAATCTTTAGCCCGAAACTAAAAAAGCCCGACAAGCGGAATCCGCTGCCGGGCTTTTGGCGTTTATGCGCTATGAAGCGTTTTTCTGCGCATTCATCGCGTCGAACATCGAAGTGATATTGCTCGCCGTTGCCTTCAGCTTGCCGACAAGGGTATCCATGTCGTTGTACTTTTTGGTCAGCACCGCCGTCAGCGTCTCGACCCGACGATCCAGGGCTGCCTGCTGGTTGGCCAGATTGCTCTTGGCCTTGGACAGGTTGCTCGAACGGGTGTCGAGGATCCCCTCACTGCCAGTGATCGTGTAAGGGGTGATGGCATCGTTCATGCGCGTGAGCAGCCCCTTGGCGGCATCGCCAGTCGCCGTCGGATCGCCCAGGAACAGCTTCTGAACCTCACCACCGAGCTTCTGGGTGTCCATCGCATTGGTGAACTTGGCGCTATCGAAATCCAGCGCACCGGTTTTCTGATTGGTGGTGATACCCAATTGCGACAGAACAGTGAGCTTGTCGCCAGCACCGGTAGTCACCAACGGTGAACGAATCGATGCCATGATACCGCGCGCCAATGGGTCACCGGTCAGTGCAGCAGCAACGGTCAGCTTGCCGTCTGCATCCAGGGATGGCTTGGTCAACGTATTTACACTGGTCACAACCTGGTTATAAGCGTCGACGAAAGCTTGAATGGACTTTTTCAGACCATCACTGTTCGGACCGACCGTCACCGTCGTGGTTACATCACCACCGGCGACCAGATTGAGGGTCAAGCCAGAAACAGCCGAGTCAACCTTGTTGCTTTTGCTGGTCAGCGCGAGCCCGTCCACGGTGAAATTGGCGTCCTTCGCGAAATCGCCGATAGCACCAGCCGAAGTCGCTGTCGGTGTTGCGCCCATTTGCTGGCCGGCATTGATTTCCAGACCCGCAATACCGCTGAGGGTGATATCGGAACCGGCACCGGTCGCCGTGGAACCCATCACCAGACGCGAGCCAAACGAGTCAGTCACGATGTTGGCACTGAAGCCATTCGCGCCCTGCTGGGTGTTGATCGCATCGCGAACCGATTGCAACGTCGCGCCCGCCGGAATGGTGACAGAACTGGATACGCCGTTTTGCGTGATATTGAGCGTGCCGCTCGCAATGGCACTGCTGGCGCCGCCGGCAAAGGCTGCGGTGGCCACTTTGGACGAGGTCGCAAGGTTAGAGACCTTGACCACGTAAGAGCCGTTGACGGCGGTGTTGCTGGCCACAGCGGTCAATACTTTCGCGTCGGCGGAAGTGGCGTTGTAGCCGAGGAATTGCGGAGCCTGCGTATCTTGCAGCTTCTTGATCGCAGCCTGGAAGTTCGCCAGGACACTTTTGAGAGTACCAATACCGGAAATCTGCGCAGTGTTGGTGGTCGTCTGACGATCGATCTGATTCTGCTTGGCCGCCTTGTCGGCGTTGACCAGAGCCTTGACGATATCACCGGTATTAATACCGGAACCTAAGCCCGTGCCCGGTAGAATTGGACTTGCCATGTGGAACTCCCTTCAGTGTGTCGCCGGCCTTTTGACCACTACAACGCCCAAAAGAACATAGCAACAAAATTCGTGCCAGTTGTCAGACTTTGGCGCTGAACAACAGGCTGCTTGCATCATTCAAACTGTTCGCCAGCTTAAGGACTTCTTCGTTGGGGATTTGACGAACCACCTCACCGGAGTCACTGGCAATCACTTTGACCACAACTTTGCCTGAAGGCTCATCAATCGAGAACTCCAGGTTGCGCTTGACCGACTGAACGAACTTTTCGATTTCCTGGACGGCCATCTTCAGTTTTTCCTGCTCGGTCTGGTCTTTTTTACCTTCTTCCTTGACGGCAACCGCTGGCGCAGTTTCCGCTCGAGGCTTTTCCGCAGGCTTGTCGGCAACAGTCGTCGCCTGCTGGGCCGCAGGATAAGACAAGTTCAGCTTGACGCTCATATCCATGTCCACCACCTCTTAAATTAAAAAGCGAGAGAGCGCGACAAGCGCACTCCCCCGCCAAAACTCATCGGCTATTACTGAAGCAGTTTCAGTACAGCGGATGGCAGTTGGTTGGCTTGAGCCAGAACTGCGGTGGAAGCTTGTTGCAGAGTTTGTTGCTTGGTCAGCTGTGCAGTTTCAGCAGCGAAGTCGGTATCTTGTACGCGGCTCAGTGCAGCACTGGCGTTTTCGTTGATGTTTTGCAGGTTGGAAATGGTGGTCGAGAAACGGTTTTGAGCAGCACCCAGGTCAGCGCGAGTGGCGTTGATGTTTGCCAGAGCAGCGTCGATAGCCGAGATAGAAGCATCAACAGAGCTGTGGTTAGCAGTGTTGGAAACGCCGGAAATGGTGGTACCGGTCATGCCCAGGGCGCTGGCGTCGAAGCTGGTCGACAGGGTCAGAGTGATCTGGTTGTCGGAAGTAGTGTTCGAACCTACCTGGAACTGCATTGCACCAGCAGTACCGTCGATCAGCGCCTTACCGTTCAGGTTGGTCGACTGAGCGATACGGGTCAGTTCAGCGATCGACTGTTGGTATTCTTTGTCCAGAGCGGTACGGTCAGCAGTACCGTTGGAGTCGTTGCGCGATTGCACGGCGATTTCACGCATACGCTGCAGAATGTTGGTCGATTCTTGCAGAGCGCCTTCAGCGGTCTGAGCGATCGAAACACCGTCGTTGGCGTTTTTGATAGCCATGGTCTGACCACGGATCTGCGAAGTCATACGGGTAGCGATCTGCAGGCCGGCGGCGTCGTCTTTGGCGCTGTTGATTTTCAGGCCGGAGGACAGGCGGGTCATCGAAGTCGACAGTGCGTCGGACGCACGGTTCAGGTTCTTCTGAACACTCAGGGAAGTAGTGTTAGTGTTTACTGTTAAAGCCATGACGAATTCCTCGTTGGTTGGGTACTGCGGCTTCCGGCCCTGGCAACCGCCCGGTATGGCCTAGAGAACCTTCGTAATAGTTATCGTCGCCAATGCAGGTTGCTTGAGGGGATTTTTGAAATTTTTTGCCATCACCCTGCCACCCCCTGTAAAACCGAGGCTTAGCGACGATCCAACCACCAAAAAATGACGCCAGAGAACTGCCACAACCCTTTCTTACAGCCCCGCTCCCGCTGATCTGCCACGGCATTACGCAGAATTGACAGCCACCAGCAAATCGACCAGTTCGTATTCAAGGTAATCCGCCAGCGCCAGCCAGTCCTGTCGTTCCTGACTATCCAGCATACCTGTCAGTAATGCCGTCCACCGGGCCGCGATCTGGCTCTCGGCCCCGCCGACCCGCGACTGCACCTGCTCCGCCACCTCGACCATGACCAGCGCCGCCTCGACATCCCTTCCCAGGCGAAACAACGCTGAACATTGCCGGGCCTGATCAACGAGTAGCACTTCGCTCATCGACTGAACTCCGGATGAAATGTCGTGCCGGCAATCATGGCCCCGGCTCGACTGCTGTTGTAGAAGACGACATGTGGATTCGCAGCGATATAGCGCTCCAGCTCACACAGGTAGCTGCGGAAATTGAGCTGGGTCTTGACCCGCTGCCCATGCCCATCCAACACCCAATGACGAGCCGCGCCCAATTGCGGACCAAGGTCACCGTCATTCCAGCCGGCATGGGTCTTGTTGTTGGGGAACGCGAAGTCAGCCCCGAACAGCGTGATCTGACTGGCGCCCATTTTCACCGCCAGGTCCACCGCCGGATGAATCACGCTGCCGCCTGCAAACAGCCCTGCCCGTGGGAGCAGCTCGCGCAGAACCCGAAAAATCGGACTTGCCGAGTAAGCGACATAGCGTTTGCCTTGCCAGGCCTGCAAGACCGCAGGAGCCACCAGCGGCATGTAGACCAGCGTGATGTTTGCGCTGTCCTCGGGCGGCAGATGGCGCTGCGAGATACGCTGATCGATCGTGACGACCACATCCGGCTTGATACCGCTCTCGATCAGCGGCCTATAAGCGGTATCGACACAAACGAACAGTGGTCGCGGGGTCTGGCCGCGAATTGATCGCAAGGTCACGAAGTGCTGTTCCAGGCTCGGCCCGGTGGCGATGACAAACATCGGCTGGCCAGCGTGTGCTGCGAACAATTGTGCGGCGTCACTATCGACGCGGATCTGTTCGACACTTTCCAGCAGGCGCGTCGCTATTTCCGGATTGTCCGGATCGAACTCACGGTTGTTGAACGTCAGATGGGTTTCGCTGATCAAGCGGTCGCGGATCTTCGCGTTGAAGTCATCGGCCAGCACCAGCTCCGAAGGCAGGGCAAAGAACGGCAGACAAATCTCAGCCAAATCACCGGCGTAGTGCAGCTCGACCCGCGAATCGCTGAGCCATGGCTGCTGATCGAGCAATTGCAGCACCAGCGCAAACACTGCGCCGCTAAGGATATGAACATGCAGCCGAATCAGCCCCGAACGCTGCAGCAGCTCCAGTTGCAGATCACCCAGCCCCGTGCCGTAAACGTGCAACACCGGACTGTCGACCGGCAGGCTTGCGGCTTGAAGCTGCGCTTCGCGGGTACGGTCATGGCGACTGGTCAACTGAATGCCGTTGATGCTCAGGGTCGAGCCGAGCCCTTCCACCAGATCGGCCTGCAACGGGCCCGGATCTTCAGACAGCAGACGCTCAGCCACGGCCGGCCAGCGACGCTGAATGAGTTCGGCGTTGGGTTGAAAAAACTCGCTCATGGCGCCTCGCTGTGATTCGGGCAAAAAAATAGCGCTCAAGGTTACACCTTGAGCGCTTTTTTTGTGTCCGGCTTTTAGAAGATCAAGGGCGATAGATGATCGCCGAACCCCAGGACAAACCAACACCAAAACCGCTGAGTGCCACACGCTTCCACTTGGAATCGAGCACGTGTTTTTCCAGCAGCAATGGAATGCTCGACGACACGGTGTTACCGGTCTCGACCATGTCCTTGAGGAACTTCTCGGGCTCGCCTTCGAAGCGTCGCGCCACGGCATCGACAATCGCCGCACTGCCCTGGTGAATGCAGAAGGCATCGATATCGTCGGCCGTCAGACCCGAGTCGCCCAGCAGCTCGTGCAAATGCGCAGGGACTTTGAGCAGCGCGAAGTTGAAGACCTGACGGCCATTCATGAAGAACACCCCGTCGGTGACCTTCAGGTGCGGCGCACCGGAACCGTCGGTGCCGAACTTGGCCTTGCCCAACTGCCATGGAGCGTCTTCGCCCATCCAGGTGGCGGTGGCGGCATCGCCGAACAACATGGTGGTGTTGCGGTCTTCCGGGTCGACGATCTTCGAATACGGATCGGCGGTCACCAGCAAGCCATTCTTCAGGCCTGCGGCTTCCATAAAGCCCTTGATGGCGTAGATGCCGTAGACGTAACCGGAGCAGCCCAGGGAGATATCGAACGCGGCCACGGTCGTCGGCAGGCCCAGCTTGTCCTGAACGATGGCGGCGGTGTGCGGCAGGCCTTCTTCGTCGCCGTTCTGGGTCACGACGATCAGCACGTCGATGGCTTCACGCTTCAATTCAGGGTTGTTGGCGAACAGCGCGTTGACTGCTTCGACACACAGGTCCGAGGTTTCTTGCCCGGCGTCTTTGCGCGGCAGGAAAGCCGAACCGATCTTGCCCAGGATGAACTCTTCATCCTTCTCGAATTTTGCACCTTGTGCGTAATTGTCCACGCCGGCTACAGGAACGTAGCTCGCAATGCTCTTTATGCCAATCATTACGGCTTCCCAATAATAAACAGCCCAATACCACCGCTCGCAAGGAATCGAGGGGCGCCGACAAACAACGAATAACGTCGCCCTCAACGAGGTGACAGCGGGAAGAGTAAAAGGCCATCACTGAGCCAAAAGCAGGCCAGGCGCCCTCTTCCCTATTTATACAATACAGTGAAGATGCGCGTAATGACTCGCAGGTCACGCTATTTTGCCGAATCAGCCCCACAAGCGGTTATTCGACCAGCGACCAGTCCAGCGGCGTTCCGCGCTTGATGGCCTGGCGGGCACGGCGGCCCAGAAGGGTTTCAGCGTGTTTCGGGGCCAGCCCCAGGCCCGGACGGATGGCCCGCAGATTGGCGGCGGTAAATGGCTCTCCGGCGATCATGTCCTGGGTGACATACAGCGACCGGCGGTACACCAGGGACTTGCGCTCGGCGTCAGTCACGCCGTAATGCACCTGGCCCATGGCCTGCCAGGCGCGCTCGGTTTCGACCACCAGGCTGGCGAGTTCGGCCGGTTCCAGCGAGAAACTGGCATCCACGCCTCCGGCGGCACGGTCGAGGGTGAAGTGTTTTTCCACCACCGTCGCCCCCAGCGCTACGGCGGCGACAGACACCCCGACACCCATCGAATGGTCGGACAAACCGACTTCACAACCAAACAACTCACGCAGATGAGGAATCGTGCGCACGTTGCTGTTGGCGGGCGTCGCCGGGTAAGTGCTGGTGCACTTGAGCAACACCAGATCCTTGCAACCGGCCTCACGGGCGGCACGCACGGTTTCATCGAGCTCGGCGATGCTGGCCATGCCGGTGGAAATGATCAGCGGCTTGCCGGTGGCCGCAACCCGACGAATCAACGGCAGATCAGTGTTCTCGAAGCTGGCGATCTTGTAGGCCGGCACATCGAGTCTTTCGAGGAAGTCCACCGCGGTGTCATCGAACGGTGTGGAAAACGCCAGCATGCCCAGCTCTTTGGCCCGGGCGAAAATCGGCGCGTGCCATTCCCACGGCGTGTGGGCCTTTTCGTACAGCGCATACAGCGAAGAACCGGCCCACAAGCTGTTGGGGTCCTTGATGAAGAACTCGCCTTCGGACAAGTCCAGGGTCATGGTCTCGGCGGTGTAGGTTTGCAGCTTCAAGGCATGGGCGCCGGCCTTGGCCGCGGCTTCGACGATTTTTATCGCCATGTCCAGCGACTGGTTATGGTTGCCGCTCATCTCGGCAATGATGAACGGCGGCGCATCGGCACCGATCGAGCGATTACCGATCTTGAAACTGGTCATTGTTCTGGATCCTTCAACACGCGCGTGAACGCGCAAGCACTCTGAGTAAAACCACCCTCGCGGAAAACCTTCAGCGATGGCTGATTGGCCGGCAGCACCTGAGCGGTGATGGCCTCAAGTTGTGGCCAATGCGCCGTGACGAACGCTTCGCCCCGCGCCAGCAGCGCCCTGCCCCAGCCCAGGCCGAATCGGCCTTCGAACAGATAGATCGAGACCTCGGCCCGAGTACCGTCAAGGTCATAGCGCAGCATACCGACCGGGCCGTCATCCGCCTCGGCAATCAACAGCAGTCGCTGAGGGTTGTTCAGGCTCGCGGCCAACCAGACCTGATGCCGCTGCCAATCGATGGCGTGGGTGTCCAGCGACCAGCGCCGTACTGCCTCGGCATTACGTCCCTCGAACAACAATTGCGCATCGTCCGGATCGGCTCGACGCACCTGCAGTACCGCTCCCGCCAGTGCTGCCGCCACCCGCTGCGCGCCACGGCCATCGACCAACTGCCGTGAGCGTTCGGCCATACTTTGACGAAAACCTTGATTGCCTACGACAAAACCGATGGCTTGGCGCAACTGCTCGACGCTGACATGCTCGCGGTTGCCCAGGAACACATGAGCGCCCGAGGTCGCCATCACCTCGCCGTTGGCCTGCTGATTATTCGAGACCGCAATGCAAATCGTCGGCAGCCCCATGGCCGCCCGCTCCCAACTGGTGCCGCCACCGGCACCGATAAACAGGTCAGCCTCGGTCATCAGCCGATAGAAATCGCTGACAAAACTGTGCAGGCGCCAGTTCGGACGATACGCCGCCAGCGCCTGCATCTGCTCCCAGGCCGGGTTGTTGGCCCCCGCCACGAAATCGACCTCCAGCTCATGAAGGTCCGCCAGCGCCAACATCGCGTGGTGGGTCTGCATGGCCGCATCGAAGCCGCCGAAGTTCACCAATACTCGCCTGGCCCGAGGCTTGATCTCGACCGCCGGGCAGCAGAACTCATCGCGCAACATCGCAAAACGTGGACCGAGCAAGGTCTGGCAGTCGGGCGTCAGCAGCGAGGCATAAGCCTCTGGGGTGCCCGACAGATTTTGATTGAGCAGCAGATCGACGCGGTACTGCCGAGTGGCCAGGTCATCCACCGCGGCGATCCGTGATGCCCAGCGACGGGCCGCAGTCTGCCAGTGATGATCGAGGCCATAGTGGTCGACGATGATCCAGTCGAAAGCCGGATGGCGTTCCAGGGCTTGCGCCAGCGCGGCGATGTCCGCCTGCCAGGGCAGCATCGATTCGATGGCCTGCTGCGGATCTTCATCGGGGTAGCGTGCCGGCAGCGCGAAGGTCTCGAAGCCCTCGCTTGCCAGGCTGTCCAGTCGATGCCCCGGCAGCAGGCGACAGGCGAAGGCAACGTGCGTGCCCTGCTTGCGCAACACCCTGGCCAGGGTCAGACAGCGGGCGATATGGCCGCTGCCAATGGTTGGCGACGCGTCAGCGCGGATCAGTATCCTCATTGCAACTCACCACCAGCCTTCAATGCGGCGTAAAGGTATTCGGCGCGTTTCCAGTCTTCAAGGGTGTCGATGTCCTGTACCAGGTAGCGCGGCAGAATCACCGGCAGGCTCGCTGGCGAGAACAGTGCATCACCACGCAACCAGGCCTCGCTGCGTCCCCAGTAGAACTGGCCGGCGTCTTGAAAGGCTTCGGGCAAGTCCTGGGAGCGGGTGTCACGAAACTCCGGATAGAGCGAGGTCAGGGCGCCCTGCGCGTCGAGGGTCAAGGCCCGCTGCACCGGAAAACCAAAACCGGTGACTGAAAACGCGAAAGACTTGTCCGGGTGCTGCACCAGCAACTCATGCCCCTGACGCAGATAACGCGCTTGCAACAACGGCGCCGTCGCATAGATGCAGCAGGCATGGTCGAACGGTGGCAATTGATTCAAGGCATGCACAATCACTGCCGCAGTCCCGGTGAAATCGTCAGCCAGTGCCGAAGGCCGCATGAACGGCACCTGAGCGCCATTGGCTCGTGCGACGTCGGCGATTTCCTCATCGTCGGTACTGACGATCACCTGGTCGAACAGGCGCGACTCCAACGCCGTGCGAATCGAACGGACGATCATCGGCACGCCGTCGAACGGCTTGAGGTTCTTGCGCGGGATTCGCTTGCTGCCACCACGGGCCGGAATGATCGCAACACAGCTCAAGAGTCACTACTCCTCAAGGATCAGCCGTCGCAATTGCTCGACCACATAGTCCTGTTGTTCATCGCTCAGCAGAGGAAACAGCGGCAGGCTGATGGCCTCGGCGTAATAACGTTCGGCCTGGGGGAAATCACCCTCGGCAAAACCCAGGTCGCGATAGTACGGCTGCAAGTGCACGGGAATATAGTGCAGATTCACCCCGACACCGGCCGCTCGCAAGCCTTCGAACACCTGTCGATGACTGAGGTTGATCCGCTCCGTCTGCAAGCGCACCACGTACAGATGCCACGCCGATTCGGCTTCAGGCTGCGCGCTGGGCAAGGTCAGCGGCAAGTACGCCAGCAACCGGTCATAACGCGCCGCCAGTTCGCGTCGACGCTCGATAAAGCCATCGAGCTTGTTCAGCTGTGACAGACCGAGTGCCGCTTGCAGATCGGTGATCCGGTAATTGAAGCCCAGCTCCACTTGCTGGTAGTACCAGGGGCCGTGGCTGGGTTCGGTCATCTGCTCGGGGTCACGGGTCATGCCGTGGCTGCGCAGACGTTGCAAGCGTTCGGCCAGTTCCGGGCGATTGGTCAGCACCATGCCGCCTTCGGCACTGGTGATGATCTTCACCGGGTGGAAACTGAACACGGTCATTGCCGCGAATTCACCGCAACCCACCGGGCGCCCGGCATAGGACGCGCCGACCGCGTGGGAGGCATCCTCGATCACCGTGAAACCGTAACGCTCGGCCAGTTCGGCGATCATGCGCATATCGCAGCTCTGCCCGGAGAACGCTACCGCCACCAGCACTTTCGGCAGCTTGCCGTCGCGCTCGGCGATTTCCAACTTCGACGCCAAGGCGTAGGCATCGAGGTTCCAGGTCAGCGGGTCAATGTCGACAAAATCGACGTCGGCGCCGCAGTAGCGACCGCAGTTGGCCGAGGCCAGAAAGGTATTCGGCGTGGTCCATAACCGATCGCCCGGCCCCAGGCCCGCGGCGAGACAGGCAATGTGCAACGCCGCCGTGGCATTGCACACCGCCACCGCGAAATCGGCCTGGCACCGCTCGGCCATCGCCTGTTCGAAACGCTCGATGGTCGGCCCTTGGGTCAGCCAGTCAGACTGCAACACGGCGACCACCGCATCGATGTCGGCCTGATCGAGGCTTTGCCGACCGTAGGGAATCATGCCGACAGTTCCGCGTGCAGGTCGGCGATCTGGCCGACCGACAGGAAGTGCGGGTTGGTATCGGAACGGTACTCGAAATCTTCGCCCACCGGCCGGCCCTGCTCGCCCAGTTTGTCCACGGCAAAATCCACGTCGACGCTGGTGAAACGGATCGACGGCTGAATGGTGTAGTGATCGTCGAACTCCAGGGTCATGCGCGCGTCGTCCAACGGCACCATCAGCTCATGGAGTTTTTCCCCCGGACGAATGCCGACGTGTTTGTGCGGCAAATGTTCAGCCATGCCCTGCGCCAGGTCGACGATGCGAATCGACGGGATCTTCGGCACAAATACTTCACCACCGTGCATGCGGGCGAAGCTGTCGAGCACAAACTTCACGCCGTGATCGAGGGTGATCCAGAACCGCGTCATGCGCTCATCGGTGATCGGCAGCTCTTTGGCGCCCTCGGCAATCAGCTTGCTGAAGAACGGCACCACCGAACCCCGCGAGCCGGCGACGTTGCCATAGCGCACCACGGCAAACCGGGTTTGTTGCTCGCCGGCAATGTTGTTGGCAGCCACGAACAATTTATCCGACAGCAGCTTGGTCGCGCCGTACAAGTTGATCGGGCTGGCAGCCTTGTCGGTGGACAGCGCGACAACTTTTTTCACGCCGTTGTCGATGGCCGCGGCAATGATGTTTTCCGCGCCGTTGACGTTGGTGCGGATGCATTCGGTGGGGTTGTATTCCGCCGCTGGCACTTGCTTCAGCGCCGCGGCGTGCACCACATAATCGATACCGCGCATGGCCTGACGCAAACGGTCGGCGTCGCGCACATCACCGATGAAGTAACGCATGCACGGCGCGTTGAACGTCTGCTGCATCTCGTACTGCTTAAGCTCATCGCGGGAAAACACCACCACACGCTTGGGCTGGTATTGCTCCAGCAAGCGGCGGATGAAGTTGCGTCCGAACGAACCGGTGCCGCCAGAGATGAAAATCGATTTACCGTTGAACATGCCTTGAGTCCTTTTACCTGTCAGCCAGGCTTATGCGAGCAACTGCGCCCAGTTCACACTGGTCGGTTCGCCGAGAGTAAAGCCCTTGCCGGTCAAGGCCAGGTTCTGGTTGTAGGCTGGATCCTGTTCGAAACGCGATTGCCACTTGTCGCGCAGGGCGGCTACCGCCTGCGGGTGATCCGGCAATGAGCCGGGGTGGGCGATTTGCACTTGCGGCGTCCATACGGTCAGCAACCCGGCATCGGCGACTTTCAGGCACAAGTCGACATCGGCATACGCTTGCTCGAAATGCTCTTCATCCAGCCCGCCCAGTGCATCGAACACCTCTTTGCGCACCATCAGGCAAGCGTCGGAAACTGCCGAATAATTCTGCTCGACCAACAGTCGATGCATAGGACCCGGTGCGTCTTTTTTCGCGCCGACGAACGCAGAGGCCACGCCGTCCCCCAGCCCCAGAATCAAACCGGCGCCGGTCACGCTGCCCTCGCGATCAACCAGCTTGGCCCCCACCACCCCCACTTCCGGCCGCTGAGCCTGGTTGAGCAAAGCTTCGATCCAATTGGCATTGACCACCTCGGCGTCTGCCGCGAGCAGTATCAAGTACTCACCCTGTGCCTGCGCGGCGGCCTGGTTGAGCAGTGCCGACGGGCTCACGCGCTGCTCGTTCTTGATCAGGCGAATCCGCCCGCGACCGTTTTGCTCCAGACTGTCGAGCCACGTCAGCAGATCGGCTGACTGGCTGTGGTTGTCGGCGATGATAATTTCGTTGTTCTGATAGCGCGTACGCTGCAATACGCTCACCAGGCAGCGCTGCAATGGCTCCTGATCGCCTTCGCTGCGGACGATGATCGACACCTTCGGACGCTGGGCATGCCGGTAGTCGATCCGCAAGCCACCAAATGCCTCGGCACTGACCTGCGCCTGATAACCACGGGTTGCCAGGTGGCGTACCAGGGTCTGACGTTGGTGCTCATTCGGCGCCAACTCCACCGCCGGGGTGATCAGCAATGGCTCGGCCAAATGCGCCAGCCCTGCCAACCCGCCAGCTTCGATCAGGCGCAGCAGCAGGTCGAATTCCAGTGCATCGCTGAACTCGCGGGCATAACCACCGACATCCACCAGCACTTCGCGTCGGATCAGCCAATGCCGGGCGGTCAACGTCGGCAGACTTTGCAGCAGGTCGAGGTTGAAGGCCGGGCGGAAAACCTCGGTCAATGTGCCGTTACTACGGCGATGAATCTCATCCATCGCCACCGCACGGCAACCTTCCGCGTCCTGCAACTCAAGGCTGGCGCGCAGGAAGCCGGCAGCGGTGAACTCATCGCCGGCCTCGGCCAACAGCAGCCAGTCCGAGGTTGAGCGCTGGGCAATCTGGTTCAGTTTATCGACGTAGTTGCTTGCGCTGACCTTTACAAAATGCACGGTATTTTGTTCGGTGGTGACGTCAGGCAAATCACCGGTGGTGAAGACCACCACCTTGAAGGCGCGGAAAGCGCTTTCCATCAGACTGTCAAAGGTGACCTGCAACTTGTCCATGTCGGCTTCAAGATCCAGCAACAGAATGCCAAACTGAGGCCCGCCCTCATTGGCCGCCAGGTGTTGATTGATTTTCCGTACCGCGGTGTCGTTCGGCTGGCGTGCCTGCAACCAGTTCAACAGCCGGCCGGAGGGCATGCTGCCCAGCAACTCACGGCTGTCGTAGGTCGGTAGGCTGCCGAGGCGGGCAATCCAGTCCGTCAATATTTTCGCATCGGCGCTCTCGCCCATGTCCAGCAGTTGCTGCACCAGTTTTTGCACGACCTGACGGTTGAAGGCGCCCAACTGCACGGCATGCAGCAAACGAGTCTGGATGGTCTCGGGCGTGTCGTTGGAATAAGTGCGCTGCAACGTATGCTGCTGAAGTAATGCACCCTCCATTTCTTCCAGCTGCAAGCGGCCGGCCGGCATCGCATGGAGCAGGAATTCGCACTCGGTCAGTTGATCAAAAAACGCCTGGTTGTAAAACGGCATCTCGACATATTGCTGGGTGCCGAATGCGCGTTTCGGGCCAATGGTGGGATCTTTCCAGTAGGACTCGAAGATCGGCTCGATAGTCAATGCATTGCGCGTGGCCAGGCTGTCGGCCAGCGCCTGGAAACTTTGCAGGGCGAACTCTGCGGTCTGCTTCTGGTTCAGGTCACTGATGTCGGTCGGCAGCGTGGCGAGGAAACCGGCAAAGCGCTCACGCTCGGCGACCGAACGGGCGTCTTTGAAACTCAGGACGTGAATGATTTCGGTATTGTGATCCGAACGGCCGTAGTTGACCTCCCGCACCACATAAGGCATTGGCAGAATCCGCGCCTTGGCCCGCGCGAGCATGTAATACACATGGCCGATTTCCTGCCACTCGAAAATCGTGCCCTCCGGCATGGCCGCATACCAGTCCTGCAACAGCGAGGTGCGGTGCACCGCATAGAACGGCGGAATGTACTGGCCCATGTAGTCGAGCACACGATCCTGCGCGCGCTCGGCGTTGTAATCCTCTTTTACCTTCTTGTCGCGACGGTAGTACTGCACATAGTTGGAGTGCGTCAGGTACATCAGGCAGTAGCCGTGGCACATGCCGTAATCAGGGTTGGCCTCGAGGAAGTTCACCGATTCGGTCAGTGCATCGTGCAGCAGGAAGTCATCGTCGGAAGCCAACACCATGTACGGCGTGGTGACCTGGCTGACGCCATACCCGAGCTTTTGCTGAAACCCCGTGTAGGTGAACTGCGGCAAATGACGATAGTCGACCGACGGAAAGTCGGTTGCGATGCGCTCATCGCCCTGCACGGACGAATCCAGCACCAGCACCTTGGCGGAGTAACGGCTGTAGTACTGCAAGGCGCGTCGCAGGAACGCCCTGCGGTTGTGGGTGATAACCACCACCGTGAACAGCTCGTTCAGCGGTGTCACGTTGGTTTGAGTGCTGCTTTGAACCTGCATTTTCCTATCCCCACAACCGGCCGATCGCCAAGTACCTGAAGCTGTTTTTGATTAACGAACGCGACGCAGATAGCCGTCCGGCGCCACGGTGATCAGCAGTTTGTTTTGCATCTGCTGGTCGATCTCGAAGTCCTTGTTCTCTTCCAGGTACTTCCACACCGCAGTTTTCGGGTTATCGCCCGGGCCCCATGGACGATCCGGGAAGAAATCGGCTGGCATGTCTTCGACCACGGTGTCCATGACCACGCAGTAGCTGTCCACCGACACCAGTGGTGCGTACAGGCGCAGTTCTTCCAGCACGTGATCGTGGGTGTGGTTGGAATCGAGCACCAGAATGACTTTCTTGCCTTCAGCGGCAGCACGCACTTGGGCGGCGATGGCCGGGTCGATGCTCGAACCTTCGATCATCGAGATGCGCTTGCTCATCGGGTGACTCTCGATGGCTTCACGGTTGTGTGCACGGATATCGAGGTCGATGCCCAGCACTTCGCCGTGGCCTTGCAGCTCCAGCAAGGAGGCGTAGTAAATGATCGAGCCGCCGTGGGCGATGCCGCATTCGATCACCAGGTCCGGTTTGACCTGCCAGATGATTTCCTGCATCGCCATCATGTCTTGTGGCAGCTGGATGATCGGACGGCCCATCCACGAGAAGTGGTAGCTGTACTTGTGCTTGGCCGATTCGTTGAAGAAATCCCGGGCCAGGCCGGTGAGTTTCTGGTCGTCACCCTGCTGGGCGATCTGTTCCCGGCATTCGGCTTCGAAGGCTTTATTGATGGTGTTGTCGGTCATTTTAGAATCTCAATAGTCACTGGAACGAAGCGCTGTCGACGGCGTGATAGACGTAGCGTCCACCGGTCATCCGCTTGATTTCTTCGAGGTAGTTGGAGTTCATCACAAACAGGTTGGCGCCTTCGGGCAAGGCATCCATGGCCTCTTGCGGCGAAGACACCCGCACGCCACTCAGGGGCAGATAACGCCCCTGTTTGGCCGGGTTGATATCCACCACGCGATCCACCGCCACACCCGCGCGTTGCAGGAACAACGAATAAATCACGCCTTTGGACGAGGCACCCCAGATCGCCGAACCTTGCTCGGGCGCCGCTTGAATGATCTGCACCGCGCGCTCGAGGCTGCTGGTGAAACCGTCCGGCAATGCCAGGCGCGGCACCGGTTGGTCCGGTGTCAGGCGCAGCGTGGCCAGGTCGGCGACGATGTACAGGTATTGGCCACCGAACAGGTGACCGGCCTCGTGCACGGTGCCGAACATCCGGCGCAGGTCATCGAGGCGGAAATAATTGACGTGCTCGTAGAACAGGTCGAACCAGGCGCGGTGCTCAAGAATCCAGTCGAAGCACGGCACTTCGATGTAGATCTGCCCGCCCTGATTGGCCTCGGCCATCTCGGCGAGAAAACTCACCGGGTCCTGGATATGTTCCAGCACATGCCGCAGCACGATAGCGTCCGCCGACAGCCCCAGGCCGCGAGTGAACGGCGCCTTGATCACGTCGGCGTTGTCGCCTTCGTAGGCCGGGTCGATACCGGTGATGGCGTAGCCCAGGCCTTTGAGCAGTTCAAGAAAGTAGCCTTTGCCGCAGCCGACTTCGATCAGTTCCTGCCCCTTGAAGTGGCGGGCAATGATCCCTTCGACATCGCTCAGGTGCTTCTGGAACTGGCCGGAATGCGCCTGCTCGTTCTGATAGTCGGCGTCGTAGCTGAGCTTGTCGGCGTCGAAGGCCTGATTGAAGATCAACCCGCTCGTCTCGTCCTGCACCAACAGCATGTCGGCGCTGGCCGATGCCCTGGCCGACTCCGGGTCGGCAAAGGTACGGTTCTGCAACACCGGCAGGTCGGCGACCCGATACAACTCATGCCTCATGCTCTGCTCCCAGTAGCTGTTGCAAACGGTCCGCCACGCCCCAGAACGCCATCGGTTCATGGGTCGGGTATGGGTAATGGCCCAGGTTCAAACGGATCGACGCGCCACGCTCACACAACCGCTGCTCGACCAGCGCCCTGACCGATACCGGCTGGCCGCTGGAGCAATTGATCACGCCATCGAACTCACGCTGTTGCAGGATCGCGGCGAGGTAATCGGCAGCCGTGTCGATCGCCAGGTAATCGCGCAACTGCTCGCCGGCCGACATGTTGAAGCTGTCGTCCCCGGCCTCGATTGCCCGGTCCAGTGCCGCCAGCAAACTGTTGGGGTTCTGCCCTTCCCCGTGCAGGTAGAACAGCCGCGCCCATTGCAGGGTGAAGGGCTGTTGGCGCTGCAGGTTTTCGAGGAACAGACGCAAGGTGTTCTTGGCCAGCCCGTAAGGGTTACTCGGCCGCGCCTCGGTCTGCTCGCTGAGCGGCCCGCTCTGCAGGCCGTATTCGAAACAGGTGCCGGTGACCAGCACCTGCGACACACCCGCCTCGACCGCACCTTTGATGAACCGGTAATCGGCCATCAGGTTGTGTTCGAAGTGAAACAGCGCCTGATAATTCGGCAACCCCGGCCAGGCGAGATGTGCCAAGGCATCGACGCCATCGGTCAGCGCGGCAAAGTCCAGGTCGGTGGCATGAACATCCGCGGCCACGAATTCCACGGCGTTGATCCACGGCAATTGCGCGGCGGTCTCGGCGTTACGCGCCACGGCCCGCACCTCGCAGCCACGGGCGAGTAAAGCCGCGACCAGATGTCGGCCGACGAACCCGGTGGCACCGGTGACCAGCACCTTCACAGTACGGTCAACTCAGGCACGGCGATCACGAAACGGCCGTCCCACTGACGCACCTGCGCCAGCTGCTGACTGACTTCGTGCAGCAAATTCCATGGCAATACCAGAACGTAATCCGGCTTTTCCAGATCGATCTGCGCCGGCGAAACGATCGGAATGCGACTGCCCGGCAAGTACTTGCCCTGCTTGTGCGGGTTGGCATCGGCCACCCAGGCCAACAGGTCCGGTTTGACCCCGGCGTAGTTGAGCAAGGTGTTGCCCTTGGCTGCCGCACCATAACCGACCACGCGCTTGCCGTCGGCCTTGGCTTGCAGCAGGAAACGCAGCAGTTCGTGCTTGATGCCCTCGGCCGCTGGCGCCAGGGTCGCGTAGTACTCGGGGGTTTTCACTCCCGCTGCCAGCTCGGCCTGCAACTGCTGTTGAACGGCTGGCTGCACCTCACGGCGAACACCGTCGGCCCGCTGGACGAACACCCGCAACGAACCGCCATGGGTCGACAACTGGCTGACATCGAACACTTCCAGGCCATTGCGCTCGCACAAGGTCTGCACGGCGGTCAGGGACAGGTAGGAATAGTGCTCGTGATACAGCGTGTCGAATTGCTGCCCGGCCATCAGCGTCAGCAGTTGCGGAAATTCGAACGTCGCCACACCGGTCGGCTTGAGCAAGGTGGAGAACCCACCGAGAAAATCATTAATGTCCGGCACATGCGCCAACACGTTGTTGGCGGCCATCAGGTCGGCGGCCCAGCCTTCGCTTTTCAGCTGCGCGGCGGTGTCGCGACCGAAGAACAGTTCGCGAATCTCCAGGCCTTTTTCCCGCGCCGCTTGCGCGGTGCTGCGGGTTGGTTCAACGCCCAGGCAGGGGATGCCGCGCCCGGCAACGTACTGCAACAGGTAACCGTCGTTGGCGGCGATTTCCACCACGCGACTGTCGGCAGTCAGGCCGAAGCGTTCGACCATCTCGGCGACATAGCGCTCGGCATGGGCCAGCCAGGTGCTGGAGAACGAACTGAAATACGCATACTCGGCGTCGAACAGACTGTCGGCGCTGGTGTAATCCTCGGTCTGCACCAGCCAGCACTGCTGACACACCGCGACCTTCAATGGCACCCATTGCTCGGCTTGTTCCAGGCGATCGGCGTGCACATAGGCGTTGGATGGCGGCGAGGTGCCGAGATCGATCAGCGGCAAGGCCAGAGGAGTACCGCAACCACGGCAGTTCATAGACGCACTCCAGCGAAGTGTTCATCGAGCAAGGGATGGCTGGAATCCCTGGCCGACAGATTATTGACAGGCAACGGCCAGGCAATCGCCAGCCGTGGATCGTTCACCGACAACCCGCCCTCGTACGCAGGCGTGTAATCAGCGCTGTGCAGGTAGAGCAATTCGGCGTCATCGGTCAGCGTCTGGAAGCCGTGGGCGAACCCGGACGGGATCAGCAAGCTGCGACCGTCACCGGCCTTCAGGTGCTCGGCGTGCCAGTGCAGAAAGGTTTCGGAATCGGGGCGCAAGTCCACCGCCACATCCCAGACTTCGCCGCGCAGGCAGGTAATCAACTTGGCTTCCGGCGCATTGGAATTTTGATAATGCAGACCGCGCACACTGCCCCGCGCACGGGTGCAGGAGTGGTTGATCTGGCGGATATGAAACGGCTGGCCGAAAGCGCTCAGGCTGCCTTCGCAAAACAGCCGGGCGAAATGCCCACGATCATCTTCGAAGCGTTTGTGCTGCACGCTGAACAGACCGGCCAGCGGCAAGGCTTTCAACAGAAACTCGCTCACAACGCGCCTCGGTACAGGTTCAACTGGTTCAGGGTGACTTCACGCATGTCATCACCGTTCTGCCACGCCAGATGCCAATCGAGGGTCTGGGTCAGGCACTGCTGCAACGACCAGCGCGGTTGCCAGGCCAACCGTTGACGGGCGCGACTGCTGTCCAGGCGCAACAGGCCGGCTTCGTGCAAATCACTCGGCTCGATGCGCAATCCGCGTGCTTGCGGCCAGCGGCTGGCAAGCAACTCGACCACTTCGCCGACGCTGCACATGTCCGCTTCGCTCGGACCGAAGTTCCACGCGCCGGCAAACTGTGGGCCTTGTTCGTAGAGACCGGCAGCCAATTGCAGGTAACCTGCCAAAGGCTCAAGAGCGTGCTGCCATGGGCGCACGGCCTGCGGGTAGCGCAGGGTCACTGGCTGGTCGGCCGACCAGGCCTTGAGCACATCGGGAATCAGGCGTTCCGGCGCAAAGTCACCGCCGCCCAGCACATTGCCAGCACGGGCGGTGGCCAACGCCAAGCCATGCTCGGCGTACTTGTCGGCCGGGAAAAACGATGCGGCATAAGACTGCGCCAACAATTCGCAGCAAGCCTTGCTGCTGCTGTAAGGATCGTGACCGCCCAGGGCTTCGTCTTCGCGGTACGGCCACAGCCATTCCTTGTTGGCGTAGACCTTGTCGGTGGTCACTAACACACAGGCACGCACGCCGCCGACCTGGCGGATCGCTTCGAGCAGATTGAGCGTGCCCATGACGTTACTGGAATAGGTGCCGAGCGGATCGCGATAGCCTTCGCGCACCAGCGGTTGGGCCGCCAGGTGCAGGACGATTTGCGGCTGGGTTTCGACGATCAGTTCCAGCAAGGCGCCCAGATCACGCAGATCACCACGCTGATCGTTGATGCCCTCGTGTACCCGCGCCAGTTCGAACAGGCTCGGCTCGGTGGACGGATCGAGCGAAAACCCGCTGACCTCGGCCCCGAGGCTTTGCAGCCACAACGTCAACCAGCTGCCCTTGAAACCGGTGTGGCCGGTCAGCAGCACCCGTTTGCCACGCCAGAACTCCGGACTCAGGCCCATTGCTTCCATGGGGCCTCCCCGCTCTGCCACAGCGCTTCGAGGTGGTTCTTGTCGCGCAGGGTGTCCATCGGGTGCCAGAAGCCTTCGTGTTCGAAAGCCTTCAACTGTTCGTCCTGGGCCAGCCGGGTCAACGGCTCGGCTTCCCAAGTGGTCTCGTCACCGCCGATGTACGACAGCACTTTCGGCGACAGCACGAAGAACCCGCCATTGATCCAGCCACCATCGCCACGGGGTTTCTCGGTGAAACCGAGCACCTGATCGCCGTGACGCTCCAGGGCGCCGTAACGGCCCGGCGGTTGTACGGCGGTGACGGTCGCCAGACGACCGTGGGCGCTGTGGTAGTCCACCAGTTGACGGATATTGATATCGGAGACGCCATCGCCATAGGTGAAGCAGAACGCCTCTTCGTCCTTGAGGTAACGACCGGCACGCAGCAAGCGGCCACCGGTCATGGTTTCCTCGCCGGTGTCGATGAGAGTGACGCTCCACGGCTCGCTGTAGTTCTGGTGCACGTCCATGCGGTTGTTGCGCATGTCGAAGGTGACGTCGGAGGTGTGCAGGAAGTAGTTGGCGAAGAAGTCCTTGATCGCATAGCCCTTGTAGCCAAGGCAGATCACGAAGTCATGAATCCCGTGGGCGGAGTACTGTTTCATGATGTGCCAAAGAATTGGCTTGCCGCCGATCTCGATCATCGGCTTGGGCTTGAGGTGCGACTCTTCGCTGATGCGCGTGCCCAGGCCACCCGCCAGAATTACTGCCTTCATCGTCTCCCCTCTTGTTCTTCACAGAGCTCGGCCAAGCTATTTCAAGCTTTTGCGGGCTGTCTGGCTAAAACGCTCTGCCGTGTCAGGCGCTGGCGTACCGGCCGCAAGCGCTCGTTTTATGGCGATTTGAGGGGGACTTGCAGGAAACGCGCCAGCTCTTTCAGGTCGGGGGACAGCACTTGAATCAGCGACAGAGGGTAATTAGCAGCTATGCGGACCCAATAAAAAGGGGAACCGGGTCAATCACAACCAGATTCCCCAATTACTTCAAAGAAGACCTTCAACTCCATTACGAGTGAAGATCCAAAACCTCAACCAAACAAATCGAACGCGTCACCATTGGCGGTCTTGAAATGCTCAATGGTAGTGAAGCCTGCGTACCAGTCCTGCAGTTTCACACCATGGTCGGGCACAGCGCCTTGAGTATCAAAGCGATCGTAGAGATAGAGATCATTGTCAACTCGCATGAGCTGCAAGTCGGCTGCGGAGTTGACATTGTTCAATATCAGCGTGTCATTGATGCTTGTTCCGTCATCGCGGATAGTCACCAACTTACTGGTATTAACGGTATAGGTATCATCGCCCTCTCCACCGTTGGCAAAGCCTCCAGACTTCATGTTCCAGGCGAATTCACCCTTCACGTTCAGGGTCAACTTGTCATTGCCGACGCCGCCGAGCAACACGAAGTTGTCACCGGTGCCGCTCAAAATATCGTCGCCGTCACCGCCATCGGCCGTGCCGCTGACCACCGTGAGGCTATCGTTGCCAGCTTCGCCAAAAGCCATGGTTCCACGATCATCGGCAGCACTGGTGATGACATCGCCACCATTGCCGCCATACAGCATGTCGGCCTGAGGCCCGCTTGCTACACCGCCAAGGGAGAATGGCCCGATCTGGGAGTACAAACCGCCGTAGATGGTATCGCCACCGTCGCCGCCATAAACCAGATCATTGCCCAGACCACCCTCAAGGTAGTTCCCGACCGCATCACCGGTCAGCGTGTCGTCGAAGTGGCTGCCCACTACGCGTTCGATGTTGAGCAAGACGTCGCCTTGCGCATCGCCACCCTGAGTGACCCCGGTCTGTAGGTTGATATTCACGGCAGTTGCGCTGTTGATGTACCAGGCGCTGTCCAGCCCTTCACGCCCATCGATCCGGTCGGCACCGGCGCCACCGATGAAAATGTCGCTGCCAGTGGATCCCGACAGCGTGTCGTCAAAACTGCTGCCCTGGAAAATCTCGATCCCGGTGAAGGTATCGCCAGCGGCATCGCCCGCATTGACATTGGTTTTCAAATCTATTGTCACGGCAGTGGTGGATTGTTCATAGCTGACCAGGTCCTGACCGGCTGCGCCGTCCAACCCCATGGCAGTGGTGCCACCGATGAAGATGTCGTTGAGCGCGGTCCCACGGAGGGTTTCGATATCGACGTAAGTATCGCCAGCCGCGATACCGGAGTGGATGCCTGTCATCAAGTTAAGGGTCACCGCCACGGTGCTGTCGGTGTAGCCGACAGTGTCCATACCGGCGCCGCCGAAGAACTGGTCTGCACCGCCGCCACC
>NZ_JBWKUI010000011.1:0-104615 GCF_059420765.1 Pseudomonas sp. GW821-FHT03E01 | reverse complement strand
TGCACGCCAGTTTTCAGGTTGAGGTTCACCGCCACGGTGCTGTCGGTGTAGCCGACAGTGTCCATACCGGCGCCGCCGAAGAACTGGTCTGCACCGCCGCCACCAAACAGCACGTCATTACCGGCACCGCCGCTGATGATGTTGTCGCTGGCGTTGCCGTAACCGGTAAAGGCTGCCGCCCCGGTATACGTCAGGCGCTCAACGTTGGCCGCCATGGAGAAAGTGGCGTAGCTGGTACGGATCTCGTCATTACCGCCACCCACCTGCTCGATGATCGTGCCGCCAGAACCGTTGATGATGTAGACATCATCACCCGCGCCCCCATCAAGGGTCACGGTGCTCAGGTCAACGTTGAACGTGTCGTTGAACCCCGTACCGATGACCTTTTCGATGTTGACCAGGGTGTCGCCTTGCGCGTCACCACCAATGCCGGGGCGCCCGCCGCCGGTACGGATATCGACGTTCACCGCAGCAGCCGACGCCGAATAGTCCACGGTATCAGTACCCGTGCCGCCATCCAGCTTGTCCGCACCGGCACTCCCTTTGATCACATCATTGCCACCCAAGGCATAGATCTCATCATCCCCACTGGTACCTGTCAGCGTATCCACGCCGTTTGTCCCGTTTATCACTGCCATTGCGACTTCTTCCTTGCCATGTTGTTGAACCAGATACCTTTCCCGTAGCGATGTACAAACACGCGTCGCAGAAGGGTCTTTCATATGAACGAAGCTGTGGAGCCTGTATCGACGCAAACCAATCCGGGCTTGAGCCGGCCGCCGCAAATTTGTAACGCGCCCGGTACAAACAAAACAGGCGGCCCAAGGCCGCCTGCAGGTGTACATCCATGCTCGATCAGTTTGGCAGCCAGCCCTCGACCCAGTAGTTGAGGTTGTTGCCCTTGAGCATGTAATCGCGCAGCACTTCTTCGCGCAGCGCATCGCCCATGCGATAGCTCGCATCAGGGTCGGACAAGTGCATGCGGATTGCCTCGAGCCATTCCTCGGTGCTGTTGCTCACGACCTTGGTGCAAGGCAGATAGCCGCGATAGGCCTCAGTGTCGGTGCAAATCACCGGATAACCGCAGGCGCCGTACTCCAACAGACGCAGGTTGCTCTTGCAGTCGTTGAAGATATGGAATTCCAGCGGTGCCAAGGCCAGATCGAGGTTCAGGCTGGCCAGTTTGGCCGGATAGGCCTCCAGGCCGATGCTGGGATGGAACTCATGGACAAACGGACGCAAAGCTGGCGGACACATGCCGAAGAACACCCATTCGACTTCGTTGGCAAGCAGGCGCACCACGTCCGCAATGATTGCCAAGTCTCCATCATGACTCGTCCCGCCGCCCCAACCCACGCGAGGTTTGCGAGAGGTGCGGCGCTGGCTGGTGAGCCCGGTCCAGAGATGCGGGGCAAGCATGTTCGGGACGACCCGGATGTCGTGATGCATGTCCCGCAATGCATCGGCCAGGGGCTGGGTCGAGACCACAACCCGGTCACACAGCCCTACGCCACGGCGCACTATTTTATCGACCCCGACCTCAGCCTTGCGCAGGTGCGCGTTCTTCTTCGGGACATCAATCACATAATCGTCAAGTTCGAAGATGCGGAAAGCGTGCGAACAATTTTTGACTCGCTCAACCTCATCGACCGCATTCTTGCTATAGCGCCCCTGCAACACGATCACGTCGGGGGAGCACCGCTCAAGGTCAATGTCTGTCGGCGTGTGATAACTCAGGTGCCCCATCACGCGCCCGGCCGCCTCCAACTCACGGAACGGCTGGGCAACCCGGTAATGGCCCACTGCGGTGGTATTGATTGGGATCCCCAGCACCTTGGGCAAAAGCGGGCGCGAGAACGGGTCCCAGCCATCCTTGAATCCCGGCTCCAGACTGAAGTTGCTGGCGCCCAGACTCAGGTTAGGGTTGTAGGCCGGATCCCTGGCTATCACCGGCAACCATCGCTGGTAAAAACTTTTTTGCTCGGCCTGTAGCACCCTGGGAGCGGGAGTGAAGGCAGAGGATGGAACCACTCGCATCAATTCGGCGTAGGGAGTCCACACCACCAGGTATCCGTTTTGCCTCACGCGCAGGCAAAAGTCAGCGCCATTGAGTGCCTGCGCCAGATTTTGCTCGTCCAGGCCATGCAGCTCATCAAAAACTTTCTTGCGCACAAGCAGACAATCGATGCCCACGGCACTGAAATTCTGTACCGTCTGCTGGCGCTGCATGTAACCGGACGTGTTGAGCGGCTCACCACGATTGGGAACACCGACGGCCCCCCGCAACCCCAGTACCTGGGCCGTGCCCTCGATACGCCCTTGCGGACTCACCAGCCGACCGCCGACCACACCGACTTCCGGACGCTGAGCGTGATTGAGCAACTCGTCGAGCCAATCAGGGCTCACAACGACACTGTAGGGGCTGAGAAACAACAGATAGTCGCCACGGGCGTGGCCGGCAGCAAAGTTCTGCACTGCCGCCAGATTGTCACCATGATCACAGCGCAACACCCGAAGTTTGTCACTGCCCATTTGCTCCATGGCTGACAGCCAGTTGCAGGCATCAACGGCAGTACTGCCATTGTCGACAATGAGAACTTCATAGCGTTGGCAGGCGGTTTTCTCCAACACACTTTCGACGCAACGCTCCAGGGAGCCCAGTTCATCGCGGGTCGCAATGATGATCGAGACCATGGCTGGCTCATCATGCAGGTAGTCCACACGATTGATCATCGACTGGCTGCCGGGACGAATCCGGTGCGGTGCGCCGAGCCGCTGCAGATGCGCGGCCAGCACGCGAGGGCTCTGCTCGATAATCTGCGGCTGCGTGAGCCACTGGGAGAGACACAGAGCGGACTCCACGAGAACTTCAGCAATGTGCCCAATCGCATGCGGCCCGTTACTCTCCACCAGTCGCCAGACCAGATCGTGCACACCCAGCTCGCCAAAACCGTCTTGCATGCCACCCAGCTCGATCATCCGCTGCCGCTGCAGGGCCAGCACACGGCCGACATAGGGATAGCTGCGCATCAGATCCAGGTTGAAGTCCGGCTTGAACACCGGCTCGACCGAAACATCATCACGCAATCCGCCCTCGTCACTGTAGAGGCAGCGCACGTCAGGCATTTCCACCATGCGCTCTGCCAGCAACAGCAAAGCCAGTTCATTCAAGCGATCCCCCGCGCGAACCAGATAGATCCAGTCTGCGTTGTCCAACTGGGCCAGCAGACGATTGAACTGGGTAACCGGTTCATCATCCAGGCGCACATGTTGCACACCGTCGCATGGCGAGTGCTGCAATTGGGACAGCACTACCACTTGCTCAGCAGCATAGGTTTGCTGACGAATGCTCTTGAGCGTTTCTTCCAGCGCCGGAACATCACCTTCGCTGTCGAGAACAATCGGCACGATGCGTGGACGCCAGCTCCAACCCTGCAATCGGGCGTCGAGCAAGCGTTGCTGGGCCGGTTTCAAACGACGGCACGACAGCCATTCCCGATACATGTCGGCAAAGCTCTCGCACTCGACGCCTACCCGGGTGTGCACCATCGTTTGAATGAAGCCCAGTTGCCGGCCCAGCGCGGTTTCTTCCCAGGCATAGGCGTGCCCCGCAATCGCATCAGCCAGTGCCAGATAACGTACCCAGCCCGGCGCAGGCGCCGGCTCACCACTGCGCAAGGCAAGCATTTGCTTGAGCCAGTCGAGCTCGGTCATTACCGCAGTCTTGACTGGTGCCTGATCGCTCAGCCGCGCCGGATGCAAACGCTCAAGGCTCAACACCTGACCTACCACCACCAAATTGCCACGCCGTAGCAGGCAGGCAAACAAGGCGAAGTCCAGACACGCGATAAAACCTTCGCCGATCTGAGTCAGGGCCGGCAGATATTCCAGCGCATGGCGGGTTCGCAACAACGCCCCGCTGAGGCCGCTGAGAAAATTGACCAGACTGCTTTCCAGAATGCCCAGCAGATCCTCGCCCTTGAACAAGGTGACACCGGTGGAAAAACAGCAATTTTCCACACGGTCGGAAAGCAGGATGTAATCAGCGTCGTAAAACTGCCGCTGGCCGATCACCAGGTGGACATCGGCGTGGTCGATGAAGCCACCGATCTGCTGAGTGATGCATTCAGGAAGCAGCTGGTCGTCGTCGCACAGCAATTTCAGATAGTCACCGCTGGCCTCTTTGGCGCAGGCCATGAGGTTGCCCTGAAAACCCAGGCGCTGAGGATTGCGCACATAGCGCAGGCGAATCGAGACAGGCACCTCACAGGCATCGACGATCTCGCGGATCTCGTCACCGCCACTGTCATCGCAGACGATCACCTCAAGATTGGCGTAGGTCTGATTCAGCGCGCTTTGCAGTGCCGTCTGGAAGAACTGCGGGTTGAAGGCGGGGATGGCGATGGTAACAAGAGGTGCTGGTTTCACGGCGGGAGAACTCGCGAGCGGCGGGAGCTTACTTCAACGAAGTGAAACTCCCCGAACCGCTGAATAAAGACGGTTTGCACTCGGCAGTCGCAAGCCTTCGCGAGATCGCGAAGGCCCTGACTCAGACTTTGTTGAACAGCCCCAACTGAGCGATCTTGCTGAACGCCAGTTGCGAAGCTTGCAGCATGGTCTGCTGTAGAGTCAGGCGGGTCATCACTTCAGCCGGATCGGAATCGCGAATGGCCGATTGGGTCTGGGTGTTGGCGAGTGCCAGACTCTGGTTGATATCAGTCTGGGTATCCAATGACGCACCGCGACCGCCTACAGAACTGATACCGGAGGCCAGTTGGTCCATGCCGCTGGAGAGGTTGCCGATACCGGCAGTGACTGCAGCGTTCATTTGCTGAATGGCAATCGGATTATTATTGGTTGGCGTCGACAGCGCTGTTTTCAGCTGGCTGACGGTGTCCAGAATGTTTTGGGTCTGGTGCGTGTTGACCGCCACTGAGAACTGATCGCCTGCACCCGGCGTACCGGACACGGTGAACGAGACACCCGATGCTGTCGCGGTCGTACCGGCCATGGTACCGGTGGACACCGGTTTACTGTTGACGGTCAATGGCGCGGCATAGAGTTCGAAGTTCGTGGCACTGGTGAACTTGAGAATCGCCCCGCCGCCCGGGAAGCTGGCGTGGTAGTTGGTGCTGTTGGTCACAGAGGCGCCTGTCACCAGCGCAGTCGACGGGTTGCCCGGGCTGCGCGAAGTGTTGAAGCTGTCCGGCTTGGCTGCCAGCGTGAAGCTGTGCCCGGTGATCACGGTTCCCGGGACATCCCCCGCTTGCAGGTTGATGTTCAAGTTCAGATCAATGCCACGAAAACTGACAGTCTGTGTGGCCGCACCGCTGGTGGAACTGAACACGCCGTTCTGACTGGCCTCAGCGGTGACATCATTACCCAACGAGTCCGTAATTTGCAGCTGCGTGCCGCTGACGAAACTCACGGTGTAAGGCTCGCCGCTGCGGAACTTGGCGTTGTAAGTGACATCGGATTCGACCTGACCGTTGGACAACACCACACGACCGTCATCGACCGCAGGCGCGGTGAGCGTGGTCTGAGTCCGGGTAGTGTTGATCGCCTGCTGGAACACGTCCCAACCGGTGCTGTTGGTGGCCATCGACTGGGTATCGCCAATCGGCAGATCCAGCGTGACCTGATCACCGTTGTAGGCGTAGCTGCCATCGGTGTTGCGGGTGAACGGCACCACATCGCCCTTGGACCCGGAGAAGATGTACTTGCCGTTTTCATCCTTGGTGTTCATCAGGCTGAGCAGTTGCTCTTCAATCTGCCCCAGTTCGGAAGCGTTCGCCTGACGGTCGGCATCGGTATAGCCTGCGTTGCCTGCGCCGAGCGCCAGCTCTTTGGCGCGCTGCAGCACGTTGCCAATACTGGTCATCACCGACTCGGTCTGGCCTAGGGTGCCTTTGATGGTGGTCATGTTGGCCGAGTACTGGTCAAGCATCGAAGCCTGCTGACCCAATTGCAGCAAACGCGAAGCGCCGACCGGATCGTCGGCCGCGGTATTCACGCGAACCAGGCTGCTGGCCTCTTCGCTGCTCTTGACCACGTTGGAAAAGTTCTTCTGATAGTTGGCAGCAGAGGACTCGTAAAACTGGGCGGTAGAAATGCGCATGGGCTACGACTCCTTAAAGACTGTTGATCAGTGTGCTGAAGATTTCCTGCGCAGCCTTGATGATCTGCGAAGACGCGGTGTAGTACTGCTGATACTTGACCAGGTTGCCGGTTTCCTCATCGAGGTCGACACCGGACAACGAGTCGCGAGCGCCCTTGGCGTTGGCCAGGATGGCGGTGGTCGCGGCACTGTCGAGTTTGCCTTGAGCGGCCTTGGCGCCGACGCCCGAGACCAGCTTGCCGTAGGCATCGTTCAGGGAAATACCGTTGCTGGCCGAACCGGTGTCCACGGTCTGCTTGGTCTGCAAGGCAGCCAGCGTGGTGCCGTTACGGTTATCCAGCGAACCCGGCTGGCTGAGCGATACGTTGATCGCAGTGCCGTTACCTGGCGAACCGGCCACGGTCATGTCAAACGACACAGTGCGCTGCACGATGGGCGGTCCCGGATCATTGATCGCGGCGCCGGTGCCGTCGACCAGCGGAATGGTCAGGCTCAGCGTATTGTTCTGGCCCGGCACGATGGTGCCGCTGCTGAGCGCGTTGCCTTGGGCATCGAGCATTTGGTAAGTCTGAGTCGTACCACCGGCCGCACCAAATACGATCTTGACCGGCGTCGAAGTCTTCAGGCCGTTCTGGAGCGTGGTGGTGGTCGCCGTGTCGTAGATATCGAACTTGGTGGTCAGGGTCGGTTGACCGCTGGCCGGAATCGTCAGTGTGCCGCTGCCGCCCGCAGCAATCGCCGCGCCCAACGGTGCCGCGATGGCCAGACGCTTGGAGTCGGTCATCTCGGTCTTGATGTTGGTCGCCGCGTTGCGGGTCGGGGTGATCTTGAACGTGTCGCCGGCGGCTGCGGTGCCACCGGAAAGTGTCATGGAGAAACCATCGATCACCGGCGGTGGCGTGGTCAGCGTGCTGAACGCGCCCATGGCGGTGCCTTCAGGCAGACGCTGCACGGTGTAGTTGGTGGCGCTGGTGAAGGTGACCTTGTAATCGTTAATGGTCAGCTTGCCGCTGTCCTCGATGCTCACATCGAAGTTGCCGGAGCCGGCGCTGTTGCCGACCGTGGCAACGCTGCGTTGGGCCATTTGCGCGGCGGTGTTGATGCTGTTGAACAGGTTCGAACCAAAATCACCGTTCTTGTCGATGCCCTGGGCCTGGACGGTGTTCATCTGATCGGCGACGACCAGCGCCACACGCCCCAGTTCATTCATGGCCGGGTCCAGCACGGTGCTGCGATAACGCAGCAAGCCGCCCATCTCGCCACCGGTCATCACCGAGGTGATATCGATGGTGCTCGAACCGCGATTGAGCTGAATGGCCGAACGCGACGGATCGTCTTTGCTCGGCACCACTTCCAGCTTGCTGGCAGTGCTGCCCATGACCAGCGGTTGACCGCTGCCCAGGTAAATGTCGAGGTTGCCGTCACGCTCGATCACCTGCGCACCGGTGAAGGTGGACAACTGGCGCACGGTCTCGTTGCGCGCGTCGAGCAAGTCGTTGGGCTGGCCGCCGGCGTTGGAAACTTCGGAGATCTTCTGGTTCAACTGGGCCACGGTGGCCGCCAGTTTGTTGACCTGATCGGCCATGTCCGCCAGGTTGCCGTTGATGTCCGCGTTCTGCGCGGTCAACTGGCTGGAGATCGAGTTGAAACGGTTGCTCACCGCTTGCGCATCGCTGAGCAGCAGTTGGCGGGAAGCATCGTCGCCCGGTTTGGCGTTGACGTTCTGTACCGAGGCGAAGAACTTGGTCAGGGCGCCGTTGAGGCCGGTGCCGCTGTCTGACAGCAACTTATCGAGCGGGCTGATCTGCCCGGCATAGGCAGCCGAGTCGCTGTTGAGCGAGGTGGTGGTTTGCAGTTGCGCATCGAGGTAGCTGTTGTACACCCGACGCACATCGGCCAGGGTCGTACCCGTGCCGATGTAGACATTGCCGAACTGATTCGAGGCCTTGCTGCCCTGCACGGTTTGCTGACGCGAGTAGCCTGCGGTGTCGGCGTTGGCAATGTTGTTACCGGTCACCATCAACGCGCTTTGGCCAGCGGATAAACCCGACATCCCGATGTTGAGCAAACTCATGATTCAAACCTTATGCCTTGTGCCTATAAAGGCGTAGTGGAAGCGCCCGCTGCAGCGTAGTTTTGGTAACTCGTCATCTGCTTGGCTATCTGCGAAATCTTGCTTGCGTAATCCGGGTCGGTTGCATACCCGGCTTTTTGCAACTCGCGTACAAACTGTTCTGGGTTATCGGCCGACTTCAGCACATCTTGATAGCGATTGTTGCTTTGCAGCAGCGTCACAAGGTCATGGAAACTGTCCTTGTAAGAGGCGTAGGAACGGAACTCAGCCGTCTCCTTGACCATCTGGCCATTTCTGAATTCGCTGGTGATCGCCCGCGCCGAATCACCCTTCCAGTTACCACTGGCCTTGATCCCGAACAGGTTGTGGCTACTGCTGCCATCCTGGGCGCGCATGACCGATTTGCCCCAACCGGTTTCCAGGGCGGCCTGAGCCACCAGGTAACGCGGATCGACACCGATACGGTCGGCGGCTTCTTTGGCCATTGGCAGCATGGTGTTGACGAATTCGTCGGCGGAGCTGAAGGCTTTCTTCGCCGGTGCCAGGGGGATTTGAGCCATGGCACGACCATAAATCTGCAGGCGCCCGCTGGAGGTCGTATCCGTTTGCGAAGCCAGCCAATCGCCGTTGTACAGCGGGCCGGAACCGGTCGCGGTGCTCGGCGGCACCTGGATTTTGTTCTGCGTTGCGGTGGCGGTTGTCGCCGTGGTCGATGCCGATGGCACCAGCCCTGCGAGCAAACGGTCGGCCAGTTTCGGTGGCAGCGCCAGACGCCGCTGATTGATCAGCGCCATGTCGTTGCGGTGTGCGCCCTCGCCCGCACCTGCCGGCGCCCTCACCGCGCGTGAAGCCCACAACGGGCGCTCGCCATTGAGGCGCGACAGCGGCCCATTGGTGGCGACCGTACCGGCGGCAATCGGTGTTTCCACGGCGGCCTTCGCGGCGGCTTGCTTGGCGGCAGATGCTGCCGCAGCCTCACCCGGCGCCAACGGTTTGTTCTTCGACATCTGGCGCATCAACACGTCAGCCAGGCCGATACCGCCGCCTTCGCGAGACAGGGAAACGGCCAACTGCTGGTCGTACATTTCCTGGTATTGCTTGGCTGCCGGCGTGTTGAGCGGATTATCCTTGCCCAGCGCTTCGGTGGCCGAGCGCATGGACTTGAGCATTTCGCCGAGGAACAGCGACTCGAATTCCTGCGCCACTTTGCGCATGTTCGCATCGCTGTTCTTGTCGCCGACCTTGAGCTGATTCAAACGATTCAGGTCCGAGTAGGAACCCGAATCGCTGCTGCTGACCAGACCGCTTTTGCGCATATCCATGATCGCCGTCCTCAGATCACGATCAGGTCGGCTTGCAACGCGCCGGCCTGTTTCAACGCTTCGAGGATCGCCATCAAGTCACCCGGTGCTGCGCCGACCTGGTTCACCGCACGAACGATCTCGTCGAGGGTGGTGCCCGGGCCGAACTTGAACATCGGCTTGGCTTCTTGCTGAGCGTTGACCCGCGAGCGCGGCACGACCGCCGTCTGCCCGTTGGACAGAGGACCGGGCTGGCTGACGATCGGGTCTTCGGTGATGGTCACGGTCAGGCTGCCGTGGGTCACGGCGGCCGGGGAAACCTTGACGTTCTGGCCGATCACGATGGTACCGGTGCGCGAGTTGATGATGACTTTCGCCACCGCCTGGCCCGGATCGACTTCGAGGTTTTCGAGGATCGACAAATAGTCGACCCGCTGGCTCGGATCGAGTGGCGCGGTAACGCGGATCGAGCCACCGTCAATGGCCTGAGCGACGCCAGGGCCAAGCATGTCGTTGATCTTGTCGACGATGCGCTTGGCCGTGGTGAAGTCCGAACGGTTGAGGTTCAGGGTCAGGCTGTTGCCCTGATTGAAGCCGCTCGGCACTGCCCGCTCGACCGACGCACCGCCGGGGATGCGACCGGCCGACGGAACGTTGACGGTGATCTTGGAACCGTCACGACCTTCGGCATCGAAGCCGCCGACCACCAGGTTGCCCTGAGCCACGGCATAGACGTTGCCATCGATACCTTTGAGCGGCGTCAACAGCAAGGTGCCGCCGCGCAGGCTCTTGGAGTTACCGATGGACGCTACGGTGATGTCTATCTGCTGACCCGGCTTGGCGAACGCTGGCAAATCGGCGCTGATCGACACCGCCGCGACGTTCTTCAACTGCACGTTGCCCGAACCCGGCGGCACCTTGATGCCGAACTGCGAGAGCATGTTGTTGAAGGTCTGCAGGGTGAACGGGGTTTGCGTCGTCTGGTCGCCGGTACCGTTAAGCCCGACCACCAGGCCGTAGCCGATCAATTGGTTGGAACGCACGCCGGAAATACTGGCGATGTCCTTCAGCCGCTCGGCTTGAGCATCGAAGGCCGCCATCAGCAACAGGACGCCCACCATAAGGTGTTTAAGATTCAACGTAGCCACCTAGAAAGGGAACAGCGGGCTGAGGAAGAAACGGTCGAACCAGCCTGGCTGACTCGCATCGGCAAACGAACCGGTGCCCGAATAGGTGATGCGCGCATCGGCGATACGGGTCGACGAAACGGTGTTGTCAGTCGCGATGTCATCGGCGCGAACAAGCCCTGCAATCCGCACCAGTTCATCACCGGTATTGAGGGTCATCCACTTCTCGCCGCGTACGGCGATGATACCGTTGGGCAACACGTCGGCGACGGTCACGGTGATCGAGCCGGTGAGGCTGTTGCCCTGCCCGGCCTTGCTGTCACCCTTGGTCGCGCGGTCGCCGCTGTAGCTGGCATCCAGACTCAGGTCGCCGCTGTCGAGCGGGTTATTTACGCTGGGCTTAGTGCCGAACAATGAGGAAAGACCAATGCTGGTCTTGCTGGTCTTGTCGACCTGGGAATTGGCGTTCTTGCTCGCCTGGGTGCGCTCGTTCAGGGTGATGGTGATGATGTCACCGACCCGGAATGCCTTGCGGTCGCTGTACAGGTTCTGTTCGAAACCGGCCTGGTAGATCGAGCCGTTATTGGCGGCAGCCGGCAGCGGCGTGCGCGGCAACACCGGGGCGTAGTAAGGGTCATTGGGCTTTGGCGTCGGACCGACGCACCCCGCCAGCGCGGCGACCCCACTCAGTGCCAGAACAGATACGAAGCGATTCATGACCCTACCTCACGGTGTTGCAGGCGACCTCATGGCCGCCTCATAGACTTGATTACAGATTCTGCGTTACGAACGAGAGCATCTGGTCGGCGGTGGAGATCACTTTGGAGTTCATCTCGTAGGCGCGCTGAGTGGTGATCATGTTGACCATTTCTTCAACGGTGCTGACGTTGGACGTTTCCAGGGTGTTCTGCAGCGTGGTGCCGAAACCGGCCAGGCCCGGGGTGCCGACTTGCGGCGCGCCACTGGCAGCGGTTTCCAGGAACAGGTTGTTACCCACCGCTTGCAGACCGGCCGGGTTGATGAAGTCGGCGGTTTGCAGGTTGCCGATCACCTGGGCGGCCGGGCTGCCGGCAACAGTGATGGACACGGTGCCGTCACGGCCAACGGTGAACGTCTGGGCATTGTTCGGAATGACAATGGCCGGCTCCAGGGCGAAGCCGCTGGCGTTGACGATCTGGCCGTTGGAATCCAGGTGGAAGGTACCGTCACGGGTGTAGGACGTGGTGCCATCGGGCTGCAGGATCTGGAAGAAACCGCGGCCGTCGATGGCCATGTCCAATGGCTGCTCGGTGGTTTGCAGGCTGCCGGCGGTGAAGTTTTTCTGGGTGCCGACGATGCGCACACCGGTACCCACTTGCAGACCCGACGGCAGTTCGCTGTCCTGGGTCGACTGGGCGCCTGGCTGGCGCTTGATCTGATACAGCAAGTCCTGGAACTCGGCGCGGTCACGTTTGAAACCCGTGGTCGATACGTTCGCCAGGTTGTTGGAAATGGTGGTGAGGTTGGTGTCCTGGGCGGACAGACCTGTTTTGGCAACCCATAGAGCCGGAAGCATTCGTTTCTCCTCGTGCGCCTGTTTTACGGCGCGACGTTCTGATAATTAGCTGATCTGCAAGACCCGAGCCATGGCCTGGTCATCGTCTTTGGCGGTGTTCATCATCTTGATGTGCAGCTCGAACTGCTTGGCCAGCGCCAGTACCGAAGTCATTTCTTCCACGGCATTGACGTTGCTCGACTCGAGGAATCCGGACACCAGCTTGACGCCGGCATCGGCTTGCGCCGGCTTGCCGTCCTTGGTGTGGATCGAACCGTCCAGGCCTTTGGTCATGTTCTTGAAGTCCGGGTTGACCAGCTTGATGCGGTCGACTTCGGCCGTCACACGCGGGCCTTCGCCCATCGCACGGATACTGACGGTGCCATCTTCGCCGACTTCGATCTGCTGCTCAGGCGGCACGGCAATCAGACCGCCATTGCCCATCACCGGCATGCCGTTGCCGGCGCGCAACACGCCCAGCGCATCAACGTTCAGGCTGCCGGTGCGCACGTAGCTCTCACCGCCATCGGGGCTCTGCACGGCGATCCAGCCGTTGCCTTGCACCGCGACATCGAGGTCACGGCCGGTTTCCACCAGGGCGCCCGGGGAGAAGTCGGTGGCCGGACGTTCGCTCATGGCAAACGCACGCGCCGGAAAGCTGTCACCAAACACCGGCATCGAACGGGCCTGCTCCAGGTCCTTCTGAAAACCATTGGTAGAGATGTTCGCCAGGTTGTTGGCATGAGCCTTCTGCGCCAGTGCATTCTGGCTGGCGCCGGTCATTGCCACATAAAGGTACTTGTCCACACTCTTTCCTCTGCATGCCGGACGTTTGCCGCCCACCGCTGTACTGCTGAGCCATAAGCAATTTGCAGACCAACTTTTTTCTGGCGGCGCCGGGCCCGGCAAACAAAGGACTTGAGGGATTTAGAGGGGATTGAAGGAATGTATCGAAGACGAAAAACCGGCGGTGTCATGCCGCCAAGAGGCAAGGATCAGCCTGGACGCTGATCGTTCCCCTGTGGCGAGGGAGCTTGCTCCCGCTCGGGCGCGAAGCGGCCGCAAAACCTACCTGCGCGATCTGCCTGCAATAATTCGGTTGTCATTTTTTGGGCTGCTGCGCAGCCCAGCGGGAGCAAGCTCCCTCGCCACAAAAGCCGCTTAGCCCGGCTCCTTGCCGACCTCATACTCGCGCAACTTATTGGCAATGGTGGTATGGGAAACCCCCAGTCGCTTGCCCAGTTGCCGACTGCTCGGATACTCGGAATACAAGCGCTCCAGCACGGCTTTCTCGAAGCGCCCGACAATCTCGTCCAGCCCACCCTCGAGGGAGAAGTCGCCAAGCGGCTGACGCACGCCGTAGTCCGGCAGACGAATGTGCTCGGCTTTGACGGTGCCGCCTTCGCACAGGGAGACCGCCTGAAACAGCACGTTCTCCAACTGCCGCACGTTACCCGGCCAGTGATAGTGACTGAGTCGTTCCATCGCCGCCGGCGCCAGCTTCGGCAGTGGGCAACCGATCTGTCGGCTGGCCTGATCGAGGAAGTGCTCCACCAGCGGCGCCAGTCCGTCGAGGCATTCGCGCAGTGGCGGGATGTGCAACGAGAGCACGTTCAAGCGGTGGTACAAGTCCTGGCGAAATTCACCGCGAGCACACAGCTCGGACAAGTCCACCTGAGTCGCGCAGATCACCCGCACATCCAGATAGACCTCTTCATCGCTGCCGACACGACGGAAGCAACCGTCCTGCAGAAAGCGCAGTAATTTCACCTGCAAGCGCGGGCTCATTTCGCCGACGCCATCGAGAAACAACGTACCGCCCGCCGTCAGCTCCAGGAGCCCGAGCTTGCCTTCGGCCCGCGCCCCTTCGAAGGCGCCGGGGCCGTAGCCGAACAATTCGGTCTCGGCCATGGACTCTGGCAGGCCGGCGCAGTTGAGCGCCATCAGCGGTGATTGCCCGCGCGGGCTCGCCAGGTGACAGGCCCGCGCCAACAACTCTTTGCCGGTGCCGGTTTCGCCTTCGATCAATAGCGGCGCATCCAGCGGTGCCATGCGCCGCGCTTCGCGAACCACCGCCGCCATCACTTTCGAGCTTTGGAAAATGCTGTCGAAGCCGCGCAACTCCTGTTTGCGCACGTTATAGATGCGCTCGCCCACCCGGTCCGCCCGGTGCAGCGTCAACACCGCACCGGCCATGGCCTCGCTTTCGTCATGCTCCGATTGCAGCGGCGCGATGTCGGCGAGAAACACGTCACCCTTGACCTTCACCCGCAAGCCGTTGATCCGCGACTTGTTGGCGCGCACCAGTTCCGGCAAGTCGAAGTCTTCGGCGTACCGCGACAGCGGAATCCCCGGCACCTCATCCACCCGCACCCCGAGCAATTGCGCCGCCGCACGGTTGGCCGCGACGATGGAACCGCCCATGTCGATCGACAGAACCGGAAACTCCAGGGCACCGAGCAAGGCATTGAGCTCCATGTGCCGACGCTCGCTGGGCATCAGCCCTACACGCTTGACACCGAATACCCCACCAATCGCCTCGAACTTCGGCCGCAACGCCTGGAACTGAATGTTGATCAGGTTCGGACAGTGCAGATAGATCGCATTGCCATGCTCACCACCCACCTCGCCGCGAGCGACGTTGATCCCGTACTCGACCAACAGGTTGAGAATGTCGCGCAAGATACCGATGCGGTTCTGGCAGTGGACTTTGATACGCATATGAAGGCCCGTAACAGCGGTGATCGAGGCCCGGCGCAAGGAATTTTCTGCGCGAGCACCAAGTTAGTCGTCAAGATTATGTGACACCTGTAGGCCATTTCAAACCCGTAAATATCAATACTTGCGCCACAGCAGACAATACGTAACGAAAACTTTACGAAGAGCGCGGATTTTTCCTACGCAAGACGCGGATCACCTGCTGCAACACCGAACACCTTGGGGTATTTCTAGGTCCATAGCTGTACACACAACAAGAACGATTCCCCTAGCAGGAGAGCAGCATGAAGCAGACGCAATACGTGGCTCGCGAGCCCGATGCGCAAGGTTTTATCGACTACCCCGCTGAAGAACACGCGGTGTGGAATACGCTGATCACTCGCCAACTGAAAGTGGTCGAGGGTCGTGCATGCCAGGAATACCTGGACGGTATCGAAAAACTCGGTCTGCCCCACGACCGCATTCCGCAACTCGGCGAAATCAACAAAGTCCTCGGTGAAACCACCGGCTGGCAAGTTGCCCGGGTGCCCGCGCTGATTCCCTTCCAGACCTTTTTCGAATTGCTGGCGAACAAGCAGTTTCCGGTGGCGACCTTTATTCGTACCCGCGAAGAACTGGATTACCTGCAAGAGCCGGACATTTTCCACGAGATCTTCGGCCACTGCCCGTTGCTGACCAACCCCTGGTTCGCCGAATTCACCCACACCTACGGCAAACTCGGCCTACAGGCCTCCAAGGAAGAGCGCGTGTACCTGGCGCGTCTGTACTGGATGACCATCGAGTTCGGCCTGGTCGACACGCCGCAAGGCCTGCGCATCTATGGCGGCGGCATCCTGTCCTCGCCGAAAGAAACTGTTTACGCCCTGTCGGATGCGCCTGAGCATCAGGCCTTCGACCCACTGGAATGCATGCGTACGCCGTATCGCATCGACATTCTGCAGCCGCTGTACTTTGTCCTGCCGAACCTCAAGCGCCTGTTCGATCTGGCCCACGAAGACATCATGGGCATGGTCAAACAAGGCATGCAGCTTGGGTTGCACGCACCGAAATTTCCGCCAAAAGCTGCGTGACCCGCGACTTTTGGCATCAAGTGAGTCTGTTACGGATCGCCGCTTTGCTTTAGCGTGGTCCCACTGACGACCGTTTTTCAAAACACTCGATTTCAGGAACACATCATGTCCACATTGAACCAAGCCCATTGCGAAGCCTGCCGCGCCGACGCCCCTCAGGTCAGCGACGAAGAACTGCCGATCCTGATCAAGCAGATCCCTGACTGGAACATCGAAGTGCGCGACGGTGTGATGCAGTTGGAAAAAGTTTTCCTGTTCAAGAACTTCAAGCACGCGCTGGCGTTCACCAACGCCGTTGGCGAAATCTCCGAGGCCGAAGGTCACCACCCGGGCCTGCTGACCGAGTGGGGCAAAGTCACCGTGACCTGGTGGAGCCACTCCATCAAGGGCCTGCACCGCAACGACTTCATCATGGCCGCGCGCACTGACGAAGTGGCCAAAGACGCCGAGGGCCGCAAATAATGCATTTCGACGCCATCGGCCGAGTACCCGGCGACCCGATTCTCGGCCTGATGGAGGCCTATGCGCAGGACCCCAATCCGCGCAAGTTCGACCTTGGCGTGGGGGTCTACAAAGACGCCCAGGGCCTGACGCCGATCCTTGAAGCGGTGAAGCTTGCCGAGCAGCGCCTGGTGGATCGCCAGGCCACCAAGACTTACATCGGCGGCCACGGCGATGCGGCGTTCGGTAAAGTCATCAACGAGCTTGTGCTGGGTGCTGATTCGGCGCTGATCGCCGAGCAACGGGCCGGCGTCACGCAAACGCCGGGCGGCACCGGTGCGCTGCGCTTGAGCGCCGACTTCATCGCCCAATGCCTGCCGGGCCGTGGCGTGTGGCTGAGCAGCCCGACCTGGCCGATCCACGAAACGATTTTCGCGACGGCCGGGGTCAAGGTCAGTCACTACCCGTACGTGGGCAGCGATAACCGTCTCGACGTCGAAGCGATGCTCGAAGTGCTCAATCAAGCACCGAAGGGCGATGTGGTGCTGCTGCACGCCTGCTGCCACAACCCGACCGGTTTCGACCTGTCCCATGACGATTGGCGCCGGGTGCTGGACGTGGTGCGCAGTCGCGACTTGCTGCCTCTGATCGACTTCGCCTATCAGGGCTTCGGCGATGGCCTGGAGCAAGATGCCTGGTCGACCCGGTTGTTCGCCGCCGAGTTGCCGGAAGTGCTGATCACCAGTTCCTGCTCGAAGAACTTCGGCCTGTACCGCGACCGCACCGGCGCGCTGATTGTCTGCGCGCAAACCGCCGGCAAGCTGGTGGACATCCGCAGCCAACTGGCCAACATCGCCCGCAACCTGTGGTCGACACCGCCGGATCACGGCGCCGCCGTCGTCGCGACCATCCTTGGCGATCCAGAGCTGAAAAGCCGCTGGGCCGACGAAGTGGAAGCCATGCGTTTGCGCATCGCCCAGCTGCGCAGTGGCCTGGTCGAAGCGCTTGAACCCCACGGCTTGCGCGAGCGGTTTGCGCACATTGGCGTGCAACGCGGGATGTTTTCCTACACCGGTTTGTCGCCGGAGCAGGTCAAGCAACTGCGCGAACATCACAGTGTGTACATGGTCAGCTCGGGCCGGGCGAACGTGGCGGGGATCGATGCGACACGCCTGGACCTGCTGGCCGAGGCCATCGCTGACGTCTGCAAGTAACACGATGCAATGGCGAGCTCCCTGTGGCGAGGGAGCTTGCTCCCTCGCCACAGTGGGTCTTCGCCTCCTGCTGACCTGTCTAGACAATCCCATCCGTCGTAACAATTGGATATAAAGTCTATTTGTCATTTTTCCTGCTGTATCCTGCCCAGGCTTTTTTAAAAGCGCGGATCTACCAGATCTATCAACAGACTTAGCGAGGAGCGCGAAACATGCACGAGATCCCTAATCTCCCCTTCCCAAGCCTGCACGAAACTGAGCAGACAACCACGCAACAAGCCGGTGCCCAACAGCCCGAGCCGAAAGAAGCACCTGAACGCCGCCAGGCCGACAGAGAAGACTGATACACCTGCAATGCCAGACCGTGTGGAAAGCGCTAACATGCGCTTTCCACACTGCCTGAACCGCGAGCCCGCACCATGAGCGATGATTTCACTGAAGCCCAGGCCAGCGTCCTGATCGGCACCGCCGAGAAGATGATCGAGATCTGGAATCGCCTTTCCCCCGAGAAACAAGCCGCCCTGCTGGCCCGCTTCGGCAGCGAAGAAAATGCCCTGGCCGCCTTGGTCACGACGCAACTGGTCGCCCCCGCAAAATCCTGATTCATCCCGTTCGGCAATTAGTTTTACTTTTTCACGCCCTGCGACCGTCCACGCCGCTATCATAAGCAGCCTATCTATCATGCTGCCCCGTGGACCTTTTACCCATGTCTGAAACCCAGCGCCCCCTGGCGGTCACGCTGCAAGTCGTTTCCATCGTCCTGTTCACTTTCATCGGTTACCTCAATATCGGTATTCCCCTGGCCGTATTGCCGGGCTACGTCCACAGCGACCTCGGCTTCGGCGCGGTGATCGCCGGGCTGGTGATCAGCGTGCAATACCTGGCCACCCTCCTCAGCCGCCCTTACGCCGGGCGCATCATCGATAACAAGGGCAGCAAACTGGCGGTGATGTATGGCCTCGCTGGCTGTGGTTTGAGCGGCGTGTTCATGCTGATTTCAGCCTGGACACAAAGCCTGCCGATGCTGAGTTTGATCAGCCTGTTGATTGGCCGCCTGATACTCGGCAGCGCGGAAAGCCTGGTCGGCTCCGGGTCGATCGGCTGGGGCATCGGCCGGGTCGGCGCGGCGAACACCGCCAAGGTCATCTCCTGGAACGGCATTGCCAGTTACGGCGCGTTGGCGGTCGGCGCACCACTGGGGGTGCTGCTGGTGAGTCAATTGGGTTTGTGGAGCATGGGCGTGAGCATCATGCTGCTGGCGGTGCTGGGCGTGGCGCTGGCCTGGCCGAAAACCGCGGCGCCGATTGTCGCCGGCGAACGTTTGCCGTTCATGCATGTGCTGGGACGGGTGTTCCCTCATGGCTGCGGCCTGGCACTGGGCTCCATCGGCTTTGGCACCATCGCGACCTTCATCACCCTGTATTACGCCACTCAGCATTGGTCCAACGCGGTGCTGTCCCTGAGTTTGTTCGGCGCCAGTTTCATTGGCGCGCGACTACTGTTCGGCAACCTGATCAACCGCCTCGGCGGCTTTCGCGTGGCGATTGCCTGCCTCTCGGTGGAAACCCTCGGGCTGTTGCTGCTGTGGCTGGCGCCGGATGCTCATTGGGCACTGGCCGGTGCGGCGCTGAGCGGTTTCGGCTTTTCGCTGGTGTTCCCGGCCTTGGGCGTGGAAGCGGTCAATCTGGTGCCGGCCTCCAGCCGTGGCGCAGCAGTTGGGGCCTATTCGCTGTTTATCGATTTGTCACTGGGGATTACCGGACCGCTGGCGGGTGCGATTGCTGCAGGATTCGGGTTTGCCTCGATCTTCCTGTTCGCCGCCCTCGCCGCCTTGAGCGGATTGATGTTGAGCGTTTACTTGTACCGACAGGCGCCCAAGTATCGGGAAGAGCGTGAAGCACGCTAAAAATCGACCTTGCCCCGCCCGGCCTTGATGCTGCCGCGCTTGGTCTTTGATTCGAGCCGACGCTTTTTCGAGCCCAGCGTCGGCTTGGTCGGACGGCGTTTCTTTTCCACTTTGGTAGCGCTGAGGATCAACTCGGTCAGACGCTCCAGCGCATCGGCGCGGTTCTGCTCCTGCGTGCGGTATTGCTGGGCCTTGATGATCAACACCCCTTCGCTGGTGATGCGACTGTCGCGCAACGCCAGCAGCCGTTCCTTGTAGAACTCGGGCAGGGACGAGGCCGGAATGTCGAAGCGCAGGTGCACCGCACTGGAGACCTTGTTGACGTTCTGCCCACCGGCGCCCTGGGCGCGAATGGCCGTCAACTCGATCTCGGCATCCGGCAGATGCACGTTGTTGGAAATCACCAGCATGGAAAAAGGTCCGGTATCAGGACCGCCAGAATACCCCGGCTTTCGCATCCTCCACAAAAAACCCGGCACATTGGCCGGGTTTGTTGTTTCTGCGCGTTGCGTTATTTCACCGCGACCTGCAACGCCTGCTGGGCGCTGCGCTTGTTCTTGATGCCGTAGCAGATCCACATGAACGCGACCCATACCGGAATCGCATACACCGAGACCTGGATGCCCGGGATCAGCAACATCACGCCCAGGATGAACACCACGAACGCCAGGCAGATGTAGTTGCCGTACGGGTACCACAGGGCCTTGAACAGCGGCGTCTGCCGGGTCTTGTTCATGTGCTGGCGGAACTTGAAGTGCGAGAAGCTGATCATCGCCCAGTTGATCACCAGGGTCGCAACCACCAACGACATCAACAGTTCCAGCGCGTTTTGCGGGATCAGGTAGTTCAGCAACACCGCGATCAACGTCACAGCGGCCGACGCCAGGATCGAACGTACCGGCACGCCACGCTTGTCGATCTTCGACAAGGCTTTCGGCGCATCGCCCTGCTCGGCCATGCCCAGCAGCATGCGGCTGTTGCAGTAAGTACCGCTGTTGTACACCGACAGCGCCGCGGTCAGGACCACGAAGTTGAGGATGTGCGCGGCGGTTTTGCTGCCGAGCATCGAGAACACCTGCACGAACGGGCTGCCGCTATAGGCATCGCCGGAAGCATTCAGGGTTGTCAGCAGACTGTCCCAAGGAGTCAGCGACAACAGGACCACCAGCGCACCGATGTAGAAAATCAGGATCCGGTAGATCACCTGGTTGATGGCTTTCGGGATCACGGTTTTCGGTTTGTCGGCTTCAGCGGCGGTGAAACCGAGCATTTCCAGGCCACCGAAGGAGAACATGATGATCGCCATGGCCATCACCAGGCCGCTGACACCGTTCGGGAAGAAACCGCCGTGGGACCACAGGTTGGTTACCGAGGCTTGCGGGCCGCCGTTACCGCTGACCAGCAAATAGCTACCCAAAGCAATCATGCCAACGATCGCTACGACCTTGATGATCGCGAACCAGAACTCGGCCTCACCGAAGACTTTGACGTTGGCCAGGTTGATCGCGTTGATCAGCACGAAGAACGCGGCGGCGGAGGCCCAGGTCGGGATATCCGGCGCCCAGTAGTGGATGTATTTGCCGACCGCGGTCAGCTCCGACATGCCCACCAGGATGTACAGGATCCAGCAGTTCCAGCCCGACAGGAAACCGGCAAAACCGCCCCAGTATTTATGCGCGAAGTGGCTGAAGGAACCGGCCACCGGCTCTTCGACGATCATCTCGCCCAGCTGGCGCATGATCATGAAGGCGATGAAGCCGCAAATGGCGTAGCCGAGAATCATCGACGGGCCGGCGGATTTGAGCACGCCGGCCGAGCCGAGGAACAACCCGGTACCGATCGCGCCACCGAGGGCGATCAGTTGAATATGGCGATTTTTCAGGCCGCGTTTAAGCTCGCCTGAATGCGAGTTTTGTCCACTCATGAAAAGGGTCTCACGCAAGGTTTGATGATGTTCGGTAGACGTTGCTGCAAGGTTGCGATTTCAAGCAGCGCCGATCAAACCCCAGCGCAGGCACCAGGAGTTCAGCGTTTTTACGACAGTCATGCGTCACCTGTTTGTTTTTATCTGTGACGAAATCGAACCCGACACGCTCGTGACGCGGCGGAGTGAACAAGGCGGATAGCCTTGAGGTTTGCGCTGTTGCGCAGAGGGTCACAGTTAAAACGCGGCGCATTGTACACCGCTAACCCCCTGCTGCCAGACACCGCTGGATCAGCGCGTCGGTTGCCGGGATTGCCTGTGTCCGCCTCGAAGGTCCCGGGCGGCAGCAAAAATTGAGTCAGACCTTTGCAGGTCTTCGACGGGGGCAGCGGAAAAATCGCCCCACGGAGAGAGATGGAGATGAGTCACGGCGTTCATTGCGCCTCCTTCTTGTTATGCACCTGCACGACAGGCATGGGGCGCATCTCACCTTTCAATCGAGGCTGAGACAAGCGCGCCAGAGCCCTTGAACAGCACCATCGTGGCGGCGGACGGCAGGTTTTCCTTACAGCCCTTTCCACAGCGGCATTCCATGGGGTTTGAGCACGCTTTTCGTAAGGATTTATTTACAGCGCGTAACGCATGCTTTCCAAATCAGATCCAGAGAGCCGTCGACTGTAAATTGACGATAGGAAGCTTCCTAAGGAGTTTTCCGACTTAGTTTTCTGTTTTTTATTAGGAAATTTACTTTTTTTAAAATGGAATAATTAGTTCAAATGAAAATTGTTTAATTATTTTTTTGCAATTCAAAAACCTGTGAACTAGGTTTTCAGCGACTTGCCGAACCGCATCGACCGGCAAGTCGACGCGCTCTTCAATGAATGAAAAACGCGCCACTGTTCTTACCGAAGCTGTTCTTACCGAAAAAGTCATCTAGGAGATTCACCATGCAAGCACTGGACAAAGACTTGGACACTGAACTGCAACTCGACGATTGGTTTGAAGCACCGACCCATGAAGCCGCCGTTGAAATGATGCAAGCCGACGCGGTTGTTCCGTTCGGCACGGCGATGTGGCCTCTGTAAGACATCCCGGCGGGCATGATCCGGCCGGTCGTGCCCGCCACTTACCAGGTTTGTCAGGGAGGACTCCATGGATAAGCAGCGTGCCATCTCGCATTTCCTTTACTACCTCGAACATCACCCAGCTGTTGCCGGCATCAAACCGGCGAAGGTCTTGCTCGGCCATACCGCTGATTACGAGGCGCTGACCGGCGCCATCGTCGAACAGGCCGGCAACAGCCCAAGGTTCGCCTTCAGCGCGATGCGTCTGGACCTCGAACCCACCGAATTGCTGGCCAAGGCGATTGCCGACAGCGATCTGTACATTTTCTTCTACGACTCTTCCACCCTGCCCAACCCGCGTCCCGACGGCCCGGACTTTGTTCGCGCGCTGCAAGGTGTGATGGCGGAAAACTGGAAGAAGTCGCTGCTGTTCAAGGATTACGGCGATTACTTCTACGACACGTTCAGTGTCACCCCGCAGCGGATTGCCGGGTTGAACAGCCACTTGATCCAGCGCATGTCCCAGGCCACCACTTTAAGTTTCAAAGATGAGCATGGCTCGTGGTTCGAAACACCGTTGAGCAGTATCAAGAAGTGGACCGACATCAATGGTGTCGGCAACTTCGACCTGGCGCCCGGCGAGATTGCCACCCATAGCGAGGCGATTAATGGCCGGGTCAAGTTCATGGGGACGTTCCTCAGCACGATTCCGTTTGCCCGCAAGTACGGCGTACTCGCGTCACCGCTGGAGTTGTGGATCGAGAACTCGACCATCAGCAAAATCGCCACCGATGTGCCGGGACTGGAACATGACTTCAACAAGTACCTGGACGCCAATCCGTCCAATCGACGCATCGAGGAGTTGGGGATCGGTACCAACGAAGGTGTGAAAGAGTTGTATGCGCGCAATGCCGGGTTCGAAGAGCGCCATTGCGGTTTGCACTTGGGGTTGGGCGGAGGCGCCAAGGGCAGCCATCATCTGGACCTGATCTTCTCTGGCGGCGTGTTGGCGCTGGATGATGAGCCGGTGTTTGATCGGCGGTTTGTGTTTTAACCCAAGGCTTTCGGCGATACAGATGACGCGCTGATCGTTCCCACGCTCTGCGTGGGAACGATCAAACAACCGCACCTGCTGAAAACCGGTTCTGCCAGACACAAAAAAACGCCATCCCGAGGGATGGCGTTTTTTATGCTGCGCTTACCGATTACTCAGGCTTGCGACGACCGAAGCCCGGACGCTGGCCGGAGCCGGCTGGCGCACCGCGGCGCTTGCCCGATGGCGCGTCCTTGTCGACCAGCACGATGCCTGGGCGTTTCTTCGGCGCCGGTTTGGCCGGGCGCTTGGTGTCGGCCGGGCGGTCTGCCACCGGCGTACCACGGCCGGCAGGCGCACCGCGATCGCTACGACCACCGGACGGAGCGCCACGGCCTTCGCCACGCTCAGTACGACCGTTGGCCGGACGCGGCGTGCGTGGACCGCGCTCGCCGTCCTGGCGTGGCGCTGGCTTGCGGGCCGGGCGCTCGCCTTCGATCTGCGGCTCGCGAGATGGACGCGGGCCGGCAGCTGGAGCGCCAGCGGCTGGACGCAGGGTCCGTACGCGTTCGGTCTTGCCCACCGGGCGGGACGATTTGCGCTGCATACGCTCGAGCTTGTCTTTGCTCTTGGCGTTCATTTGCGGCATCGCCACCGGCGTCAGGCCGACTTCAGCACTCAGAATGTCGACTTCCTGCTGGCTCATTTCGCGCCAGCGACCCATCGGCAGGTCGGAGTTGAGGAACACCGGACCGAAACGCACGCGCTTCAGACGGCTGACCACCAGGCCCTGGGATTCCCACAGACGACGAACTTCGCGGTTACGACCTTCCATCACCACGCAGTGGTACCAGTGGTTGAAACCTTCGCCACCTGGTGCCTGCTTGATGTCGGTGAATTTCGCCGGGCCGTCTTCGAGCACCACGCCTGCCTTCAGACGCTCGATCATCTCGTCGTCGACTTCACCACGTACACGGACGGCGTATTCACGGTCCATTTCGTAGGACGGGTGCATCAGGCGGTTGGCCAGCTCACCGTCGGTGGTGAACATCAGCAGACCTGTGGTGTTGATGTCCAGGCGACCGATGTTGATCCAGCGACCTTCTTTCGGGCGCGGCATCTTGTCGAACACGGTCGGACGGCCTTCCGGGTCGTCACGGGTGCAGATTTCACCGTCGGGTTTGTTGTACATGATCACGCGGCGTACCGACTCGGCAGCTTCTTCGCGCTTGATCACCTTGCCATCGATGGTGATGGCGTCATGCAGGTCGACGCGCAGGCCGAGGGTGGCGTCTTTGCCATTGACCTTGATGCGGCCGTGGCTGATCCAGGCTTCTACGTCACGGCGCGAGCCGACGCCGATACGGGCGAGGACTTTCTGCAGTTTTTCGCCTGCTGGGCCGATTTCCTGGTCGTCTTTCTGGTCGTTGATACTCATCTGGGCACCTCCCGGTGTGATCAAGTTCAGGCCTTGGCCTGAAGATGTGAAATCTGGTCGTTTGACGAAGGGATCGCCAAAGGGTCGCGAATCATACGCTCATGGAAGCGTTCGCGCATCAGAGACTAGCTGATCGACCGTCGGTTATTGGTTTTTCCGCCGGCCGGTGGTGGCTGCGATCTTCTGACGGAGTTCAATCCTCGAACTGGCGGCGTTCGGCCTCGATCGCTTCGGCCAGGGCCCGGGCTTCGGCTTCTTCGTCGCTCAGTTCAGGTTCGGGCTTGGGTTGTTCAAGCGCGGCAACCGCGGCCAGCAGTTTCTCGCGAGCCTCGGCAACGCCAAGAATGTCATCCTCAGGCTCTGGTTCCTGCTCTTCTTCGTCAGCAACTGACGCCTCAACCTGAAGCTCTACCTCGACTTCCGGCTCCGGCTGCTCCGATACCTCTTCAGTCTCGGTCAACTCGCCATCGCGCAACAAATCGTCGAAATCGGTCTTGAGCCCCTCCTCCATCGTGTCCAGCTCAAGCAATAGCGTGTGGAAGCTGGTTTCTTCCTTGGGCTCTTCCGGCTCGGCGCTGGCATCTGCCAATTCTTGCAACCCGGCCGGCACCGGTGCGTCGTCGAACTCGAGCATCGGCTCGGGTTCCAGCTCGCGCAGCTCGGCCAGCGGCGGCAGGTCGTCGAGGTTCTTCAGGTTGAAGTGATCGAGAAACGCCTTGGTGGTGGCGAACATTGCCGGTTTGCCGGGCACATCACGGTAACCGACGATGCGGATCCACTCTCGCTCCAGCAGGGTTTTGACGATGTGGCTGTTGACCGCCACGCCGCGCACGTCTTCGATCTCGCCCCGGGTGATCGGTTGGCGATAGGCAATCAGGGCCATGGTTTCGAGCATGGCGCGCGAGTAACGCTGCGGCCGTTCTTCCCACAGGCGCCCGACCCACGGCGCGAACTTTTCGCGGATCTGCAGGCGATACCCGGAGGCGACTTCCTTCAGTTCGAAGGCTCGGCCGTCGCAGGATTTGCCCAGAATCGTCAGCGCTTTCTTGAAAACCGCTGGTTCGGGCCGCTCGCCTTCTTCGAAGAGTTCGAACAGGCGCTCAAGCGATTGCGGTTTTCCCGAGGCCAACAGAAAGGCTTCAAGCAGTGGCGCCAGCTCGCGGGGTTCAGTCAGGTTCATGATTCAACTCGTTATTCGGCTCGGGCTCGCACATGTATCGCCGCGAACGGCTCATTCTGCACCAGCTCGACCAAGGATTCCTTGACCAGTTCGAGGATCGCCATAAAGGTCACCACTACCCCCAGACGTCCTTCTTCAGCGGTGAACAGCTCGACAAAGGGCACGAAACCGCCACCCTTGAGCCGCTCCAGTACATCGCTCATGCGTTCGCGGGTGGACAGTGCCTCGCGGCTGACCTGGTGGCTTTCGAACATGTCGCCCCGGCGCAAGACCTCGGCCATGGACATCAGCAACTCTTCCAGACTCACGTCCGGCAGCAGCTTGCGCGCCCGGGCTTCCGGCGCGTCGAGCTTGGGCACCACGACATCGCGGCCGACGCGGCTCAGGCCATCGATACCTTCGGCGGCGGCCTTGAAGCGTTCGTATTCCTGCAAGCGGCGGATCAGTTCGGCGCGAGGGTCGTCTTCCTCGTCTTCAATGGTTTCGGCTCGCGGCAGCAGCATCCGCGACTTGATCTCGGCGAGCATCGCGGCCATCACCAGGTACTCGGCGGCCAGTTCCAGGCGCACCGACTGCATCAACTCGACATAGCCCATGTACTGGCGGGTGATTTCCGCCACCGGGATGTCGAGAATATTGATGTTCTGTTTGCGGATCAGGTACAGGAGCAGGTCGAGCGGGCCTTCGAAGGCTTCCAGAAAGACCTCGAGCGCATCCGGCGGGATGTACAGGTCCAGCGGCATTTCCATGACCGCCTGGCCATAGACCATGGCGAAAGGCAGTTCTTGCTGGGCGCCGGCCTGGCTGTCGACGGGTTCTGGTTCTACTGCAGACATCTACGCCTCGGCCATGAATGGCGTTGGGTCGCCGCAACCGACACGGATGACTTCCGGCTCGCCGTCGGCGAGGTTGATCACGGTGGACGCCTTGATCCCGCCGAAACCGCCGTCGATGATCAGGTCCACCTGATGCTCCAGCAACTGGCGCATTTCGTAGGGATCGGTCAGCGGGTCAGTGTCGCCGGGCATGATCAGGGTCACACTCATCAGCGGTTCGCCGAGTTCTTCCAGCAGCGCCAACGCAATCGGATGGCTCGGCACGCGCAGGCCGATGGTGCGTTTTTTCGGGTGCAACAATAGCCGCGGAACTTCGCGGGTAGCGTTGAGAATGAAGGTGTAAGGCCCTGGCAAATGGGCCTTGAGCAAACGGAAGGTGCCAGTGTCGATCTTGGCAAATAGCCCCAACTGCGACAGGTCGCTGCAGATCAGTGCGAAGTTGTGCTTCTCATCCAGCTGACGCAACCGACGCACACGCTCCACGGCGGTCTTGTCACCGATCTGGCAACCAATGGCGTAGGAAGAGTCTGTGGGATAAATCACCACCCCGCCGTTGCGGATGATCTCGACAGCCTGTTTGATCAGGCGCGCTTGCGGGTTTTCCGGATGAATCTGGAAAAATTGACTCACATTCTCTACCTGTTCAGACGGCGGCAATAATTGGGTCATGTTTGAATCGACACCACAGTGGTGGCAGATCCTCCGGGAGCGGGCGGTATTCACCGATCTCGGACCAGCCTCCAGGGCCATGAAAATCACTGCCGGCACTGACCAGCAGACCAAACTCACGGGCAAGAATCGCCAGGCTGCCCACTTGCTCGGCGGGCTGATGGCCATTGACCACTTCAATCGCGTGGCCCCCGGCTTGAATATAGTCAGAAATCAGGCGGCGACGCTTGCTACGAGTGAAATCGTAGTGCCAGGGGTGCGCCAGGCTGACCCAGGCACCCGCGGCGCGCAGGGTCTCGACGGTGTCTTCGAGGGTCGGCCAGTGCAGCTTGACGTCTCCCAGCTTGCCGGCGCCCAGCCATTTGCGGAAGGCTTCGGCGCGATCCTTGACGAAACCTTCGCGCACCATCCAGTCGGCGAAGTGCGGACGGGCCGGCGCGTTGCCGCTGTCGCCCAGTTCCTGCTGAATGGCGCGGGCGCCGTCAAGCGCCCCCGGCATGCCTTTCAACGCCAACTTGCGGCTTATTTCTTCGGACCGTAGCCAGCGGCCATCGTGCAATTTGGCGATGGCCTCGACCAATGGCGCGGCATTGACGTCGAAACCATAGCCCAGCACATGAATGGTCGCCCCGCCCCAGGTGCAGGACAATTCGACGCCGTTGACCAGTTGCATCCCCAGTGCCGTCGCGGCGCTACGGGCCTCGTCGAGGCCTTCAAGGGTGTCGTGATCAGTCAAGGCCAGGACTCGCACGCCTTTCTCGAACGCACGCGCAACCAGTGCCGCAGGCGCCAGGGCGCCATCGGAGGCCGTGCTATGGCAGTGCAAATCAACATTCACAGGACTATGTAACCTCAAATCAGCTGACGCTATCGCGCGTCAATATGTTTGTTATTATGCCGCCACATCCTGCTTCTGGCTGCCACTGTGAAACAATTCATCGACTTCATCCCGCTTCTGCTGTTTTTCATCGTCTTCAAAATCGACCCGCGGGTCGTCGACATTGGCGGTCATCAACTGTCTGTCGGTGGTATTTACAGCGCCACCGCGATGCTGATCATCAGCTCCCTGGTGGTCTACGGCACGCTGTACATCAAGCAGCGCAAGCTGGAGAAGAGCCAGTGGCTGACCCTCATTGCCTGCCTGGTCTTCGGCAGCCTGACCCTGGCGTTCCACAGCGAAACCTTCCTGAAATGGAAAGCCCCGGTGGTCAACTGGCTGTTCGCCCTCGCGTTCATCGGCAGCCATTTCGTCGGTGACCAACTGCTGATCAAACGCATCATGGGCCACGCGCTGACCCTGCCGGAGCCAATCTGGACCCGCCTGAACATCGCCTGGATCGGTTTTTTCCTGTTTTGCGGTGCCGCCAACCTGTTCGTCGCGTTCACGTTCCAGAGCTACTGGGTAGACTTCAAGGTCTTCGGCAGCCTGGGCATGACTTTGCTGTTCCTGGTCGGCCAGGGCATCTACCTGTCCCGCCACCTGCACGACGCCGACACCACAACGCCAAAAACCGAGGACTGACATGCTTTACGCAATCATTGCCACAGACGTTGCCAACTCCCTGGAAGCCCGACTGGCCGCACGGCCTGCGCACCTTGAGCGTCTGCAAGTGCTCAAGGGCGAAGGTCGTATCGTATTGGCCGGTCCACACCCGGCGGTCGACAGCAATGATCCGGGCGCAGCCGGTTTCACTGGCAGCCTGATCGTCGCCGAATTCGAGTCCCTGAGCGCCGCCAAGGCCTGGGCCGACGCCGATCCGTACGTTGCCGCAGGCGTCTACGCCAATGTTCTGGTCAAGCCGTTCAAGCAAGTCCTGCCGTAAAGTTCTCGCGTGCGGTGAATCTTATCGATTCATCGCACGTTCAATCGCTCATTATTCTCGTTTACCGGCCGACAACCTGCCCAATACTCGTATTGGAATCAGGAGTTGCGATGCGCAAAGGTCCGTTGTGTCTGATGTTGGTGACGTTGTCGATCATGGCGCCAGCCCATGGTGAAGAAAGCGCCAATGGCGGTAATTCGACGCCGCTGTCCTTGAGCGCCGGTAGCCAGATCACCGAGTTGCAGCAGCGCTTGAAAGAAAGCGAGCTGCAACGAGAAACACTGAGCAAACAATTGCAAACCACCGATGGCGAGCGCGAAAGCGCCCAGCTGAGCCGGTTGCGCCAGGAGAATCAGCGCCTGAAGCTGCAACTCAAGGAAACCCTGGCCAGCAGCCCGCTACCGCGCCTGCTGACCGATCAGCAGCAGTGGTTCGTTATTGGGGCGGCAGTAGCGCTATTGGCCCTGCTCTGCGGTATCTTCGCCAGTGGTGCCACCAGAAAACGTAGGCAATGGCTAAATTGAGTGAGTCATGAGCGAGCTGTTACTAATTGATGATGACCAGGAGCTGTGTGAGCTCCTGAGCAGTTGGCTGAGCCAGGAAGGCTTTCAGGTTCGCGCCTGCCACGATGGCCAGAGCGCCCGTCACGCGTTGGCCGAAACGTCTCCGGCGGCCGTGGTGCTGGACGTGATGCTGCCGGACGGCAGCGGCCTGGAACTGCTAAAGCAACTGCGCAGCGACCATCCGGATTTGCCGGTGCTGATGTTGTCGGCCCGTGGCGAACCGCTGGACCGCATCCTCGGCCTGGAACTGGGCGCCGACGATTACCTGGCCAAGCCGTGCGACCCACGGGAACTGACCGCCCGCCTGCGCGCGGTGTTGCGCCGCAGTCATCCGACGGCGGTCTCCAGCCAGCTCGAGCTGGGCGACCTGTGCTTCAGCCCGGTGCGCGGGGTGGTCAGCATCGATGAACAGGAATTCACCCTCACCGTTTCCGAAAGCCGACTGCTCGAAGCCCTGCTCAAGCAGCCCGGCGAACCGCTGGATAAACAGGAACTGGCGCAAATCGCCCTCGGTCGCAAACTGACCCTGTACGACCGCAGCCTGGACATGCACGTCAGCAACCTGCGCAAAAAAATCGGCCCACACCCCGACGGCCGCCCACGCATCGTGGCCCTGCGCAGTCGCGGTTACTACTACAGCCTCTGAACCTGACACGCCCCTTCGTAGCAGCTGTCGAGCCCCAGCGAGGCTGCGTTCGGCTGCGAAGCAGTCGTGATCCGCCTGATGCGGTGTATCTGAAAGAGCGTGCAAACAGATTTTACGACTGCTGCGCAGCCGAACGCAGCCTCGCAGGCTCGACAGCTGCTACGAAGGCTAGGTTTCGTCAGAGAAATATCGGCGAAGTGTTGGAATTGTCAGCAAAGCAGAAAACCGTCTTTACCCAAGCTTTACGCTCCGCTGACCGCCGTTGACCTTGATCTGCGTAATCTGCACACATCCGGAACGTACCGGGAACGAGACAAGGAGATACACCATGCGCAAGACTCTTATCGCTCTGATGTTTGCTGCCGCCCTGCCGACCGTTGCCATGGCCATGCCTGAAGGCACAGGCCCGATGGGTGATCACATGGACGGCTCACGCCACAGCGGTCAGATGCACGGCATGCACGGCAGAGGCCCTTACAGCCAACTGGACCTGAGCCGCGAACAGCGCGAGCAGATCCGCAAAATCATGGGCGAGCAGATGCACGAGCGTCAGCAACTGGTCGACAAGTACCTGGAAAAACTCTCGCCGGCCGACCAGAAAGCCCTGAAAGACGAGATGGAGGCCAAGCACAAGAAAGCCGAAGCCGACGTTCGCGCCCTGCTGAAACCGGATCAACAGAAGCAATTCGACGAGATCCAGAAGAAACAAGCTGAGCGTCGCGCCGAATGGGCCGAGTTCAAGGCCTGGAAAGCGCAGCAAGCGCAAAAGGCGCAATAATGCGTTAACCCCGGACCCAATGGCTAATCACCGTTGGGCCTGATGCCTCTCAGTTCGTTGTGGGAGCGAGCCTTTGTGGCGAGGGAGCTTGCTCCCGTTGGGGCGCGAAGCGGCCCCGGTATTTCAAAGTTAAACCGTATGTAACGGGTTTACGACTGCTTCGCAGCCGAACGGGGCGATGCGGCGTTCCGACAAGCCCCCTCGCCACACATTGATTTGAGCTTGTTCGAGGATTTTCTGTGCGCTCATTGTTCTGGCGTATCCTGGCCAGCTTCTGGCTGGCCATCGCTCTGGTTGCAGGGCTTTCCATTTTGCTGGGACACATGCTCAACCAGGACGCGTGGATTCTCAGTCGCCACCCGGGCCTCAACACCCTGGCCGAACAGTGGACGCAAACCTACGAAAGCCAAGGCGAGGAAGCCGCCCAGGACATCCTGGAGCAGCGCAAGCGCCAATATCACATCGACGTTCAGGTGCTCAACGAGGCAGGAGACCCGGTGGTACGCGGCACCTTCCCTCGGCGTGCAGCCGCCTTCGAAGCACGGCAGCAAAACGATGATCGGCGCCTGCCGTGGCGACGCCTGACCGATGAATACACCAGCGCCAAGACGGGCGACACCTACCTGCTGATCTATCGCATTCCCCACCCGGAACTGGACGCCTGGCACCGTGAGAGCCTGCTCTGGCCGTTGAGTGCGCTGGGTATCGCCCTGGTGGTACTGACCCTGTTCAGCCTGTTGGTGACCTTTTCCATCACCCGACCGCTGAGCCGTTTACGTGGCGCAGTGCATGAGTTGGGGCAGACGACGTATCAGCAAAACAGCCTGGCGCAACTGGCTAACCGCCGCGATGAATTCGGTGTGCTGGCCAACGACTTCAATCGCATGGGCGCGCGTCTGCAAAGCCTGATCGGCAGTCAGCGGCAATTGCTGCGCGATGTGTCCCACGAGTTGCGTTCGCCCTTGGCCCGACTGCGCATTGCGCTGGCACTGGCCGAGCGGGCCAATCCCCAGGAGCGGGAAAAACTCTGGCCGCGCCTGACCCGTGAATGTGATCGACTGGAAGCACTGATCAGCGAAATCCTGGTGTTGGCGCGGGTCGATGCCGACAACGCCAGTGCCGAAGAAGTGGATCTCAATGCACTGCTCAATACCCTGCAAAAGGATGCTCAGCTAAGTTCGCCGGAGCAGAACGTGCGCCTTGAGGCCGAGCCGCAACTGAACCTCAGGGGTTGGCCGACCATGATCGAGCGCGCCGTGGACAACCTGCTGCGCAATGCCCAACGCTTTAACCCGGTCGGGCAACCAATCGAAATGCAAGCGTCGCGTCAGGGCGACAGGATTGTGGTCAGCGTGCGCGATCACGGCCCCGGTGTAGAGGCTGATCATTTGAATCAGTTGGGGGAGCCGTTCTATCGGGCACCGGGGCAGACAACGGCCGGGCATGGCTTGGGGCTGGCTATCGCACGCCGTGCGGCGGAACGCCATGGCGGCAGTCTGGTGCTGGCCAATCATCCTGGAGGCGGGTTTATTGCCAGCCTGGAATTGCCGTTGGTGCCGGGGGCGGTGGTGCAGCCGTAAATCGGGGGTGATGCAAAAAGATCGCAGCCTCGTTTCACTCGACAGCTCCTACAAGTGCAACGAGACTGCGATCTTTTGATCTTCAGGCCTTACCGGACCAGGCGCTGACAAACTCGGCCAGATCAACCTTCTCCGCCACACGCGGTTCTTTCTGCGGCGTACCGAGATAAAGGAACGCAATCACCTCTTCCCCTTCGGCCAAACCCAACCCCTTGGCTACATGCGGCGAATAGGCCAGCTCACCGGTGCGCCATACCGCGCCAATGCCTTGCGCGTAAGCGGCCAGCAAAATCCCGTGAGCCGCGCAGCCTGCCGCCAACAATTGTTCGGATTTCGGGTATTTGACGTGATCCTGCAAACGCGCGATCACCACAACCACCAGCGGTGCACGCAGCGGGCCGTTACGGGCCTTGTCCAGCGCGGCTTCTGACACCTCGCTGTCTTGCAGTTTCGCCGCTTCGGCCAGCAACTCGCCCATTTGCTCGCGCGCCGCGCCTTCGACTGTCAGGAAGCGCCAAGGCTGCAAATGGCCGTGGTCTGGCGCACGCATCGCGGCGGCAAACAGCACTTCGCGTTGCTCGGCAGTGGGCGCCGGATCGAGCAGTCGTGGAACGGAAACACGGTTGAGCAAAGCGTCGAGAGCCTGCATCGGCCACCTCCTGAAAAAAATGTCTGCCTATTCTAGCGGTATCCGGCACAGGGCTGTCGGTTTACATGCCCTGCCCCGCAGGTAGAATGGCGCCCTTCCCTACTTCAGCCCGAGCGGACTTCATGGCGTTGCCGACCTTACGGATCATTGGTTTCATCATCGGCATCTTCCTGATCACGCTGGCCATTTCCATGGCCGTGCCCATGGCTACCCTGGTGATCTTCGAGCGCACCAGCGACCTGCCGTCATTCCTCTGGGCCAGCATGATTACCTTTGTCGCCGGCCTGGCCCTGGTGATTCCGGGGCGCCCCGAACACATCCATCTGCGCCCGCGAGACATGTACCTGCTGACCGTCAGCAGCTGGCTGGTGGTGTGCATCTTCGCCGCCCTGCCGTTCCTGCTGACCCAGAACATCAGCTACACCGACTCATTCTTCGAAAGCATGTCCGGCATCACCGCCACCGGCTCGACGGTGCTCACGGGCCTGGACACCATGTCCCCCGGCATCCTGATATGGCGCTCCTTGCTGCACTGGATCGGCGGGATCGGCTTTATCGGCATGGCGGTCGCGATTCTGCCATTGCTGCGCATCGGTGGCATGCGGCTGTTTCAGACCGAGTCGTCAGACCGTTCCGAAAAGGTCATGCCCCGTTCGCACATGGTGGCGCGCTTGATCGTTGCGACCTACGTCGGCATCACCATTTTCGGCAGCCTGGCGTTCTGGTGGGCCGGGATGAGCCCGTTCGATGCGATCAACCACGCGATGTCGGCGATTTCCACCGGCGGGTTTTCCACCTCCGACCAGTCTTTGGCCAAATGGCCGGAGCCTGCGGTGCATTGGGTCGCGATCGTCATCATGATTCTCGGCGCCTTGCCGTTCACCTTGTATGTCGCCACGTTACGCGGTAACCGTCGGGCGCTGATCAAGGATGAACAGGTGCAAGGCTTGCTCGGCATGTTGCTGGTGACCTGGCTGGTGCTCGGCACCTGGTACTGGTGGACCACCCAGTTGCACTGGCTGGACGCCTTGCGGCATGTGGCGCTGAACGTCACTTCGGTGGTGACGACGACAGGTTTTGCACTGGGGGACTACAGCCTCTGGGGCAACTTCTCGCTGATGCTGTTCTTTTACCTGGGGTTTGTTGGCGGCTGCTCGGGTTCGACCGCTGGCGGGATCAAGATTTTCCGCTTCCAGGTGGCCTACATTCTGCTCAAGGCCAACCTTAACCAGTTGATTCACCCACGCGCGGTGATCAAGCAGAAGTACAACGGCCACCGTCTCGACGAAGAAATCGTACGTTCGATCCTGACCTTTTCGTTCTTTTTCGCCATCACCATTTGCGTGATCGCTCTACTGCTGTCGCTGCTCGGCGTGGACTGGATGACCGCCCTTACCGGTGCGGCCAGCACGGTGTCCGGCGTCGGCCCGGGGTTGGGCGAAACCATTGGCCCGGCGGGTAACTTCGCCAGCCTGCCGGATGCCGCGAAGTGGATTCTCTCGTTCGGCATGCTGTTGGGTCGGCTGGAGATCATTACGGTGTTTGTTCTGTGTATCCCTGCGTTCTGGCGTCACTGACCGGCTTGAGCGCTTCCGTCAGCCGCGCCCGGTATTCGCCGGGGGTGGTGTCGAACCAGCGTCGGAAAGCGCGGAAGAAGTTGCTCGGATCGGCAAACCCCAGCAGGTAGGCAATTTCCAGCAGCGTCATGCTCGGTCGCGCCAGGTATTGCTCGGCCAGTTCACGCCGCGTGTCATCCAGCAACGTCTGAAAACTCGTGCCCTCTTCCTGCAAGCGTCGCTGCAAGGTGCGTTGCGACAGGTGCAGCGCCTGCGCTACCGCATCGCGCTTGGGTTCGCCCTGGGGCAGCAAGCGGCACAACACCTGCCGCGCATTGTGGGTCACGCGGCTCTCGGCAAACCGCGCCAGGTATTCACCGGCAAAGCGATCGTGCAGCAACGCCATGGCCTCGTTGGCGGTGGGCAACGGTGCCTCCAGGTCAGCGCGCTCGAAAATCAAGGCATCATAGGGCGCATTGAACATCATCGGCGCGTGGAAGGCTTGCTTATACGGTTCGAGGTCGGCGGGTTGATCGCCCTGCAGCAGCACTTTGCGCGGATGCAGCGCGCTCCCGGTCAGCCACCCGCAAAACGCCAGGGCACAGGCCATCGATGCTTCAGCGCTTTGTCGGGTCGGCGGCAAGTGGTCGCCATGCACCGTCAGAATCAGTGCATAACCCTCGTCCAGTATGCGAAAACTCAGATCGGCACTTTCGGCGATGATTCGCTGATAACGCACCAGACGTTGAAAGCCTTCGGCCAGGGTTCGACTGGACATCAAGGCATAACCGGCAACGTGCAGGGACGCCGGTCGCACCACCTTGCCCATGTTCAGGCCGATCGCCGGGTTGCCGGACAACTCGACCGCGCGCTGCCAGAGCCGCGTCATGGAATCTTGCGGGAAGCGCGCATCCGGATCATCCAGTGCCGCATAGTCGAGCCCTAGCTGCTTGAACAAAACCCGGCAATCCAGGCCGTCCATTTCCAGTGCTTTGACAATCCCCATCGCCCAGCTTGCAGAAGTCGTTCGTTCGCTCATGGCGTTTACTACGTGATGGCCGCATGCCACGACCCAATGCCCAAGGATACTAAAGTGGCGCCTATTGTCACTGGCTGATGCCTATGATCACTCTAGACTTAAATAGGCTACCCGCAGCGCAACTTGTTGCCTGCACACACCACAGAGATCGCAGTCGTGGAAAACATCAAACGTTTCAACAGCTTCGCTGCGTTTTACCCGTATTACCTCAGCGAACACCGCAATAGCACTTGTCGACGACTGCACTTTGTCGGCACCACGCTGGTTATTGTCATTCTGGCGCTGACCATCGCCAAAGGCGCATGGTGGCTGTTGCTGGCCCTGCCGCTGGCCGGTTACAGCTTCGCCTGGGTCGGGCATTTCTTCTTCGAGAAGAATCGTCCTGCAACCTTTCAGCATCCTCTTTACAGCCTGCTCGGCGATTTCGTCATGTACCGCGACATGATTGTAGGTCGCGTGCCGTTCTAGGCTCCTTTGGCCACAAAAGCGTCCTGTGCAGCCAGTGCAGCGCTCTGGATCCAAGCCCTACACTCCAAACATCCCTTTCGATAAGAACAAGAGGATAGCCGATGAATGCCCGCGCCCGTTTTACCCACATGCAGGACGGCACGCAGGAAGACTGGGCGATCATCGCCACAGACTTCAGCGCCTATGCCCGGCAATTGCCTACAAGGATCGTGGCGCATTTGAAGTTACTGGAAGGTGATTTCGGCGGATTCCCGGTGGATCGCCTGACCCACTCGCTGCAAACCGCCAGCCGCGCCTGGCGCGATGGCCGCGACGAAGAGTACGTGGTCTGCGCTTTGCTCCATGACATCGGCGATACACTGGGGTCCTACAACCACCCGGACATCGCCGCGGCGATTCTCAAGCCGTTCGTCAGTGCCGAGAACCTGTGGATGGTGGAGAAACACGGGATTTTCCAGGGCTATTACTTCTTCCATCACCTGGGCATGGACCGGCATTTGCGCGAGCAATTCAGCGCTCATCCGCAGTATCAGGCGACCATCGAATTTTGCGCCCGGTACGACGCGGCGGCGTTTGACCCGGCATACGACACGCTGCCGCTGAGCTTTTTCGAACCGATGATGGAGCGGTTGTTTGCGCAGCCGAAGCATTCGATCTACAAGGCGGCGATGGAAGAACAAGCGCCGGCCTGAAGATCTTTTGACTTTGCTTTTAAGCCGGCTCTGCGACTTTAATTGCCTTCAATTCCGCCTCCCGCGCTTGGGCATCGGCCAACCGGTACAACTCGATCGAGCCGTCCCAATGCTCGATCAGCGCCGTGCACGATTCCACCCAATCCCCGCAATTGAGGTAGTCCACCTCGCCAACCTTGCGAATTTCGGCATGGTGAATGTGCCCACACACCACGCCATGCAACTCGCGTTTGACGCATTCGTGGGCAATGGCTTCCTCAAAATCGCTGATGAAACTGACGGCGGTCTTGACCTTGTGCTTGAGGTACGCCGACAACGACCAATAGCCGTAGCCATAACGGGCCCGCCAATGGTTGAGCCAGCGGTTGAGGGTCAGGGTAAATTCGTAGGCCGAGTCGCCGAGGAACGCCAGCCAGCGGTGATAGCGAGTAATCACGTCGAACTGATCGCCATGAATCACCAGCAGATGACGACCATCGGCGGTCACGTGCACGGCTTCGTCCACCAGCTGGATATTGCCCAGCATCAGTTTCGAATAACGGCGCAGGAATTCGTCATGGTTGCCGGTGACGTAGATCACTTCCGTGCCGCGCTTGCTCATGGTCAACAGGCGACGAATCACATTGGTGTGCGCCTGGGGCCAATACATGCCGCTGCGCAGCTTCCAGCCGTCGATGATGTCACCGACCAGGTAAATCCTGTCGGCATGGTAGCCCTTGAGAAACTGAGACAGGTGTTCGGCCTGGCAGTCCCGTGTGCCCAAATGCACGTCGGAAATCCATAAGGTCCGCACACGTTGCTTACGGCTGGGTTTGGCGAGCTCGGCGCTGGTCATGGGCAACCCTCTGGACAAGTTTTGGCAAGCTTGCGCCGGTCGGGTTAATTGCCCATGACAATCGCAAGTCAGTCCTGTGACAACGCGCGAACGCAGGGCCTCGGTGTAGACTGGCGGCTTCACTCATCAATATCGCCACGAGACCTGCGATGAGACCGATCCTCACCCTGCGCCAATACACCCACGACCTGATCGTCCACAGCCACGACCACGCGCAACTGGTATTCGGGCTGTCGGGTGCACTGGATTTCGAGGTCGAGGGGCTTGGCAGTCAGGTGGTTCAGCAGAGTTTCGTGGTGGTGCCGTCCGGGGCGCATCATGCCTGCGACAGTGCCCATGGCAGCCGTTGCCTGGTGCTGGATGTGCCGAGCGATCAGTGGGTGTCTCAGTCGCTGGGGGACCACGCCGAGGCCAGCCGCCGCTTGCTCGACAATGCCGGGCGCCTGTCGCTGGACGCCGGGCAAAGCCAATTGGTGAGCTGGCTGGCGGGCAGCCCGATCAGCGATCCGCTGATCGCCCAACAAGGCGCGGTGTTGCTGCTGGCCAGCCTCAACAACGCCAAGCCCGACACGGTCGGCGGTCGGCGTCTACCGTATGCGGCGCTCAATGCTCACATCGATCAATACGCGGCCTATCCACTGCAAGTCGCCGACCTGGCGCGTATTGCCGGCCTGTCCAGCGCTCGCTTGCACGCGCGGTTCGTGGCGGAATGCGGGCAAACGCCGATGGACTACATCCGCAGTCGCCGGCTGCACATCGCCGTGCGCTTGTTACGCGATTCGGCGCTACCCATTGGCGAGATCGCGTGTCGGGTCGGCTACAGCTCCCAGAGCGCATTCGCCGCAGCAGTGCTGCGTGAATTCGGCGCCTCACCCGGTAAATTGCGCCGCGAGGCTGGCGACAAATAACGCGAGTCTGGCGACAGACACCCGCAAGCACATCGTTCATTGTGTAGGAGTTGCCGAAGGCTGCTCCTACACAGGTCGACGGTGTCGTCGGCCAGATTCGATACGTTATTCAAGGACTGCAATGACTCCCCGTACCGCCCTTGGCGCTCTGCATATCGGTGCACTGATGTTCGGCCTGACCGGCGTGTTCGGCAAACTTGCCGCCGCCTCACCGGCGATCATCGTGTTCGGTCGTGCCGCGTTTGCCGTCCTCGCCCTGGCGTTTTTCGCCCGGTTCGCCAGTAATACCCGTTGGCAAACACTCGACGCCGTGGACTGGCGCCGCCTGTTGCTCAGCGGCTTGCTGCTGACCGGGCACTGGGTGAGTTTCTTCATTGCGGTGAAGGTGGCCGGGGTGGCGATCGCGACCCTGGGCTTTGCCAGTTTCCCGGCGTTTACCGTGATCCTCGAAGGGCTGATTTTCCGCGAGCGCATCCGCGCCAATGAAATCTTGCTGGTGGTGCTGGTCAGCATCGGTTTGGTACTGGTCACACCGGACTTCGATCTGGCCAGCGGCGCCACCACCGGCCTGTTGTGGGCAGTGGCCTCCGGCCTGCTGTTCTCCCTGCTGTCCCTGACCAACCGCGCCAGCTCCGGGCGAATCCCGCCGGTGCAGGCGGCGCTGTGTCAGAACGTAGTGGTTGCGATCTGCCTGCTGCCGGTGGCGATGCCGCAGTTGAGCGAAGTACGCGCCATCGACTGGCTGTGGATTGGCCTGCTCGGGGTGTTCTGCACCGGCGTCGCTCACAGCCTGTTCGTCGCCAGCCTGGCAGTGATCAAGGCCCGGACCGCGTCAGTGGTGTTTGCCCTGGAGCCGGTTTACGGCATCACCCTGGCCTGGTTGTTGTTCGATGAAAACCCGACGCTGCGCATGCTGATCGGCGGCGCGTTGATCATCGTGGCCATCGTGGTTTCCAGCCGGTTGTCCGGCGGTTCAAGCCACAAGACCGTTGCCGCGCAAGCGCCGTCTCACTGAGTGCGGTCGTTGTGGCCCAGGTCGCGGTCCGGATCGATCTGATCGCGGACCCGCTGCTTGAGCACCTTGGCCTCGGGGAAACCGCCGTCGGCCTTGCGTTCCCAGAGCTGCACATCGTCGCAGAAAATGTGGAACACCCCGCCGGTGCCGGGCACCAGGGATACTTTGCCCAGGTCGTCGCCGAAGGTGCTGAGCAGTTCCTGGGCCAGCCAGGCGGCGCGCAACAGCCATTGGCATTGCGTGCAGTAGGTGATGACGATTTCCGGTTTACGTGCGGTCATGATTGGCAAAACTCCTCTGCCTGAGGGAGCCGCCTCCCCTGTAGGAGCGAGGCTTGCCCGCGAAGAACGATAATGCGGTCATTCTGATAAGCCGCGCCGTCCCTTTCGCGGGCAAACCTCGCTCCTACACGGGGAGGGGTGTTATCGAATACCCGCCAACAGCGTTCGGGCCGTCTCCTTCAGTGGCTCGTCGCCTTCCTTGAGCAACTCGTTCAGCAGCTCGATGGCGCTGTCCAGGTCGCCGTCGTCAATGCAGGTCTGGGCCTGTTCGAGTTTGCCGGCGCTGCTCGGCTCGACCGGTTCAAGATCCATCAACTCAGCATTCAGCGGTTCAAGCTCCAGCGGCTGGCCGGGATCGCTGAATTCGTTGAGAAAGGTCTCGTCCAGAGATTGCGAGTCAGGTTCGGCGACCCATTCAAGCTCGGGCTCATCCAGCGTCGGCTCGTCGGGTATTTCGAAGACATCGGGCAACACATGCAGATTCGAAGTGAACCCGGGCTCGTCTGCCGGTGATGGCTCATTCGATGGTTTGGCGCTGGGCGGTGAGTTGTCGAAGGGGCTGATCAGGTCCCAGTTCGCATCCATCGACAGGTCGTCGAGGTTCAGCTGAAACTCATCGCTCGGTGCCGCTGGGATTGCAGGCGTGGACGGAGCCACTGCCACCGCGGTGGTCACCGGCACGGCATCGATCAGTTTCGGATGGCGGTTGCGGATGTCCTGAAGTTGCTGTGTGTCAAACCCGGCGTCACGCAGGCTACTTTCCTGCGCGTCATACGCTTGCACGTCACCCTGGTTACCAAGAACCTCCAGCAGCTGCACGGCCAGGTCGGTGCGCTGGGGTTCCTTGACCAACGCCTCTCGCAACAGTCCGGCTGCCTCGGACAATCGGCCATAGGCGAGGTAGATACTAACCCCCTCCAGCACGTCGCCTGCGACAGTCTCATCCGCCGAGCCGGCCACCGATCGCGCCTGGGCGGCTGGCCTGGCCGGTTCTGCCGTGCGGCTGAGCACCGGTTCATGACGCGACGGCTGCACGGGTAGCAGCTCGGGTAAGGCCTGAACCTGCTGTCGTTGACGGCGAATGAACACTGCGAGCGACACCAGGGCCACCAACAACAGCAACCCGATGATCAGCGGCCAATGGGATGCTTCGGACGTCTCGACAACCACCGGAACCGGCGCCGGCACCTCGGGTGCGGCAGGCGCCGCCGACGCCTGTTTGACTTCCGTCAGTTGGGTTTGCAGCTCAGACACCTGTTTTTTCTGAACGGCGATCTGCTCGTCCTGCGCCTGCAGCTTCGCATTGAGTTCATCGATGGTCTTTTGCAGCTGCTGGTTTTGCAGCACGCTGGTGGCCAGTTGTTCGGCAACAGGATCACTCGCCGGCGTAGCGGCTGATTTATCGACATCAGGCTTGGGTGCCGAACTATTCACCGCAGGTGGCGGTGCAACAGCCGGTTCAACAGACGGGAACGCGGAATCCTGAGGGCTCGGCGCGGGGTCGTCGTTGACGGGAACAATCCCAGGTGAACCCGGCGGATCGATCAGCACGGTGTACTCGCGCAGCAAACGCCCATTGGGCTGATTGAGCTGCACCAGAAAATTCAGAAAGGGTTCCTTGACCGGCTTACTGGACGTCACCCGGATCAGGTTGCGGTTGCCCCGCAGGATCGGCGTGAACTTCAGGTTATTGAGGAAGAACACCCGCTCGACACCGGCGCGGCTGAATTCTTCCGCCGTCGCCAGGCTGACCGACAGCTCGCCCTCCTCCAGCCCCCCAACGTCCACCAGGGCGATATCGGCGCTGAATGGCTGATTCAACGCCGAATGCTGGGTGATCTCACCCAAGCCTAGCGCGGGGGCCAATGCCGAGTAAGTGACGGCACCACCGACCAGCAGCAGCCGGGTGCAACACCGCAATACAACGTGCCAACTCTCGAGCATGAGCATCCCTTAGATAACCAGAACCAACCTGTATGCATTCGCACATCCGGTACGAACACGATATTGCCTAGTAGTTCTTTATAGTCTGCCCAACGGGGTATCTCAAAAGTCCGACGCGTGGTTGTGCCTCAAGATTTTTCCAGGTTGCCCAGGATGTGCGCGTGGACACGCATGCAGACCTTCAAATCCGCCTCATCAACGCCTTCGAACAATTCGTGGCGCAGTTGCGTGGCAATGGTTTCAATTTGTTCGATCAAGGGGCGGGCCGGGGCACAGAGGACGATTTTTTTCGCCCGACGGTCTTCCAGCACCGATTGGCGTTGCACCAGGCCCTGACTTTCCAGGCTATCGAGCAGTCGAGCCAGGGTAGGCCCTTCGACGCCGACGCTTTGCGCCAGTTCACGCTGGGTGGGAGCATCATCGAAACGCGCCAGGTGCAGCAGCACCAGCCAGCGCGCCTGGGACAGGCCCAGGCCAGCCAGTCGGCGGTCCAGTTCGGCACGCCAGCCCCGAGACATCTGGGCCAGTTGCATGCCAAAGCGGTGTTGATCGGTTAACGGCATAAAACACTCATGGTTAGACTGAAATAGAGAAAAACTAATTATTAGTCAGCTAAGCATGACCTTTGGCTATAGGCAAGGTTTGCTCTGTACTGAATCGTTACATCTGCGCGACAGGTCATTCAAATTTCGAATTCCGACTGCAGCGCCGCACGAACGCAATACAAAACGCCTTCCGGCACCCGTCCTGCGAACAACGCGGCGATCTCCGCCACCGGCGGCAACTCGCCTTCGCCGTCGAGGAAGGCGTCCTGAACTTCGCCCATCAACTCTTCAGGCAGGTCCAGCGCCTGTTCCAGTGACAGCTGCTGCTTGCCGATGGCCTCGGCGAGCATCGTGTAGACGTTCTTTTCCGAGCATTGCAGCTGACCGGCGATCTGCAGCGGTGTCATGCCGGCCCGGGCCAGCGTGATCAACTCGTGGCGCACATCGGCCACCACTTTCGGCGCCTCGACCTGACCGCCGAGCACTTCGAGGAAAGCCTCGCCGTAACGTTCCAGTTTGCGCGCGCCGACACCGCTGACCGTGGCCATTTCCGCCAGCGAGGTCGGCTGGCTGCGGAGCATTTCCAGCAACGTCGAATCGGGGAAGATGACATACGGCGGCACGCCATGTTCTTCGGCCAGTTTGCGGCGCAAGGCACGCAGGGCTTCCCACTGTTCGCGCTCCTCGAAGCGGACCAGTTGGCTCGCCTGGCTCTTACTGCTTTTGGCGGTGGTTTGCGGCTTGAGGTCGCGGCGCAGTTCCAGGGTCACTTCGCCCTTGAGCAGCGGCCGGCAGGTATCGCTCAGGCGCAGCCCGCCGTAGCCTTCGAGGTCGATGTCCGCCAGACCGCGAGCAACAAGTTGTCGGAACAAGGAGCGCCATTCACTTTCGCCCAGCGCTTTGCCTACGCCGTATACCGACAAATGCTGATGACCGAAACTGCGGACCTTTTCGTTGTCCTTGCCCAGCAACACGTCCACCAGATGGCCGACGCCATAACGCTGACCGGTGCGGTAGATCGCCGACAACGCCTGGCGGGCCGGCTCGGTGGCGTCCCAGGTCTGCACGCCGTCGACACAGTTGTCGCAGTGGCCGCAGGGCTCGGGCATGTCTTCGTCGAAGTACGCCAGCAGGGTCTGGCGGCGGCAGCGGGTTTCCTCACAGAGCGAGAGCATGGCGTCGAGTTTGTGCTGCTCCAGACGCTTGTGGCGTTCGTCGCCTTCGGAGTTTTGCAGCATCTGCTTGAGCATCACCACGTCTTGCAGGCCGTACGCCATCCAGGCATCCGCCGGCAGACCGTCACGACCGCCGCGACCGGTTTCCTGGTAATACGCCTCAAGGGACTTCGGCAAGTCGAGGTGAGCCACAAAACGCACGTTGGGCTTGTCGATGCCCATGCCGAACGCCACGGTGGCGACCATGATCAGGCCTTCCTCGTTGAGGAAGCGTTTTTGGTGATGCGCCCGGGTTTCGTTGGCCAGACCGGCGTGGTACGGCAGCGCCGGGAAGCCTTGCTCACTGAGGAACACCGCCACTTCGTCGACCTTTTTGCGCGACAGGCAGTAGACGATACCGGCATCGCTGCGCCGCTCGGCGAGGAACGTCAGCAACTGCTTGCGCGGCTGCTCCTTGGGCACGATGCGATAGAAAATATTCGGGCGGTCGAAACTCGACAGGAAACGCTCGGCATCCTGCAAATGCAGACGATCGACGATTTCTTCCCGGGTGCGCTTGTCGGCGGTGGCGGTCAGGGCGATGCGCGGGACGTTGGGGAACAATTCCGCCAACTGGCCCAGTTGCAGGTATTCGCGACGGAAGTCGTGGCCCCATTGGGACACGCAGTGCGCTTCGTCGATGGCGAACAGGGCGATTTCGAGGCTTTGCAGGAAGGCCAGCATCCGTGGCTGCACCAGGCGTTCGGGCGCCAGGTAGAGCATTTTCACCTCGCCGCGCTTGATCCGTGCAGCAAGATCACGCTGCTGCTCGGCGCTCAGGGTGGAGTTCAACGACGCCGCGGCGACGCCCAGCTCTTCGAGGGTGGCGACCTGATCGTCCATCAGCGCGATCAGCGGCGACACCACCACCGCCAGGCCTTCGCGCAGCAGCGCCGGCACCTGGAAGCACAAGGACTTGCCGCCCCCGGTAGGCATCAGCACCAGGGCGTCGCCGCCACTGGCCACGCGCTCAATGATTGCACCCTGACGGCCACGGAAACTGTCGTAGCCGAAGATGTCCTTGAGGACGCGTTGAGCCTGTTCGAGCATAAAAACTCCAAAAATCACCGAAACATCCCTGCAAGGCTGGTTCAGAACCACGAAAGCTGCACAAACAAATCGTAAGTGCGCATTGCATGACGCAGCATATTTCAGCCGTGACGCCAGCAGGGCATCACAAAACGCGCGAGTATACCCGAGCCCTCCCTTGCAAAGGGCGCCGCTGATAAGACGCACACAAGCCAACCGCGGGAGCAAATATGCCGCGCGGCTGGCCTGAGCGCTCAAGAAGGCCTAGAATTCCCGCATCGTATATTCCCCAAGGTAGCCCTTTAATGTCCTTCGCTGAGCAACTAACCCGCCTGCAAGTCTTCCTCGACGCCGACGAGCTGCATGACGAGGCGCTGGACTACGTGGCCGCCCACGGCTACCTCACTGCGCTGTCGATCTGCTCCGAAAGCGTTCCCGACCGTGAGTGGATCGACGCGCTGTTCGCCGAAGAGCCGCATTACGCCGACGACACCGAGCGTGAAGCGATCGAATCCACCCTGGTGCTGCTCAAGGCTCACATCGCCCGCCAACTGGCGTCCGACGAAGAGTTCGAGCTGCCATGCGACCTCGACCTGGGCGATGACCCGGACGATTCCGACCTGCGTGGCTGGTGCATCGGTTTCATGGAAGGCGTGTTCCTGCGCGAAGCCGCCTGGTTCGAAACTGCCGAAGACGAAGTCAGTGAAATGCTGCTGCCGATCATGGTCGGTTCGGGTCTGTTCGACGAACAGCCTGAGTTCTCCGACATCGCGGCCGACGCCAACCTGATGGACGACATGATCGTGCAAATCCCGGAAGCCCTGACCGCGCTGTACTTGCTGTGCAACGCGCCAGACGAAAAACCGGCGATCCTCAAGCCACGTCACCACTAAGGTTTTGCCTATGGACAACCCCATAGGCAACCGCCCCCTGATGTTGCGCTACGTGCTGCTGGCCATCGGCTGGCTGAGCGTAGCGCTGGGGGTAATCGGGATTTTCCTGCCGGTGCTGCCCACCACACCGTTCCTGCTGTTGGCGGCAGCCTGCTTCGCCCGCAGTTCGCCGCGTTTCTATCACTGGCTGGTTGAACATCCACGGCTTGGACCCTGGATTCGCGACTATCTGGACGGCAACGGCATTCCGCTCAAGGGCAAGGTCTACACCATCGGGTTGATGTGGACGAGCATCCTGTTCTCCTGCTACCTGGTGCCCCTGCCGTGGGCGCGCGGGTTCATGCTGACCAGTGCGGTGCTGGTGACGGTTTATATCCTCAAGCAGAAAACCCTGCATAAACCCTGATTCCTATCGATGGCTCGAGGCTTTTGTGGCGAGGGAGCTTGCTCCCGCTGGGTTGCGAAGCAGCCCCAAAACCTGCAACCCGCCTTCTCCTGACACACCTCATTGATCGGTTTGGCGACTGCTGCGCAGCCGAACGGGAGCAAGCTCCCTCGCCACAGGAAACAACCCGCCGACATCCTTTCGTCCGACGACCTACCCGACCGCCCCGTAAACACCGCCTAGACTTCAGACATCTGCACCCGAGCAGCCAGACATGCCCCGCAGTCCGCGTAGTCCAGGATGGTCAACGCTCCGACTTCGGTTCGGCGGATGGCTGCTGCTGGCGAGTTTTCTACTGGCCGGGTTGGGCAGTGCCTGGGCCGACTGGGATTTTGCGCAGGTTCTGCAAACGGCCGAAAAACGCTACGGCCCCCTTGGCGAGGCACAGGGACGGATCGAGGCCTGGAGCCAAATGCTGCAAAGCGAACGCAACCAGCCTGAGCGCGAACAACTGAACGCGGTCAATCACTTCTTCAATCAGCGACTGAGTTTTCAGGATGACACGCGCATCTGGCATCAGACCGATTACTGGGCCACGCCCGTGGAGTCCTTGATCAAAGCCGCAGGCGACTGCGAAGACTTCGCCCTGGCGAAATACTTCAGCCTGCGTCACCTCGGGATTCCCAGCGAAAAACTACGCATCACCTACGTCAAGGCCCTGACCCAGAACCAGGCGCACATGGTGTTGACCTTCTACAGCAGCCCCACGGCCGATCCGCTGGTGCTGGACAACCTGATCGACGAGATCCGCCCCGCCTCCCAACGCAAAGACTTGCTGCCGGTGTACGCCTTCAACGCCGAAGGCCTGTACTTGCCGGGAGCCAATGGTGGTAAACGCAGCAGCGACTCGAAAAAACTGTCGCGCTGGCAAGACGTATTGAAAAAGATGCAAATCGAAGGGTTCGCCGTGGGCGAAGGCTAGCCGCCACTGCAAGGAGTGTTTTCATGTCACTGCGCAAACAGTTGTTCCTCGCCATTTGCCTGTTCTTGCTGGTGGCCTTCAGCGGCAGTTTTTTTGTCAGCCTGGAAAGCTCCCGTGAACAGATGCTCAGTCAGTTGCGCTCCCACGCCCAGGACGCCGCCACGGCGCTGGGCCTGTCGTTGACCGCGCAGATCGACGACCCGGCGATGATCGAATTGATGGTCAGCTCGATTTTCGACAGTGGCTATTTCAGCAGCATCCGGGTCATCAGCATCGAGAATGAACAAGTGCTGGTGGAGCGCAGCGTACCAGCGCAAATCGAGGGTGTACCCGGCTGGTTCGTCAGTCTGGTGAACCTGCGCCCACAAGGTGGCGATGCACTGGTCACGCGTGGCTGGGACCAGGCAGCCCGGGTCGAAGTGCTGAGCAACCCGCAGTTCGCCCTGGCCAAACTCTGGGACAGCTCCCTCGGCAGCCTGATCTGGCTGCTGATTTGCGGATTACTCAGCGCCGTGTTCGGAGGCTGGCTATTACGCCGGCAATTGCGCCCGCTCGACAACATGGTCAAACAGGCGGAAGCCATCAGTAAACGCGAGTTCCGCAGCTTGCCAAAATTGCCGCGCACGCCGGAGCTCAAACGCGTGGTGCTGGCCATGAACCAGATGGTCGAAAAACTCAAAGCGCTGTTCGCCGAAGAGGCCGCGCGCAGCGAAAAACTGCGCTCCGAATCCTATCAGGACAACCTTACGGGCCTGGCCAACCGGCGCTTGCTGGATGAACAACTGGCCGACCAATTACTGGATTCCGAGCAAAGCCGCGACGGTCATTTGCTGATGCTGCGGATCAACGACCTGATCGGCCTCAATCAACGCCTGGGTGGCCAGCGCACCGATGCCCTGATCAGCGCCGTCGGCGAGTTGCTCAAGCGCCTGACGCAACCTGCAGAACGTCGTACCTGGCTCGCGGCGCGCAATCGCGGTGGCGAATTCAGCTTGCTGACGCCGGGTCTGGACAGTAGGGGGGCCGCGCGCCTGGCCTCCGAAATCAGCGCCACCCTGGAAAACCTGCGCCTGACCGGCGCCAGCGACTGCATGCCCGTGGCGCACCTGGGCATCGTCGCCTACCACCCGGGCGAACCGGCAAATGATGTGCTGCTGCGCCTCGACCAAGCGCTGACCCAGGCCCGGCAACATCCCGAGCGGCCATGGATATACCAGGCCCAGGTCGATACTGCGCCGAATCATTCTCAGCATGATTGGCGCAACTGGATCGACGATGCGCTGACCGAAGGCAAGATGCAGTTGTATTTCCAACCGGTGGTGCAATGCGCCGACACCAGTCAGGTGCTGCACCACAAAGTCCTCGCGCGCTTGCTCGACCCGCAGGGCGAGGCCGTTGCCGCCGGGCATTTCCTGCCGTGGATCGAACGCCTCGGCTGGTCGGCGCGGTTCGATCTGGCGATGCTCGAAACCACCCTCGAATACCTCGCCGCCAACCGCTGGCCGCTCGCGCTGAGCCTGTCCGGCAGCACCCTGCGCGACCAGACCCAGCTGAAACTGATCTGCGACATACTCGAATCATTGCCGGAACTGGCGCCTCTGCTGACCCTGGAAATCGACGAACGCCAACTGCCGCCCCCCAAAGAACTGCAACACCTGAGCCACAGCCTGCTCAACACCGGTTACCGCATCGGTTTGCAGCATTTCGGCGGCAGCTTCAGCCAGATCGGCAACCTGACGCAGCTGGGGTTGGCGTACTTGAAAATCGATGGGGCGTACATTCGGGGTATCGATCAGCAGAGTGACAAGCGGTTGTTTATCGATGCGATATACCGGGCGACCAACAGCATTGATCTGCCGTTGATTGCGGAAATGGTCGAGACCAAAGGGGAACTGGAGGTGATCCGGGAGTTGGGGCTATTTGGGGTGATGGGGCGGTTGATCGGGCCACCGGAGCCGATGTGAGCGGTATGACCACTCGTCTAAAACCTGTGCGCACCTGTCAGATCTGACAGTAGGCAAACACTCACGCCGATTATCTAATCCTTCCGTATCGGTGCCGCCCAATCGGGCAGCCGGGCGCCTCTATGGAAGGTATGCATTCATGAACAGCCCCCTGACAAACGCTGACCTCGCCTCCAATGGACAAGTCGTTGTATTCCCGCCCGATCGCGGCATCGGCGTGCTGGCCGTAGACCCGCCCTACCCGCCGGGCTACAAACCGCAGAGCGACGGTGCGTTGGGGATCAACATCAACATGGTGCACGGCGACCGAGACGGTTTACTGGTTTACATCCTGGCCTATCTGAACATGGCCATCGGCGACTACATCACGGTTTACATCGAAACAAAAAACGCTCCCGTCGCTGAATTTTCCGTCACCGAAGCCCACTTCGATGCCGAAGGCAACGCGAAAAACATTCCTTTCTATATTTCCGCCACAGACATGGAAGCCAGGTTTGCACCGCTGCTATCGGAGAACAAGCAATTCTGGTTCGAAGTTGAGCGTGTGAGCGGAAACGACACCGAACAATCGCCACCTGTGCCGCTGTTTTATAAATACCCGGCGCCGGGTGAACCGGACACAGACGGCGGTAAACCCTTCAACCAGGGCCTCAAGCTGCCCGTCGCTTCGGAATCCGTCATTGATAAAACCGTGGTCGATGAAGGCATGTTCGTGACCGTGCTGGCGTATTACAACCAGCAAATCGGTGATGTGGTCGTCCTTGCCTTTGGAACGCTGCTCCTCGAGTCCACCGTCACTGCGTTGGGTGACGTGGTCTTTGAATTGACACCTGAAATGCTCGCCAGTTTGCCGCCTGGCAATACGGTGATCGTGCGCTGGGAAGTGTTCGATGTCGTGAAGAATTCGAGCGGCTGGTCGGATTCGCTGATCCTGGTTTTCAAGCCAGGGATAGTGCTGCTGACCGCACCGATTTTTGAACAGGCCGATCCCGACGATGTGGTTCATCACGATTGGCTCGTGGGCGGTACCCTGCGGATACTGGTCACCGGTGTGTTTGCAAAAGATGAACTGCTCGAACTGACATTTGAAGGGATCACGAATGGTGGCGACCTGGCCACCCACACCTTCAGCAGGACGCTGACTGCCGCGACCAGAACCGTGGTCTTCGAGGTTCCCAATGAGTGGGTTCGCAACCTGATCCGAGGCTCGGCGCAGGCGTTCTATCAAGTGGTCAGAACAGGCAACCCTCAACCATCGAAACACGCGGGTATCACCATCACCGGTACGTCCCTGCCATTGGGCCTGCCGATGGTCGAGCCGCTGGAGAGCAACGATACCCTGCCAGCGGATACGACCTTGGCGAAGGTGGAGTTCGCCACGTATTGGCCCATGAAAGCGGGCGCGAAGGCCGAATTATGTTGGCAAACCATTGACTCGGACGGTATTGCGATCCTGTTTATTTTCCAACTGATCGTCACCGACCCGACGCTGCCGCTCATCTTCCAGGTGCCAACCAAATACATAGCCCCTTACGCCGGTGCCCCATTGACGCTGCAATGCAAAATCACCAACCCGGGTAAAGTCGAGGTGGTTTCCGATCTGCTGGGTTTAAAGATTGGGGATGAGAAAGACATCGTCCTCGAGCTGCCGTTTCTGGTAGGAGTCCCCCAGCCGATTCACCCCTTGGACGGGGAGCGGACGATAAGGGCCGAATTCCTCGCGGCGATAAAGGAAGACCGGGCGAGACTGATACACATCAAGGCGCCAAACGACTCGCCACTGTTCTCGCTTATTCCTTTGAACCAAAACAAACGCGCCAACTGGGTGCTCGACCCTCGGTTTCTTGTTGCCAACCAGGGAAAGACGATACAACTGCGCTGGAACTTGAGGCGCAACGGGAAAAAAGCCGCTTCATCCCCGGCTGTGGAAATTGTGATCGCCCCGATCGCCCCCGAAGACAGTCGGCTTCCGACGCCCCGGATCAGCGGAGTATCCGGGATTGTGGAAGTAAAAAAACTGACGGCTGCCAATGAACTGGTAGTGGATGAGTGGCCGGGGCAACGTTCAGGACAACCTCAATACCTGATGTTTGAAGGAACCAACACCCAAGGTGAAGTGGTTCGGCATGAAGCCCTTAAAGGCGAACTGACGGGTACCGAGAGGGGCCTGAGACTGGCATTGCCGCTCGACTGGCTTCGCAATCTGAAAGATGAAACCACCTTACACATCTTCTTCCAGGTGAATGTGAACCGAGAGCCTGACAGGGAAACGGCCGTAGCATTTCCCGGGCAAGCGTATATCGTCGATTCGCTGATTGAACTACAGCCGCATATCGATGCGCTGAAAGACCCGCAGGGTCGTGATATTCCACAAGGCGACACTACGATTGCCACCACTATCACCGTACACGGGCATGCAAGCATCCAGGAGCAAGTCGAGATTCTGGTGAATGGCGTGGTGGAGGCGACGGTAACGACAGACGCTAACGGCGATTTTTCGGAGCCCGTGAAGGTTGCCAAGTATGACGCGCTGAACACAATCCGGTTACGAGCGAAGTACGGCGATAACCTGACATCACACGAACGATCTTTCACCCTGCGCCGACCGCTGCAAGTTAACCAAACCACTATGAACCTGCACGGACTCAGGATTGAGATGGGGTGGCAGAAAGTGGGGCCTGATTTCCCGGGCAATACCGAAAATCGTCCCGCATCCTATGGAGTCCCCCCGATCCGCTACACCTCCAGCAATCCGGCTCAGGTCTCGGTCGATGCAAATGGAAAGGTCACCGGTCTTCGTAACGGCGGCGCGTACATCACCGCACAGGATCGATTCAGCACCCTTACCTACTATGTGGACGTGAAGAACGTTTTTGTCGCGGCATCCGCTGGAGTGGCCATGACGTTGACCAATTCTGTCAACTGGATGATCTCTGTTCCGGGCTCCATGCCACTGTCTGATCTGTGGTCACTTATAGTGCTGGTCTATGGACCTTCACACACCTGGATTCTGGGCAATTCAGTTAACTGGATGCTCGACTCCAGAGGGTGCCCCCCGGGCTATTCGCTCATCTACCAACATGGCAATGGCAACGGTCCCGGAATAGTTCCCGGGAATGCGCCCCCGCATGTGGTCTGGAACCCGTGGTGCGCCAGACCTTATTGAGAGAGAAACGAGGAAAAGGGGACATTTGTTCATCTGCCCTGCCTCTACTCCAACACCTGAGTGAGAAATAAACAGCGATGCTTAAAAGACATCTCCAGACACTCACTCAGGCTACACATCCTTGCGCCGTTGCCTACGACTGCGCCAGAATCCGCCGGCTTGTGCGCTTTGGGGGCGGGTTCTATCGTTTCGCGGTCGCTGACGAATCATTGATCGGGTTTCGCAGCCCGGGTCAATCAAGGCGCACTGCGCCACCGTTCCCTTTCAGTTGGCGCTTCTTTTCGTCAACTGGATTGCGTTATGGCGGCTGTGCGCGGGAGATCTTCGGGTCTGCCGGGTTCCTTGATTCCCGGTCTGCGAACCTGCGTACAGCTGCCACCTCCCTCGTTTCGCAGCGAGCAGTGACAGCTCCATTAATCAAGGAGCTTCAACATGTTCAAAATCACACCCAACCCACCCGAAACCGACGACGTTTCCCCCTACGAAACCCCGGACTCCAAAAAACTCAACGAAGCCGCCGAGCGCGCCCTCGATTACTACCTCAAACCGTCCGCCCCCAAGCCCCCACGCAAGCCGAGCACGATTTACACCGTTGCCCCGGACATCGACATCGAAGAGCTACTGGCCAATGCCTGCGAGTCCTTTGCCTCGGCCAAGGTGATCGCCAGTGACTGTGCCGGTTTTCTGGAGGGGCCGCAGAGCAATACGATATTGGGCGTCGCGCAGCTCATCATGTTTGGTGAACTGGCGGTGAGTCGGGCGCTGGACAGTCTGGAACTGAAGGCTGACCCGGCCCTGTAACCTGAGGTCAAACGCTGCCCCCTGTGGCGAGGGAGCTTGCTCCCGCTCGGCTGCGCAGCAGTCGTAAACCCTGTACATGCGGTCTACCTGATGCAATTGGGTCGAATGGTTTTGGGGCCGCTTCGCAGCCCAGCGGGAGCAAGCTCCCTCGCCACAAAAGCCCTTCAGGCTGCAAGTTTTATGGTGGTCTTTCGGGCCTCTTCGCAAGCAAACTCGTTCCCACAGTCGCTCCGGGTTGTTCGCCTGTTTTGTGTTCACTGAAGATCGAATGTGTGAGAGCGAGCCTGCTCGCGAAAACGATCTCACCGGCAAAAAAAACCGCCATTCCTTCAACAGGGATGGCAGGTTTTGTCGTTTCAGCTCACGCATGCCGTTGATGATGGTCGCTGTATCGTGGCCCCCCACAACCACCCGCCCGTAAACGGTTGGTCAGGCAGCCGATGCCGATGTAACTGATATGACCGTTCGTCTTAAATCCACATATACCTGTCAGATCTGATAGTAGCCAATCTGTTTTCCCTGCGGTGTGATGAGTACTCGTCCCGAGTGGACTTGAAACTTGTCGCCTCCCCCGGAGAATTTGATGGATATCCAGTCCGCCGAGCTAACGAAGCTGTTTACGCTGTTTCCCATAATCATCCCGGGCTGGGTATCCCCGATAAGACCCGCCGGCATCGCTGACGGCGGTATTCCCAAAGCCCTTTATGACGGCCAGGCCCAAGGCCTTGAATGCCTGGTTGATTACTGGGAGGAGTTGCAGCTGCGCTCCTGGATCATGGCGGTCGATGATCGCGTGGATTTGTATTGCAACGGCAATCTCGTCCCAGGAGCAGGCCAGACCGTCAAACCCGGAGAGGAACAACTGCGCCAGCGTCTGTACCTGCCGCACGGGTACCTGATCCAGGGCGTCAATCGGTTGCATTACGTGGTCACCCGTGTCAGCGGGAACAGTGAACCCTCTCGGGATCTGCTGGTGCTGTACCACCTGCGGTCTGCGGACAACCTGAATCTGCTGATCCCGGCCGACGTGCTCAAGGACGGCGTCAGCGCCGCACGGGCAGCGCAAGGGGTGGAGTTCGGGTTCACCTATGCCAATCGGCGCAACTATGACCGCATCGAATTTCTGTTGGGCGACACCCAGGACCGGTTCGACGTCCCCGACGGCACGGCGCCGATCACCCATACACTGTTCACCGACATGTTCCAGAAGGCGGGCGACAACCCGAGTGCTGTGGTCGAGTTCTATGTCGTCGACCAGTTGGGCAACCGGGTCAAATCCCCGGAGAGGCGCCTGGACATACATCTCGGCCGTCTCGATCTGAACCCACCAACTTTGGTAGCCCCGGCGAAAAGCCCCATTGATGTGTTGACTCACTCAAATGGAGCAACGGTTCGAATTGAATTCCTGACAGCGGGGTTGAATGATCGAGCGCGTCTAATGATCAAGAATCCGATCGCAGGCGACAAAACGTTTCCTGCGCAGCTATTCAATCAAAACAAAAGGGCAAACTTCAGATTAACTTTCGAGCTTCTATTGGAGTGGATGGGGCGCGATGTCGAATTGTATTGGGAGTTGATTCGCGATGGGAAGCCGGTAGGGACATCGTCGCCGTTGGCACTGACGATTGAACGGATCGTCGACGGTGATGTTCGTTTGGGAGCTCCCATCATCGATCAGGCTGATAGTGCGCGGACCTTGGATATCAATGAATTCGACGGTGATGCCACCATCACTAAAATTCCATGGCCGCTTAAGGGTGGAAATTATCTTATCGACGTAAGGGTCATCGGAATCGGAAGCAATGGAGCATCCCTTGTTATTCCCGTAGTGACAGGAGGTTCCTTGACACCTGCGGAAGAGATTAACGGATTCACCAGAACACTGTCACGTGCGCAACTGTTATTGCTACAGGATGGTTCAACCCTCCATATAGAAGTCAAAGCCAACTTCAAGGGGCAAAAGCCCATAACGATTATCTTCCCGCGCTCTTTAATCTATACAGCCAAGAACATCCAGCCTATTTTGTCGGAAAATTTCGATAGCCACTACTCACGCTTTATATCACTTGGCCAGACCATATCACTGCCTAGCATGACCATTCGCTTTCTCGGAGGAAATGGCATTATGGGTATAAACTCAATAAACACCATTCTCACTGGCCCTTACCCTCCCGTGCATAACCAAAGCGCTGCACAAGTTCTAGAGATGCATACAAACGCCAGTGGCACGAGCCAATACATGCAACTCGAGTTCAACTGGGGCTACTCCTCTGTCGAGTTTTACTACAGATTCGTCCAAAGCAACGGAATACTGGTTAATTTCTTAAGAAAAGACAAAACAAGACTATCTTATCAGTACCTTGCCAATAGTCCCGGCCCCCACCGTGTATTCTTCTCTACTTCAGACAATGACATTTGGTATGTAGAGATCATTACAAGCGTCTGGGATTTAATTACCTTTGATCACTTCACCATGGGTCGCAAATAAATATCCGAAACTCGCGACCACTGGTGCGAACAATATAAACAGAGGACGAAAAAATGAGCGACTCGGAGAAAGGGCACGCCATTATTTATCAGCCCTGCCTCTCCTAAGCCTGAATGAGAAATAAACAACGATGTTTAAAAAACATCTCCAGACACTCACTCAGGCTACACATCCTTGCGTCGTTGCCTACGACTGCGCCAGAATCCGCCGGCTTGTGCGCCTAAGGGTCGGGTTCTATTGTTTCCCGGTCGCTGACAAATCAGCGATCGGGTTTAGCGACCCGAACCTTTGTAGGCGCAACAGCGCTCCAAACTCTCTTGCAGATTGTTCATGTCTGCGATTGATGTCATGGCGGCTGTGCGCGGGAGACCTTCGGGTCTGCCGGGCGCCTACACCCGGTTCGCTAACCTGCGTGCAGCCGCCACCCTTACCTGTTTAGCGACAGGTCTTGGTGGCTCCATTTCCTGTAGGAGTTTCACCATGTTCAAAATCACACCCAACCCACCCGAAACCGACGACGTTTCCCCCTACGAAACCCCGGACTCCAAAAAACTCAACGAAGCCGCCGAGCGCGCCCTCGATTACTACCTCAAACCGTCCGACCCCAAGCCCCCACGCAAGCCGAGCACGATTTACACCGTTGCCCCGGACATCAACATCGAAGAGCTACTGGCCAATGCCTGCGAGTCCTTTGCCTCGGCCAAGGTGATCGCCAGTGACTGCGCCGGGTTTCTGGAGGGGCCGCAGCGCAATACGATACTGGGCGTCGCGCAGCTCATCATGTTTGGTGAACTGGCGGTGAGTCGGGCGCTGGACAGTCTGGAACTGAAGGCTGACCCTGCCCTATGACCTGATCCCTGTGGCGAGGGGGCTTGCCCCCGTTGGGCTGCGAAGCGGCCCCCAAAACCTGCAATCACTGTCTGTCTGGCAAACTGCATGTACAGGTTTTACGACTGCTGCGCAGCCGAACGGGGGCAAGCCCCCTCGCCACATGAGGTGTATCCGGGCACAGGGCCGGTAGATAAATCCGCAACCAACAAAAAACCCGCCATCCCCTTTCACCGGGAATGGCGGGTTTTGTCGTTTCGTTTCAGATCACACGGTATCCACCTTCAACGAATGGTCGTTCAACATGCCGTTGATAATGGTCGCGGTATCGTGACCGCCGGCAATCACACCATTCGCTCCGGGGGTGACGCCGTAGTGACTGGCCAGGTTCACACCGGCCAGGTCGATGGTCTGGCTCGGCGTGGCGCCGGCCATGGCGCTGATGTCGATGCTGGTGACCAGGGTCGCGCCGCTGCCGGTGACTTTGAAGTGCAGGTAGTCATCCAGCGATGCCGCAGTGCCGTTCTCGCCTTGCAGCAGTTGCGACAGGTCGAGTTTGTCGGTGCCCGGGGTGAAGTCGGTGATGACGTCGTGGCCGCTGTTGCCTTTAAGCCACTGGAAGGTGTCGGCGCCGCTGCCGCCGGTGAGGGTGTTGTCGCCCAGGCCGCCGATCAGGAAGTCGTCGCCGCCTCCGCCGTTGAGCACATCGTTACCCAGACCGCCGTTGATGATGTTGCCGTTGTTGTCGCCCGTGAGGCTGTCGTTGAAGTTCGAGCCCGTGAGGTTTTCGATGCCGGTCAGGGTGTCGGTGCCTGCGCCAACGGTGTTTTGCGCGGTGAGCAGGCTGAGGTCGACAGTCACGCCGGCGGTGGCATGGGCGTAGTTCACGGTGTCGTTACCGGTGCCGCCGTCGAGCCAATCGTTGCCCGGCCCGCTGAACAGCAGATCGTTGCCGGCGCCGCCATGCATCTCGTTATTGCCTGAGCCTGCGGTGAGCACATCGTTGCCGTCACCCGCATTGATAATGTTGTTGCCGGTGCCCGCGATCAACACGTCATCGCCCGAGGTGCCGGTCAGTGTATGGCCGGCCTGATAGGTGATGTCGACTGCCGCACTGTCGCTGCCGCCGTGGTTGTCGCTCGCGGTGTAGGTGCCGTGGAAGTCTGGCGTGGAGTCTTGGGCTCCGGCGTAGTTGACGGTCATGGTCAGTTGATAGTTTTCCGCCCCCTTCCCGCTGTTGCCAGGTCCCCCGTCGTCGATGTTGGTGATGTGGATCTGGTACGTGCCGTCCGCCGTGGCGGTGATGGTCTGGCCATCGGCGAGAGCCATGTAAGCGCCGCCATTGACCGAGTACTCCATGGTGATGTGGCCGGCCGCCAGGTTGTGGTCCAGGTTGAGGGTCTCGCCCTGTTTGAGGTTGACGGTGATGCGGTCCTCATCGTTGGTATTGTTGGTGCTGACCGCCCCCAAGGCCCCGCTGACCACCAGCATGGCGGTCATGGCGGCAGCGTTGGCGACGAATGCACTGCGGGCGATGGTCACGGCCTGGACGTTATTGCCGGTGAAACTGAAGCTCGAGTTGGTGCCGGTAAAGTCCGCTCCCTTGGCCGTCCAACCCGTGTTGAAGGTAGTCGGCGATGCCGTGAGCGCATCACCGTTGGGGTCGGTGTCGTTGGCCAATAGCAGCTCGCCCGGCACCACGATACTGCCCGACAGCACGTTGGTGATGATGTGATCATCGACTGCCACCGGTGGCGAATTCGGAATCACGTTGACTGTCAGGGTCGAACTGGTGAGGTCGCCGTCGTTGTCGCTGGCGGTGAAGCCGATGTTTTCGGTGATCTGCACGGCCGTGGTTTTCTGCGAGGTGTAGGTGTACTCGCCGGTGTCGAGGTTCACCAGCAGCGTGCCGCTGTTGTTGGTGGCGATGCTCAGGGTGTTGTCGACGGTGTTGAAGGTGCCGTGGTTGGCGCCGCCGCTGAAGTTCAGCGAACCCTGATTGCTGTTGGCTTTCGGGTCGTAGGTATAGGTGGTGCCGTCGACCGTGAGGGTTTTGATGAAACCGCCATCGGCGCCAAATGTACCGCCCTCGCCCAGCAACGAACCGGTGACCGGCGCACCTTGCACGGTGCCCGAAAGTACCGAGTTGAGTTGGTTGAGGTCGGTCACCACCACAGCGTTGGTGTCGGTGCGCGTGCTGCCGTCATAGGCCACCGGATCGAGGCTGGCGTTATTGACGCCGCTGCCCAGGCCGATGGCGTAGTTCTTGATGCCATTGGCGTCGAGGAAGGCTTTGAGCGCGATCTCGTCCGCAGTGCCGATGTCGCCTTCGTTGGGTTTGCCATCGGAGAAGAAGTAGCCGACGTTCTGCGCCCCGATGAGTTTGCCCGAGGTGTCGAATGCGGTTTCCATGGTTGCCACGGCCGCGTCGTAGTTGGTGCCGCCACCTGCCGTCAGCGTAGCGATGATCGACTTGGCCGTCGCCACATCGACCCAGATCGACGTCTGGTCGGTGGCGCTGCTGCTGAAGGTGACGATCTGTACCTTCACGTCACCCAGATTGTCGTACTTGTCGAGCAGCGCGCTGATCGCCTGCTTGGCCAGGTCCAGCCGCGACAGGCCCGATACGCCGGAGGGGTCGTCCATGCTCCCGGATACATCGATCACCAGCATCAGGTTGGAGTCGATCTGCACCGCCGGCACCGAACGGTCCGAGGCGACGGCGTGAGGCACGTCATCGACGATGCTGACCACAAGGGTGCCGGTGGTGCTGTTGCCGATGGCATCGGTGGCTTGGTAGGTGAAGCTTTCGTTCAGGGTGTTCGCGCCGTCGTTGGCGTTGGGCGAAGTTTTCGGCGCCGAGGTCAAAGTGTACGTGTAGGAACCGTCGGGATTGAGCAGGATCTGCCCGTAGGTGCCGGTGGCGCTGCCGACCAGGGTGTAGGTGATCGCACCCGTGGCGCCAGAGACCGAGCCTGCCAACGTACCTGAGCCGGTTTCACCGGTGTTGCCGGGCTCGCTGCCGGTGACGCTGCCCGCCGCCAGGTCCTGGCCGTCCTTGGTCAGATCCAACGCTTTTTCGTAGACGGTCACATCGGTATCGGTGGCGGCTACGAGGCAGTTGTTGGAGACGTCAACAGTGATCGTGGCGGTGCTTTCATCGCCGTCGGCATCGCGCACGGTGTAGGTGAAGGTGTCCGTGGCGCCCGCTTCGCCGACCGAATTCGGGTTGCTGTGGTACACCGCATTGCCGCTGGCATCCAGGATCAGGTAGCCGTAAGCGCCGTTGATTTGCGTGTTCAAGTCACCGATGGCCGAGGTCGAGGTGTCGCTGCCGGCACGCACGCCGACCACTGCCCCACCCAAGGCCGGGCCATCAGCGCCGAGCACATCGTTGTCCAGCACATTGCCGCTGACCGTGCCGCCCTCCACCACCGAAACCGAATCGCAATGGGCCGTCGGCACGTCATCGACGATGTTGATCACGATGGTACTGGTGACGCTGTTGCCCACAGAGTCGGTGGCCTGGTAGGTGAAGCTCTCGCTCAGGGTGTTCGGTCCGTCGTTGGCGTGCGGCGTGGTGGTGGGTGCCGAGGTCAGGGTGTAGGTGTAGGAGCCGTCCGGGTTGAGCAGGATTTGCCCATAGGTGCCGGTGGCGCTGCCGACCAGAGCGTAAGTGATTGCACCAGTGCCGCCCGTGATTGAACCGACCAACGTGCCCGAGGCAGTTTCACCGGTGTTGTCAGGCTCGCTGCCGATGACGGTGCCCGCCGCCAGGTCCTGGCCGTCCTTGGTCAGATCCAACGCCTTTTCGTAAACGGTCACGTCGTTATCGGGGGCCACCACGAGGGAACAGTTGGAGATGTCGATGGTGATGGTCGTGGTGCTTTCATCGCCGTCGCCATCGCGCACGGTGTAGGTGAACACGTCCGTGGCGCCCGGTTCACCGACCGAGTTCGGATTGCTGTGGTACACGGCGTTGCCGTTGGCATCCAGGGTGAGATAGCCGTAAGTGCCGGTAATGTGCGTGTTCAAGCCACCGATGGCCGAAGTCGAGGTATCGCCGCCGGCGCGCACGCCAACCACCGCGCCACCCAAGGCCGGGCCGTCAGCACCGAGCACATCATTGCCCAACACATTGCCGCTGACCGTGCCGCCTTCCGCCACTGAGACGACATCGGCATGAGCGGTTGGCACGTCATCGACGATGTTGATCACGATGCTGCCGGTGACGCTGTTGCCCAGAGAATCGGTGGCCTGATAGGTGAAGCTTTCGCTCAGGGTGTTCGCACCGTCGTTGGCGTGAGGGGTGGTCGTGGGGGGCGAGGTCAGGGTGTAGGTGTAGCTGCCGTCCGGGTTGAGCAGGATTTGCCCGTAGGTTCCGTTGGCGCTGCCGACCAGGCTGTACGTAATGGTGTCGCTGGTGCCGGTGACTGAACCCACCAGCGTGCCCGAGGCGGTTTCGCCGGTGTTGCCAGGCTCGCTGCCGACGACCGTGCCCGCCGCCAGGTCCTGCCCGTCCTTGGTCAGGTCCAGCGCTTTTTCATTAACCGTCACATCGGTGTCGGTGGCAGCCACGAGGGTGCAGTTGGCCACGTCGATGGTAATGGTGGTGGTGCTTTCATCACCGTCGGCATCGCGCACGGTGTAAGTGAACACGTCGGTCGCACCAGGGCCGTTCACGGCATTTGGATTGCTGTGATAGACCGCATCGCCGTTGGCATCCAGGGTCAGGTAGCCATAGGTGCCGTTGATTTGACTGTTCAAGCCACCGATGGCTGAAGTCGAGGTGTCGCTGCCGGCGCGTACGCCGACCACCGCGCCACCGAGTGCCGGCCCGTCGGCGCCGCCGATGTCGTTGCCCAGCACGTTGCCCGAGACCGTCGCGCCCTCGGCCACTGAGGCGTGGTCCGGGTTGGCGGTGGGCAAGTCATCGACGATGTTGACGTTGATCTGGCCCAACGCCGTGCTGCCGTCGACGTCAGTGGCGACGACGTTGAGGTTCTCGGTGATGCTGTTGGTGCCGTTGGCGTTCGGGTGGGTTTCGTTATCCACCAGGGTATAGCTGTAGCTGACCACGCCGGTCGCGCTGTCGTAACCGGTGACGGTCAGCGTGCTGCCAAGCGGAGTGACGATCGACTGCGGGAAGCCTGCGGCCACGCCACCGGTGACCACCGCGATGCCGCCCACCGTCAGGGTTTGCAAACCGTCGAGCGCGGTGACGGTGAAGGTGCCGCTCTGGGTCAGCGCCGGTGTGTTGGGGCTGCTGCCGTCGCTGAGGTTTTTTTCGTAGACGGTCAGTTCGCCGCCGTTGACGTTCAGGCCATCGAGCGTCACCAGGTCGTCGTTGTTATGGATGTTCAGCACCAGCGTCGCGGTGCTGGTATCGCCATCGGAATCGGTAAGGGTGTAGACGAAATTTTCGGTGCCGTTGCCACCGCCGTGCAGGGCTTTGAAATCGGCGTCGCTGGTGTTCAGGGTGTAGGTGTACGTGCCGTTGGCATTGAGTACCAAGGTACCGAACGTCCCGGTGAAAGTGCCGCCGATGATCGGCCCGCTGTCGGGGCCGGTGGCAATGCGGTCGGCGCCCTGGACGTCATTGGGCAGCACGCTGCCGGTCAGGGTCAGCAGGGTTTCCGATGCCGTATTGGCGTTGCTGTCGTCCACGGCATGAGGCAGGTCATCGACGATGTTCACATCAAGACTGCCAGTCGCGGTGGTGCCGTTGTCGTCCACCACGGTGACCGCAAACTGCTCGGAGAGACTGTTGGCGCCGTTGGCATTCGGATGCATTTCGTTGTCGACGAGGGTGTAGCTGTAGCTGACCACGCCGGTCGCGCTGTCGTAGCCGCTAATGGTCAGCGTACTGCCCAGCGGCGTGACGATTGATTGCGGGAAACCCGCCGATACACCGCCAACCACCACATTGATTCCGCCGACGCTGAGGGTTTGCACGCCATCCAGCGCAGTAATGGTGAATGTGCCGCTCTGGGTCAGCGCCGATGCATCAGGGCTGCTGCCGTCGCTGAGGTTTTTTTCGTAGACGGTCAGTTCGCCGCCGTTGACGTTCAGGCCATCGAGCGTCACCAGGTCGTCGTTGTTATGGATGTTCAGCACCAGCGTCGCGGTGCTGGTATCGCCATCGGAATCGGTAAGGGTGTAGACGAAATTTTCGGTGCCGTTGCCACCGCCGTGCAAGGCTTTGAAATCGGCATCGTTGGTGTTCAGGGTGTAGGTGTAGGTGCCGTTGGCATTGAGTACCAAGGTACCGAACGTCCCGGTGAAAGTGCCGCCGATGATCGGCCCGCTGTCGGGGCCGGTGGCAATGCGGTCGGCGCCCTGGACGTCGTTGGGCAGCACGCTGCCGGTCAGGGTCAGCAGGGTTTCCGACGCGGTATGGGCGTTGCTGTCGTCGATGGCCTTGGGCACATCGTCGGTGATATTGACGTCCAGCGAACCGGTGGCGGTATCGCCGTTGCTGTCGTTCGCAACCACAGTGAATTGTTCACTGAGATTGTTGGTGCCGTCACCGGCGGAATGGGTTTCGTTGCCGACCAGGGTGTAGCTGTAACTGACCACGCCGGTGGCCGGGTTGTAGCCGGTGATCGTCAGGGTGTTGCCCAGTTGAGTGGTGATCGACTGCGGAAAACCGATGGGCACCCCGCCACTGATCACGCTGATCCCGCCGATGCTCAGGCTGCTCAGCCCGTCGGGCGCAGACACTGTGAACGTACTGTGCTGGGTCAGTGCCCCCGGGTTGCTGGCCGACCCGTCCGCCAGGTTGGCTTCATTGAGGGTCAGTTCACCGCCCGCCACCGACAGGCCGGTGAGGATGACCGGGTGATTCGGCACGTTCGCGGCAAACGGCGTAACGATGCCTTTATCGCCGTTGTCCGGCGCAGCGTCCCGGCGTTCCAGGGGGAATTCGGGAATACCGTTGAAGCCGGCGGTGGGGAAACCAATCGTGGGATCGACCCGCCCGCCCACTTCCTCCAACAGCACAAAACTGTGGCCACCACCCAGCGCACCACCGGGCGCGCCCGTTGCGCCCGGTCCGGCGGCGGTGGCCTCAGCGGTCTGGGTCGGGTCGGCACCGGCGGCAATGGCTTTTTGCAGTTGCTCGACATCGGTCAGTTGCGCCTGGCTCGGCGTTACCGCATCAGTGGTCTCCACATGCGGCACCTGGTGCGCCAGTAACTGGGCATTCATTTGCAGGCTGCTGTCACGCCCCAGCGTCAGCTCCTGGCCATTTTGCATATGCACCGCCACCGCCCCTTCAGCCCCGGTGACCAGCTGCTCGCCGGCAAACAGCCGATCGCCCTCGATCAGTGCCCGTCGAGTGCCATCACCCGCCACTGCATACACCTGACCGATGACCTTACTGACGATACCGATGAGCGTTGCCATGTGCATTCCTCCGCTGCCAACTGCTGTCGGCATCCTGTTTGCGCGAAGAAACGTGCTCATGGTTCAAGCAGGTTGCCCGAGACCCGCGTGCCGGAAAGCGTTTACCTGAAGTAAACCGCTGCCTCCCGACACTCTCGCCAGGCGTGTCGCTCGCGAGGGGGGTGTCTTGGGATCGGGATAAAACCCTCTGCAATCAATGGCATCGGGACCCACTTCCAAAACGACCGGCCTGCAAACGCATGCGTAACGGTTCTGAATCACTCGAGTGACAAAAAAATGTCGCCTCTAAACCGTCTCGCTCTCCTCCCCTCCAGCACTTCTTCGCCCTGTGTCGAAAAGTGAATGGAACTTTCCAAAACCCTGTTGATGTTCCAGAAAGCCAATAAAACAAAGGCTTTCGCATTGAACAATGTGCTGGATTTTTCAGGCCGCATAAGTTTTTTTTGGCATAGCCCTTATGAAAAATTTTTCTTAGCTACGCTTCAGGATGTTCTTAGCTCTGTTGTTACAGGCATGAAACGGTTTCATCTAAAAATATCGTCAAAAAAATGGCGACCGCTAAGCACCATCAGGAATCAGGGAGATGCACCCATGCGCGTTTTAACCCCCCTTTGCAGTGCGATTCTGCTGGCCATGGCCTGCGCTTCTCAGGCTCAGGCGATGTCATTGACCGAGGCGATCCAGAGCACCATTGCGACCCACCCGGAACTGGCGTCTCGGGTCGATGCCCGGCTCTCGGCCGACGAGCAGATTAAAGTCGCTAAAGGGGGCTTTTATCCATCGGTGGATTTGAACGCCGCCTATGGTCGCGGCTACAGCGATAACACCACCACCCGGTCGCGAGGCAATCACAACACCGAAATCCTCACCTACACCCAGTCGGAACTGCGCCTGCGGCAAATGCTGTTTGATGGTTTCAACACCGCCAACGAGGTCGCGCGCACCAAAGGCGTGTCCAACTCGCGGGCCTATTACGCTCAAGGCACCGCCCAGGACCTGGCCCTGCGCACCATCGAGGTGTACCTCGAAGTGCTCAAGCGCCGCGAACTGGTGACCCTGGCCAAGAACAATCTACAAGCGCACATGCGGGTCAACGATCAGATCGGCCTGCGTACCCAGCGTGGGATCGGCAGCAACGCCGACGCCGACCAGTCCACCGCTCGCCGGGCACTGGCGCAAAACAACCTCGACACCGCCGAAGTCGATCTGGCCGATGCCGAAGCGAATTTCTACAGCGTCGTGGGGCGCATGCCCGATGAACTCGAAGCGCCGCCGTCGACCCGCGGCGAACTGCCCGCCACCCTGCCCGAAGCCCAGCAGAGCATGGTGGAAAACAACCCGTACCTGAAATCCGCCCAGGCTGATGTGCAATCGGCCGAGAGCCAGTACGAAGTCGCCAAGTCGCCGTTCTACCCACGCTTCGACGCCGAAGCAGCGGTGGGCGCCAATAACAATGTGCAGGGCGATCAAGGCCACGACAACGAATGGCGAGTGGGCGTGGTGATGAACTACAACCTGTTCCGTGGCGGCAGCGACAAGGCCCGGTTGGCCTCCGATGCGCATCAGATCAACCAGGCGATGGACATCCGCAACAACGCATTGCGCCAGCTCAACGAGAACATCCACCTGGCCTGGAACGCCATGCAAAACGCCAAGAAACAAACCCCGACCGCCCGTGAATACGCCGAAACCACCACCCGAGTACGGGCGGCGTATCAGGATCAGTTCGGTCTCGGCCAACGGACTCTGCTCGACTTGCTCGACAGTGAAAACGAGCTCTACAACGCCAACCGCCGCTACACCGAAGTGCGCTACACCGAGGAGTTCTCGATGTACCGCGTGCTGGCGAACATGGGCCAGTTGTTGAGCAAGCAACGGGTGGTGCTGCCCGCCGATGCGATCGCCGCCACCGAAGTGAAAAACGAAGCGCGCTTGCCTGAACTCAAATGAAGTAACGCCGTGTAGGAGCGATCAATGTGACCAGCATGGAAACCGGCAACACGGGTGTCGATCCGCGTCTTAGTTTCGATGATCCGCTTCTGGACGGCCTGTTGATTCTCTGCAAACTCCACGGCGCGACGGTCAGTCGTGCCAGCCTGAGTGCCGGGCTGCCAATGGCACACCAACGCTTGAGCCTGGACCTGCTGCCCCGCGCAGCGGCCCGGGCCAGTTTGCAGGCGCGGGTGCTGCGCCGTGAACTGGCGGATATTTCTGCGCTCAACCTGCCGGTGATGCTGATCCTCAACCATGGCCGCTGCGCGGTCTTGCGCCGTTGGGGCGACGATGGTCAGGCGCTGATTCTGCCCAGCGAAGCCGACGGCGGAGAACAGTGGGTCAGCACGGACGAGCTGGCCGCCAACTACAGCGGCCAGGCCTTGTTCGCCCGGCCACGGCATGAACTCGAAGACTTGCGCGCGCCGCTGGTGCCGCGGGTCGAGGCGTGGTTTCGCGACACGCTGAAGCTGTCGAAATGGCTGTACAGCGATGCGATTCTGGCAAGTTTCCTGATCAACCTGCTGGGCCTGATGGTGCCGCTGTTCGTAATGCAGACCTACGACCGGGTGGTGCCGAACCAGGCCACTTCAACCTTGTGGGTGCTGTCGATCGGCCTGCTGATCGGCACCGGTTTTGAGTTGGTGCTGCGGGTGGTTCGTGCGCACTTGCTGGACACTGCCGGGAAGAAAACCGACGTGATTCTTTCAGCGACCCTGTTCGAACGCATCACCGGCATGGCGATGAAAGCGCGACCCGCAACCATCGGTGGTTTCGCCCAGAGCATTCATGACTTCCAGGGCCTGCGGGAGTTTCTCACCGCCGTCACGCTGACCAGCCTGATCGACATGCCCTTCGCTGTGCTGATGCTGGTGGTGATCGGCCTGCTCGGCGGCTGGCTGGTGGTGATTCCACTGCTGGCCTTCCCCATCACGATCCTCTTCGCCATGGTGATTCAGGCGCGCCTGCGCGACACCGTGCAGAAGAGTCTGAGCCTCGGTGCCGAACGCCAGGCCCTGCTGATCGAAACCCTCGGCGGCCTGGAAACCCTCAAGGCCTGCAGCGCTGAAAGCGAGCGCCAGCACAAATGGGAAAGCACCCACGGCGCCCTCACCCGCCTCGACAGCCATGCGCGCAACCTCTCCGCGCTGGCCACCAACGGCACGCTGTTCATTCAGCAGTTCTCCGGCATGGCGACCATCGTCGCCGGGGTCTATAGCATCATCGCCGGCAACCTCAGCGTCGGTGCGCTGGTGGCAAGCTATATGCTCGGCAGCCGCGTGCTCGCGCCGCTGGGGCAGATCGCCGGGTTGATTACCCGTTACCAGCAAGCGCAACTGACCATGAAAAGCACCGATTCGCTGATGTCGTTGCCGCAAGAGCGCGACGCCAGGCAGCGGCCACTGGAGCGCACGCAACTGCAAGGCGCCCTGGACGTCTGCGGCGTAACGTTCCACTACAACGGCCAGAACGCGCCGGCCCTGGCCAACGTCAGCTTCAGCATGAAACCGGGCGAGCGGATCGGCATCATCGGCCGTAGCGGCTCGGGCAAAAGCACCTTGGCGCGGCTGGTGATGGGTTTCTACGCGCCGGAAGAAGGCCAGTTGCTGCTCGATGGCCTGGACCTGCGGCAACTGGACGTCGCCGACCTGCGTCAACAGATCGGCTACGTCGCCCACGACCTGCCCTTGTTGGCCGGCAGCCTGCGCGACAACCTGACCCTCGGCGCCCGTTATGTCAGCGATGCCCGGATGCTTGAAGTCGCTGAGCTGACCGGCGTGACTGAACTGGCGCGTCAGCATCCACAAGGGTTTGATCGGCCAGTGGGCGAGCGCGGTCAATTGCTGTCGGGTGGGCAACGGCAAGCGGTGTTGCTGGCGCGGGCCTTGTTGCTTGATCCGCCAATCATGCTGCTCGACGAACCGACCAGCGCCATGGACAACAGCAGCGAAGACCTTCTGCGGCAGAAACTCCACGGCTGGGTCCAGGGCAAAACCGTGCTGCTGGTGACCCACCGCTCCTCGATGCTCAGCCTGGTGGATCGGCTGGTGGTGCTGGACAACGGGCGGATCGTCGCCGACGGCCCGAAAGAAGCGGTGATCGATGCATTGCGCAAGGGCCGCGTCGGCTCTGCAACGGTTTAGGAGCGCCCACTCGATGCCAATACATACCTGTGGCGAGGGAGCTTGCTCCCGCTGGGTTGCGCAGCAGCCCCATTCACCTCGTTGTGTCAGCTGGACTTTTGCGACGGCTTCGCCGCCGAACGGGAGCAAGCTCCCTCGCCACAGTTTTTTGTTCGGCATTACTTCTCTTAACTGACGGGTATCGTCCCATGTCTGCTCAAACACCGGATTCAGCGGCCCGAAGCTACTTCGGCAGTTTCAGCAAAAGTGCCGAGAGCGAGTTCATGCCGGAAACCGCCGGCGCCTCGTTGCAGGATTCACCGCGCTGGTCGCGGATCACCGTGTGGCTGGCGGCGGCGCTGCTGATCAGCGCGCTGGTCTGGGCCAAATTCGCCGTGTTGCAGGAAGTCACCATGGGCGAAGGCAAGGCGATTCCGTCGAGCAAGATACAGGTGATCCAGAACCTGGAAGGCGGCATCGTCACCGAGATTTTCGTTCGCGAAGGGCAAATGGTGAACAAGGGCGACACCTTGCTGCGCCTGGATGACACGCGATTCCTGTCGAACAAGGGCGAAAGCGAAGCGGACCGCTATGCCTTGATCGCGCAGGTCGAACGATTGTCTGCCGAAGCGGAAAGCCGGCCGTTCAAGCTGTCCCCGGAAGTCATCGCCAAGGCGCCGCAAGTGGCCGAGGACGAACGCTCGCTGTATGAACAACGCCAGCGCCGACTGGCCAGCGAACAACGCACGCTGACTGAACAACTTCGGCAAAAAACCCAGGAGCTGGCGGAGTTCCGTTCCAAACAGGGGCAGTTCAGTTCCAGCCTGGCGCTGCTGCAACAAGAGATGAACATGTCGGCGCCGCTGGTGGGCACCGGGGCGGTGTCGCCGGTGGAAATCCTGCGGCTCAAACGCAGCGCGGTGGAAATCCGCGGCTCGCTGAACGCCACGACCCTGGCGATTCCCCGGGCGGAATCAGCGATCAATGAGATCAAAAGCAAGATCGACGAGTCCGAACAATCCTTCCGCTCGGACGCGGCGAAAGAGCTGAATGAGAAACGCACCGACCTGTCGAAAATCACCGCCACGAGCATTGCCATCGACGACCGGGTGACACGCACCACGGTGGTGTCGCCGGTTCACGGCATCATCAAAGTGCTGAAGGTCAATACCATCGGCGGCGTGGTCCAGCCGGGCAGCGACATGGTGGAAATCGTGCCCGTGGAGGACAACCTGCTGATCGAAGCCAAGGTCCGCCCTCAAGACGTGGCGTTCCTGCACCCGGGCCAGAAAGCCATGGTCAAGTTCAGCGCTTATGACTACACGATTTATGGGGGGTTGAGTGCCAGGCTTGAGTTGATCGGGGCGGACACCATCACCGATGACAAGGGCAACAGTTTCTATCTGATTCAGGTCAGGACCGACAAGAATCACCTGGGCGGGGACGTGAAACCGCTACTGATCATTCCGGGGATGGTGGCGACGGTGGACATTATTACCGGGGAGAAAAGCGTGCTGGATTACCTGCTTAAACCGGTGTTGAAGGCACGGACCGAGGCGATGCGCGAACGCTAAGTCTCACGCTGTCCCTGTGGCGAGGGAGCTTGCTCCCGCTGGAGTGCGAAGCGCTCCCAAAACCTGTCAGCATGATTTCCCTGACACACAGGCTGAATGGTTTTGGGGCTGCTGCGCAGCCCAGCGGGAGCAAGCTCCCTCGCCACAAGTCATCACCGGCCGTGATTCTTCTGATAGGTCTCCTCCCCCATCGCCGCAATCTGCCCCTCGATCAACGCCTCGAACGGTTTCAATAACGGTTCGAAAGTGGTCGGCGCTTCAAGGGTCTGCAACGCCTGCACAATCGCCTCCACCGTCGACAACGCCCCAGGCCCAGGTGCCTTGCGCAAGCGATAACGCGACACCCCGCCCTCGGCCAATGTCACTCTCGGCAACGCCGCCAGCAACGGATTGAGGTGCAGCATCTTGCGCGCCTTGCGCCAGGTACCGTCCGGAACCACCAGCAGCAGCGGCTTATCACTCGCGGTGTACGCCTGCATCGGCTGCGCATCTTCACCGGGAAACAACAGCCGCGCCTGATAGCCCGGTTGATTCAACAACGCCGGCAAATCCTCGAACACCTCGCCCACGATCAACTCGGCATTCTTGAGTCCCAACGCAGCCAATCGTGCGGTGTTCAATGCATGGTTCACTTCACTCGGATGCTGCAACAGCAACACCCGCGTGCGGCTATCCAGGCTTGGGATCAGTGGGCACAGACAATGGGTTTGCGGACGCAGGCAGCGCGGGCACTGGATTCTGGACATTTTCTTAAGCCTGATTGAGCTGTGCTTTGAGCAAATCACGGAAGGTCTGGATCAGCGGTTCGCGGCTACGGCCACGGCGCACGATCATCGAGAATGGCGCCTGATAACCGAACGTCGCCGGCAGCAGCACGCGCAAATCCCCCTTGTCGGCCCAGGCCTGGGCGTAGTGCTCCGGCAGGTAACCGATGTAGGCGCCGGACAGCACCAGAATCAGCTGGGCCTCCATACTTTCCACGGTCGCCGCGCTGTGCTTGAAACCATGACGCGCCAGTTCGGCCTGGCTCCAATAGCCGCGACCGACCATGCGTTGTTGGGTGATGACCTGTTCGGGGATGCGCCGCTCGTTGAACAGCGGATGACGGCTGCTGCAATACAGCCAGTGCTGTTCGCGGTAGAGCGGCATGTAGACCAGACCGCTCATGCGCGTGGAAAAGGCACCGATGGCCAGGTCGAGGCGGTTGTCCTGCACGCCGAGTTGCAGTTCGTAGGGGCTCATGACCGAGAGATGCAAGTGCACCGCCGGGTGTTCCTGGCTGTAGGCGCCGATGGCTTCGGCGAACGGCAAGGCCTTGTCGCTGACGGTGGAATCGATCACCCCCAGGTTCAACGTGCCGCGCAATTCGCCTTTGAGGGCGGCGGCGTATTGTTCGAAACCTTCGAGTTCGGCCAACAGACGCAGGGTTTCCTGATGGAACAGCTCGCCCTTGCTGGTCAGGCTGAAACCGCCGCGACCACGATGGCAGAGCACCAGGCCGAGGGCCGCTTCGAGCTGGCTCATATAAGTGCTGATGGCCGACGTCGAGAGATTGAGCTCGTGCTGGGCGTTGGCGAACCCCTGATGGCGGACCACGCTGACGAAGATGCGCAATAGTTTCAGGTCGGGTAAAGCGTTGGCCATGGGGGGGCTCCATTGCAAGGTAGTGCATGTTGCTTTTGTGGCGAGGGGGCTTGCTCCCGCTCGGCTGCGAAGCAGTCGTAAACCCGACTCATGCGGTCTGCCCGATGCAACCGGGCTTAATGGTTTTGGGGCCGCTTCGCAGCCCAGCGGGAGCAAGCTCCCTCGCCACAAGGGTTCGGTGCATGGTGGGGAGTCTATCTTCCCGCCCGCCATTAGTTTAGAAAAATCTGAACTAAGTATTTGCCCGTAGCGATTCTTCCCGGCCACTGCATTTCGCAGAATCGGCCCACAGCGGTGCCCGTCTCTCCCCGAGCGGCTTACCTGCATAAATAAAACAACGACGATGAGGCCTTACCCGTGGACAAGATTCTTCACCAACCACTGGGCGGCAATGAAATGCCGCGCTTCGGCGGCATCGCCACCATGCTGCGACTCCCCCATTTGCCATCCGCTGCCGGCCTGGACGCTGCCTTTATCGGCATCCCGCTGGACATCGGCACGTCCCTGCGCCCCGGCACCCGTTTCGGGCCGCGTGAAATCCGCGCTGAATCGGTAATGATCCGTCCGTACAACATGGCCACCGGCGCTGCGCCGTTCGACTCGCTGTCGGTTGCCGACATCGGTGACGTGGCGATCAACACCTTCAACCTGCTGGACGCCGTGCGGATCATCGAAGAGGCCTACGACAATATCCTCGAACACGATGTGATCCCCCTGACGCTGGGCGGCGACCACACCATCACCCTGCCGATCCTGCGTGCCATCCATAAAAAGCACGGCAAGGTCGGCCTGGTGCACATCGACGCTCACGCGGACGTGAACGATCACATGTTCGGCGAGAAAATCGCCCACGGCACCACCTTCCGTCGCGCGGTAGAAGAAGGTCTTCTGGATTGCGACCGTGTAGTGCAAATTGGCCTGCGGGCTCAGGGCTACACCGCTGATGACTTCAACTGGAGCCGCAATCAAGGCTTCCGTGTGGTTCAGGCTGAAGAATGCTGGCACAAATCCCTGGCGCCGCTGATGGCCGAAGTTCGCGCGAAAGTCGGCGACGGTCCGGTGTACCTGAGTTTCGATATCGACGGCATCGATCCGGCCTGGGCACCTGGCACCGGCACCCCGGAAATCGGCGGTCTGACGACCATTCAGGCGATTGAAATCGTGCGCGGCTGCCAAGGCCTCGACCTGGTTGGCTGCGATTTGGTAGAAGTCTCGCCAGCGTACGACACCACCGGCAACACCTCGCTGCTGGGCGCCAACCTTTTGTACGAAATGCTCTGCGTACTGCCAGGCGTGGTCCATCGCTGAGGATCGGTCATGAACGAACGTGATCAGGTACTCAATGCCGCCGCCGAACTGGTGTCGGCCTTTGCCCGAAACGATCGCGAAGCCTACTTCGGCGCATTCAGCATCGACGCCAGCTTCGTGTTCTACACCCTCGAGCAGCCCCTGCTGTCGCGCGATGCCTACCAGGCGTTGTGGGACAGCTGGCGTGCCGAGGACGGCTTCGAGGTGCTGTCGTGCACCTCGAGCAACGCCTTCGTCAGCCTGCAGGGTGACGTGGCGATTTTCATCCATGACGTAGCCACCGAGCTGCGCATGCAAGGGGAGCAACACTTCAGCCAGGAACGCGAGACGATTGTTTTCAAGAAACAGGCGTCTGGCCAAGAACAACAAGGCCTATGGCTGGCCTGCCACGAACATTTGTCCGCAATGCCGGAAGGGCTGCCACCCCCTTAGCCAAACAGGTGACGCTCACGCACGATGAGCGCGCCTTTATGATCGGAGCAGATCATGAATAACAACAACAAAGACCAAAGCCTTACGCAAATTGAAACCTACGGGGTCGAGCAGATCCCGGACAACGAACGCACCGCAGGCCCGACGGACTTGTTCCGGATGATCTTCGGCGGTTCCAACACCTTCGCCACCGCCGTGCTCGGCAGTTTCCCGGTACTGTTCGGCCTGTCTTTTCAGGCGGGCGTCTGGGCGATTGTGCTGGGCGTGTTGCTGGGCTCGCTGATCCTCGCGCCGATGGGCCTGTTCGGTCCACTCAATGGCACCAACAACGCCGTGTCGTCCGGTGCGCACTTCGGCGTGCACGGGCGGATCGTCGGTTCGTTCCTGTCGCTGTTGACCGCTATCGCCTTCTTCTCGCTCTCGGTATGGAGTTCGGGTGATGCGTTGATCGGTGGTGCGAAACGCCTGATCGGCCTGCCGGAAACCGACCTGACCCTGGGCCTGGCCTACGGTCTGTTCGCGATCCTGGTGCTGACGGTGTGCATCTACGGCTTCCGCTTCCTGCTGTGGGTCAACAAGATCGCCGTGTGGAGCGCCAGCCTGCTGTTTCTGCTGGGCGTCTTCGCCTTCGCCGGTCCTTTCGATGTGAACTACGCCGGCAGCGTCAGCCTCGGTCAACCGGGTTTCTGGGCGGCTTTCATCGGCGCTGCGCTGGTGGCGATGAGTAACCCGATTTCCTTCGGGGCGTTCCTCGGCGACTGGTCGCGCTACATCCCGCGTGACACCTCCAAGCGCCGGATCATGGCTGCCGTGGTGATCTCGCAGATCGCGACCTTCATCCCGTTCCTGTTCGGCCTGGCCACCGCCACCATCGTAGCGATCAAGGCACCGGACTACATCGCGGCCAACAACTACGTCGGCGGCCTGCTGGCGGTATCGCCGAGCTGGTTCTTCCTGCCGGTGTGCCTGATTGCGGTGATTGGCGGCATGTCCACCGGCACCACGTCGCTGTATGGCACCGGGCTGGACATGTCCAGTGTGTTTCCACGGGTCCTGTCGCGGGTTAAAGCGACGCTGCTGATCGGCGTGATGTCGATTGCCTTCATCTTCATCGGGCGCTTTGCAGCGAACCTGGTGCAGAGCGTGTCGACCTTCGCCGTGCTGATCATCACCTGCACCACCCCATGGATGGTGATCATGATCATCGGCCTGCTGGTGCGTCGCGGCTTTTACTGCCCGGATGACCTGCAAGTGTTCACCCGTGGCGAAAAAGGTGGCCGCTACTGGTTCACCCACGGCTGGAACTGGCGTGGTCTGGGCGCCTGGATCCCGAGTGCCGCGGTCGGTTTGTGCTTCGTGAACCTGCCGGGGCAGTTTGTCGGGCCGCTCGGCAATCTGGCCGGCGGGATCGACATCAGCCTGCCGGTAACCCTCGGCCTGGCTTCGCTGGTGTACCTGACGCTGCTGAGCCTGTTCCCGGAATCGGCCACGGTGTTCGGCCCCAACGATGCACGCAGCAAGGGCACGGATTCGCTCGGTAAACCGGCGATGCGACAAGCCGCCTGATTCAACACGGTGGTCAACAGAACTTCCGTGGCGAGGGAGCTTGCTCCCGCTCGACTGCGCAGCAGTCGCAAAACAGGTTAATGGCGTTCTCCAGAAGAAACCTGGTTGCAGGATTTGGGGATGCTTCGCAGCCCAGCGGGAGCAAGCTCCCTCGCCACAAAAAGCGGTCTCATGGCCATATTGCTATTCAGCCTCACCATAAAAAAGACAATCGGAGACACGCCATCATGGCTTTGGATTTATTCGTCGTACTCATCTACGCCGCCGCGATGCTGATGCTCGGCTATTACGGCATGCGCAAGGCCAAGACCAACGAAGACTTTTTGGTCGCCGGTCGCAACCTCGGCCCGAGCATGTACATGGGCACCATGGCCGCCACCGTTCTGGGCGGCGCGTCCACCGTCGGCACCGTGCGCCTGGGCTACGTCCATGGCATCTCCGGTTTCTGGCTGTGCGCGGCACTCGGCTGCGGGATCGTGGCGCTGAACCTGTTCCTCGCCAAACCGCTGCTGAAACTGAAAATCTACACCGTTACCCAAGTGCTGGAAAAACGCTACAACCCGATGGCCCGCTCCGCGAGCGCGGTGATCATGCTGGCGTATGCGCTGATGATCGGCGTAGTTTCGATCCTGGCAATCGGCACCGTGCTGCAAGTGCTGTTCGGCCTGCCGTTCTGGGTCTCGGTATTGCTCGGCGGTGGCGTGGTGGTGATCTACTCGGCCATCGGCGGCATGTGGTCCCTGACCTTGACCGACATCGTCCAGTTCGTGATCAAGACCGTGGGCCTGATGTTCATCCTGTTGCCGATCTGCCTGTACCGCGTTGGCGGCTGGGATGAATTGGTGTTGAAACTGCCGGCCACTGCCTTCAGCTTCACCACGATTGGCTGGGACACCATCATCACCTACTTCATGATCTACTTCTTCGGGATCCTGATCGGCCAAGACATCTGGCAGCGTGTGTTCACCGTCAAGAGCGCCAAAGTGGCTCAGGTCGCCGGTACCTTCGCAGGCTTCTACTGCATCCTTTACGGCCTGGCCTGCGCCCTGATCGGCATGGCCGCTCACGTGCTGATCCCGGACCTGGACAACGTCAACAACGCTTTCGCCGCCATCGTCAAACTGTCCCTGCCGGACGGTATCCGCGGTCTGGTGATCGCCGCGGCCCTGGCGGCCATGATGTCCACCGCCAGCGCCGGCCTGCTCGCCGCTGCCACCACACTGACCGAAGACCTGCTGCCGAAACTGCGTGGAGGCAAACAGTCGAGCCTGGGCATGAACCGCCTGTTCACTCTGTTGACCGGCATCGTCGTACTCGGCATCGCTCTGGTCGTACATGACGTGATCAGCGCGCTGACCCTGGCTTACAACCTGTTGGTGGGCGGCATGCTGATCCCGCTGATCGGCGCGATCTTCTGGAAACGCGCAAACACCGCCGGCGCCATCGCCAGCATGGGCCTGGGCTTTGCCACTGCGCTGCTGTTCATGATCAAGGACGGTATGGACGCCAATACTCCGATCTACTACAGCCTCGGCGTGGGCCTGGTGAGTTTCGTGGTGGTCAGCCTTCTGTCCCGTCGCCCGGCCGTAGTGGCGAGCGCTGCCTAAGACTTCTATAACGACCTGATGCTTTCTTCGGCGGGTGTGGCGTCGGTTGCCACACCCGTTTTTTTTCGCCTGAAGGAATTTGCCCATGAAGATCGTCAGCCGCGATCAGTGGTTCAAGATCGAACGCATTTCGGTAGCCTTCCGGAGAGTATCTGCGCTCGATGATTGACGAGTGGCAGCGCCGACACGCCTGAAGCCTGCTGTACTCAGCGTCAGGGACCTCATAACGTTCTCGAAGAAGGACCTCATGACAAGAGCCGCCGTTCGTGCCGCCGTGCATCGTCGCATCCGCCGCCTGCTGGAAAACCAGGATGACTTCGACGACAACACCAACCTGATGCAGTTGGGCTTGGACAAAGAGGATATTGAAGAGCTGATCTTCCGCCTGGAGGATCAGTTGGGGTTGACGGCGTTTACCGCCGAAGAAGACCGGATTCTCAAGACTGCCAGGACGGCGAATGACTTGACCCGGTTTTTGATTGAGATTGGGCGGTATTGAAACGGATTGCTAAATACATCCGATGGGCCGAACGAACCTCTGTGGCGAGGGAGCTTGCTCCCGCTCGATTGCGCAGCAATCGCAAGCTGCACTCGCGCTCAAGCTGACCCACCTGAGTGGCGATGAATGGGGCCGCTGCGCGCCCCAGCGGGAGCAAGCTCCCTCGCCACAGGTGATTTGCCAGACTTACCGACGGCGCTGCTGGCGGCGACGTTGTTCGTCATCAGTGCGAATTGGCACCGGTTGCAGAGGCGGTTCAATCAAACCGAGTGCGACACCCAGGTCATGCAGCCAGTTTTGGATTTTCTCTTTCATGATGCCCCCCTTCAGGGTCGTGCCGAGCGGCCGAAGTTCTGTAGCCCCTTCGCACTGATAATAGTCCGAAGTCCTACGCAATGCTCGCTCAAGATCGCAATGATCTGTTACTGAATTGATCCAAATCCTTGGACGTTAGTTCAAGAAATTGACTGGGCCTGGACCATGGTCGACGGATACACCGCCTGCTGCTGCTCGATCCATGCATTCAGGTTGGCCCCGACCATGCCTTTGCGCCACATCAGCCAGGTGGTCGCGCTGGCAAACGGCTCGGCCAACGGGTGCACCGCCACGCTTTCACGCCCCGGCAGACTGGCGAGCATCGACTCCGACATCAGCGCCACGCCAGAGCCGGCAATCACGCAGGCCAGCATTCCCGGATAAGACTCGATCTCCATGGCTCGGCCCATAGCCGCATGGTCATGGGCAAACCAGGCTTCCAGGCGCATCCGGTAGGAGCAGCCCTGGCGAAACGTGAACACCGAACGCCCTTCGACATCCAGCGCACTGCGCACCGGCGGATGATCGGCCTCGCTGATCAACACCAGCCGTTCGTCGCACAACGGCACGCCGTCGAGCCCGGCCAGTTCCAGCGGGCCGTCCACCAGCGCCGCATCGAGGCGCCCGGTGAGCAACCCTTCGAGCAGTTCACCGCTGGGGCCCGACTGCACTTGCAGGTTCACCGCCGGGTAGCGGCGGTGATAACGCGCCAACAGCTCTGGCAAGTGAATCGCGGCGGTGCTGTACATGGTGCCCAGTACGAAATCCCCGGCCGGTTGCCCGCCCTGCACCGCCGCGTGAGCTTCGTCATGCAAGGCGAACAGCTTGGTGGTGTAGTCCAGCAGGACTTTTCCCGCAGGTGATAACTGCAAACGCTGACGCTCGCGTACGAACAATTCGACACCCAGTTGCTCTTCGAGCTGTTTAAGCCGGGTCGACAGGTTGGAGGGCACGCGATGCAGGCGTTCGGCGGCTCGCGTAATGGAGCCCTCTTCCGCCACCGCTTGGAAGATCCGCAATTGGCTGAATTCCACGCCATTCTCCAAATCAGAACAAGTTTCTCACTATTATTCATTTTTAAAGAAAGTCAATCAGTCCTAGCCTGACGGTCATTGATCCTCGAAACGGAACTCAGACCATGTCCCCGCTGATTCGCTTAACCGCCAGCTTTGTCGCCCTGATGATGGCCATGGGCATCGGGCGTTTCGCCCTCACCCCACAACTGCCGCACTTGCTCAGCGAAGGTCAGATCGACCTGACTGCCGCTGGTCTGATTGCTGCCGCCAACTACCTTGGTTACTTCGCCGGCGCGGTGGATGCGATGTTCGCCCGTCGCCCCGATCAGGTTCGCAGGCGCCTGCTCGGCGGTTTGTGGTTGTGTGTATTGCTGACCCTGGCCTCGTTCTGGGCCAACGGGTTCTGGGCGCATCTGGCGCTGCGTTTCGGCACGGGCGTGGCCAGTGCCTGGGTGCTGGTGATGATTACCGCGTTGAGCCAACCGCTGGCAGCGGCGGCCGGTCGTCCGCGACTCGGCGCCTTGGTGTTTGCCGGACCGGGTCTGGGGATTTTTCTGACAGGGTTGTTGGCCTTGGGCTCGAACCTGCTGGGGCAAACGTCCGCGACCTTGTGGTTGGTGTATGCCGCTGTCGGGCTGGTGATGCTGCTGGCGATTCTGCCGTTCCTGCCGCAGCCGGCCGCCACTTCAACGGTGATACCGCTTGCCACCAAGTCGGCCGCCCAAGGCGTCGGACGCTTACCGGTAATCTATGGGTTGTACGGTCTGGGCTACATCATCCCGGCCACTTTCCTCTCACAAATGGCCAGCGCGCAGTTCCATGGGCAATGGCAAGCCGATCTGTTCTGGCCGTGCTTTGGTCTGGCGGCGGCGACCGGGGTCGTGTTGGTGAGCCTGCGTCGGCACTCCCCGAACGCTACTCGAAATTGGCTGATGGCAACGCTGTGGCTACAGGCCGCCGGTGTGTTTGCTTGCCTGTTGGGCAGCGGCGCCGGACTGGCGCTGGGGGTGATCCTGTGTGGCGGGCCATTCCTGGCCTGCATGCAACTGGTGATGCAGCGCTCCCGGGAACTGGCGCCCCACGCCACCCAGCGCAATGCCGGGCTGCTGACCGCGTGCTTCGCCGTGGGTCAGCTCAGCGGGCCGTTGCTAGCCGCGTTGAGCAGCCATTTCAGCGGTGGCTTGCAACCCGCGCTGGTGATCGCCGGCGGCGGTTTTATCATTGCCGCAGGCTTGTTGCTGCGCCCGATCAGGGTTGCCCAAGTGCTTTGCGCAAACGACGGCGCACCCACTGCTCTGCGCTCACAAAAGTGATCCCGAGCAAAACCAGTACCGCGCCGATCACAAAGTTCAGGCTCAGCTCTTCACCCAGCAGCACCACGCCGAACGTGACGCCGAACAACGGCGTCATGAACGAAAACACCGCGAGGTTCGCCGCCAGGTAACGGCGCAGTAGCCAGAACCACGTCAGGTAGCTGAAGAACGACACCACCAATCCCTGAAACAGCACGCTGGCCACCGCCACCGTGGTCAGGCTGACATGGGTGACCTGACCACTGAGGATCGCAATCAGCAGCAGGCCGACGAAGCCGACGATCAGTTGATAAAACAGCGTCAGGGTCACCGGCGCTTCCGACAGGCGCGAGGCGCGCACCACCACGGTGGTCGCGCCCCACGACGCGCCGGCCAGCACACCCAGGGCATCGCCCATCAACATGCGGTGGTCAAGATTGTCCCAGGACACACCACCGGCAAACGCAATGGCAATGCCAATGAACGCCAGAAAAATCCCCAGCCACTGCACCGGTCTTAAACGCTCACTCGGCAGCAACCAATGCACGCCCAACGCGGTAAAGATCGGCGCGGTGTAGAGAAATACCGACATATGCGCCGCCGTAGTCAGTTGCAGACCTTCGGCAATGAAGAAGAACTCCAGGCCAAACAACGCGCCGGCCAGCAAGCCGCCGCGCCAGGTAGTCCCGACCTGATCCCAACCGCCCTTCCAGCAGATCAATAATCCTACAAGCAACGCGGAAATACCCGACCGCCCCGCCGCCTGCATGACCGGCGCGATGTCGGACGCCGCCCATTTGATCATCACCTGTTGCACACCCCAGATCAGGCACAGCCCGACCATCACTTGCAGGGCAAACCCATCGGCGCTACGCCGGGTGGCGCTCACCGGAACACCTCGACAACACAATCCATGGCAGTGACTCGACAGTAAAAGCAAAGCCCCGGCCTTCCTGCTGAACAGAGGGTGCCGGGGCGAAAAATTATGCTGTCGATTATTAACCAGATGGACAGAAAAAGGTGTCTGCAAAAGACCTTTAAATCGCCACGTACGTCATCCAGCGATGACCAGCGCCGCCGATTGCTGTGCCTGCTCGCGCCTGGCCAGTGCGAAGTACAGGACGCCGCCGAGGAAGCAGCCGGTGAACCAGGCGAAGTTGGCCATCGGCTGCAACACCGGGATGAAAGTGATCGCAACGCCCATCAGGGTGGCAGGAATCAACGCCTTGACCGCCGTCCAGTTGATCCCGCCGCTGTAGTAATAACGCCCGCTCGGGCCGTCATTGAACAGCGCATCGACGTCGATCTTCTGTTTTTTGATCAGGTAGTAATCCACCAACAGAATCCCGAACAGCGGGCCGATGAACGCCGCCAGCACATCGAGGGTGTAGTGGATCACTTCGGGGTTGTTGAACAGGTTCCACGGGGTGATGAAGATTGATGCCACGGCGGCGATCATGCCACCCGCACGCCAACTGATTTTGCTTGGGGCGACGTTGGCGAAGTCGAACGCCGGGGACACGAAGTTGGCGACGATGTTGATGCCGATGGTCGCGGTGACAAAGGCAAAGGCGCCGAGCAGCACCGCCACGCTGTTGTCGATGCGCGCCACGGTGGCGATAGGGTCGTGAAGCATTTCACCGAACACCGGCAAGGTGCCGGAAACGATCACCACGGTCACCAGCGAGAACGCCAGAAAGTTTACCGGCAGCCCCCAGAAATTGCCGCGACGCACGTCATTCATGCTGCGGCAGTAGCGACTGAAATCACCGAAGTTCAGGGTCGGACCGGAAAAGTACGACACCACCAATGCCGTTGCCACGATCACCTGGCCGAAGGCTTCCCAGCCAGACAAGGACTTTTCCGCCAGGGTGAAGCTGATATTGCTCCAGCCGGCCTGCCAGACGATCCAGCCGGCGAGCAGGAACATCACGCCGTACACCACGGGGCCGGCCCAGTCGATGAAGCGGCGGATCGACTCCATGCCGGTCCAGAACACCAGCGCCTGGACGAACCACAGGCTGAGGAAACCGAACCAGCCGAGGTAGGACAAACCGGCAAAGTGCGGTTCGGCGTAGGTCGCCATCGAAGGAAAAAACCGCAGCACGACGATGATGAGTGCACTGGACGCCAGGTACGTTTGAATCCCGTACCAGGCCACCGCAATCAGGCCGCGAATAACCGCAGGAATATTCGCCCCGAACACCCCGAACGCCAGTCGGCAGATCACCGGGTAAGGCACCGCGGCTTGCTGACTCGGCCTGGCCACCAGGTTGGCGATCAACTGCACGATGCAAATCCCGCCGAGCAAGGCAATCAACACCTGCCAACTGGCCAGCCCAAGCGCAAACAAGCTGGCGGCGAACACATAGCCGCCGACGCTGTGCACGTCGCTCATCCAGAAGGCAAAGATGTTGTACCAATTCCATGTCTGCGGCAGTGGCCCCAGGTCCTGGTTATACAGGCGCGGGCTGTAGCCATTGGGCAATCGTTCGGTCATCGCGGGGCTCCTCGAAAGTACAGGCGCGGCCCCCGGGATTGATGCAGCAACCACACTGCGTACGGGAGCCGGCATGGTTTGTATACGAGTTGCTACGCAGAATGCGTGCCATATGATCTAAAGGTGTGACAAATCTGGCTTCCAACCCTGTTCAGAGCACAGCTTTCAAGTCGTAGAGGGGGTGATAATGCCCATGAACAGGGCGTCCGCGCCTGCAAACGGTGCAGGGCGTTATGTATACAAAGAGATGGGTGACTGCTACGCAGAAGGCTACCGTAGGCTGGATCCTTTTTTGATCACAACCTGCGGTAGCGCCTACCGGGGCCGGTGCAGGTCAGCTGAGTTCGATACGATCAGCGTGAATGACGATCTGGCCGTTCTTGTACAACGCACCGATGGCCTTTTTGAAGTTGCCCTTGCTGACGCCGAACATACTGCTGATCAGTGTCGGGTCGCTCTTGTCGCTGACTGGCAGGGTGCCGTTGTTGTCGCGCAACTTGGCGAGAATCTTCGAGTTCAGACTGGTGGCAGCGGCTTCGCCCACCGGCTGCAGGCTCAAGCTGATCTTGCCGTCGGCACGGACTTCTTTGATAAAGCCCTTCTCTTCTTTACCGGCGCGCATGAACTTGAAGATTTCGTTCTTGTGGATCAAGCCCCAGTGCTTGTTGTTGATGATTGCCTTGAAGCCCATATCGGTCGCTTCGGCTACCAGCAAATCAACTTCCTGGCCCGGGGTGTAGTTGGCCGGGGTCTTGTCCAGATAACGGTCCAGACGTGCCGTCGCGGTGATGCGCCGGGTGTGTTTGTCGAGGTAGACGTGCACCACGACATACTCGCCGGCAGTCATCTGGCGCTTTTCTTCGGAATACGGCAGCAGCAGATCCTTCGGCAACCCCCAATCCAGGAACACGCCGATGCTGTTGACTTCAACGACTTTCAAACTGGCGAATTCACCGACCTGAACTTTCGGCTTTTCGGTGGTGGCGATAAGTTTGTCATCGCTGTCCAGATAAATAAAAACGTTGAGCCAATCTTCATCTTCGCTGGGAATATCTTTGGGAATATAACGATTAGGCAGAAGGATTTCGCCATCCGCGCCACCGTCCAGATATAAACCGAAGTTAGTGTGTTTAACCACTTGCAAACTGTTGTAACGCCCGACTAAAGCCATGTCCAATACCCTCATTGCGTGGGCGGCATTCTACCCGGTTTTGCGGGCGGCGTTCGGCGGGCCGGCCCGGTGGCGCGAGAAAATCCACGCAAGGCCCTAATTTCCCTGGGTTTGGCGGGCGTGTTTGGCCGCTCGTCAGGCCGTTCGGGTGGTCTGGACGGTGGCCAGCCCATCCGAAAAGCACTATTTCCCCACTGAGGTTTTTAGTTAAAACAGCAGCTTAGGGGACTATTCCAAATAATAACTTGCGATTATTCGCGCACCTGCCGTGTGTATTTCGGGAGGATATTTACCAAGCAATTGTCAAGTATTTCCTGTACGATGCCTGGCCAAGTTAATTTCTACAGGTTAATGGCCGCCATGCGTGTAAAAGCATCCAACAGCAAAGCAAAGCCAGCTCCAGCCGTTGAAACCAGCGAATCGATCAACAATCAGATCGCTGCGTTCCTCAAGTCCGGTGGCGAGATCCAGCAAATTGCCAAAGGCGTCAGCGGCCAGACGTTCGGCCCGTCCAAGCAGATCACGCTGGGCAAAAAGTAATTCCCCCGCTTTAACTGGTCCCAAAGCGCTTTGAGCTTCGAAGCGCTTGGACTGGAACCCTTCAGCAATACCCCATAAAACAAATCAATATTTCAACAATCGACGAACGGCCCTCGATGCCGAACATTCGCCGGTATGCTTGCACGTGTCTGGATCAAGCGTTTCAGCAGGTTTTCACCACCTGCTCCTCGCAGCTCATGGAGTGACGCATGCTCAAGCCCCTTTTTCTCCTGCTCGCCAGCCTGTTGTGGTGTTCCGTCGCCCATGCGCAAGTCTTCCAGCGCGAATTGGGCGATTTCGATCTCAAACTCGCCACCACCCCCAGCCGCAGCATGGCCCAAGGGCTGGTCAAACCCTCGACGACCGGCTCGTTCCACGGTGGCCTCGACCTGAGCCACGACAGCGGCTTCTACGTGGGCCAATGGTCCCCCAGCATGGGGCTTAGTCCTTCGAGCAACCTTGAAGTCGATTCCTACATGGGCTTTAAACAGCCCTTCGATCACTCCCTCGGCTACGAAGTGGGCATGATCCATTACAGCTATCCCAAAGTGGATACCCTCGACAGCCAGGAGTTGTTCGGCGGCCTGACCCTGCTGGGCAGCCGCTTCGGCGCTGCCTTCAGCAACGACCCGGACAAACAGAACAGCACCCTGTTCGCCGACCTAAGTGGCAATCAGCCGTTCGGCATCGGGGTCAGCCTGAAATACACCACTCACCAGCTCAATACGCCGGTATCCGTTGACGGTGGATATGTAGGCAGTTTTACCGACTGGTCGGTGAAATTGTCCCGGCCGTTCATGGGTATCGACCTGGACTTGATCTACAGTGACTCAAGCCTGAGCGGCAGCGATTGCTCCGCCTATTCCGGCCACAATAGCGAATGCGACGGCCTGGTCACTCTCAAGGCTGTACGCGCCTTCTATTAATCGGCTGAACTGCCAGGCTCGTCCTGCGTTCACATAAAAGAACCCAATAAAAAACCAGGTCTTCGCAAGGGCTTGCCATGTCGCATTGGTTGAAACAGATCACCGTCATCCTCACGCTCAGCCTCGCCGTCGCCGCATGCACCCGCGTGGGCCTGGCTTACCGCAACCTCGATGTGATCATTCCCTGGACGCTCAGCGACTACCTGGACATGAACCGCCAGCAAAAAGACTGGTTGAACGAGCGGCTCAAGGAACACCTGCGCTGGCACTGCACCACACAATTACCCGGTTACCTCGACTGGCTGAATCGTTTACAGACCATGATCGAGACAAACCAGATCACCGACGCCGAGCTGCAAGCCCGTACCCAGGAAGCCAAACAAGCCATCGCCGAAACCGCCCGGGAAATTACCCCATCGGCCATCGAACTGTTGCAAGGGCTGGATGACAAGCAAGTCGCGGAAATGAACGACGCTTTCGCCAAGGACCTGCGCAAACGCCAGGAGGAATACCTCAAACCACCTCTAGAGCAACAGATCAAAGAGCGAAGCAAGCGCATGGAAAAACGCCTGAATGCCTGGCTCGGACCACTCAGCCCAACCCAACAGCAACGGGTGATGGCTTGGTCGAGCGCCCTGGGGGATCAGAACAAAGAATGGATTGCCAACCGCGTCCATTGGCAACAGCAATTCAGCGCGGCGGTCGCGCAACGTCAGAGTCCGCAATTCCCACAGCAAATCGAGACACTTCTGGTTGATCGCGAGAGTTTATGGACCCCCGCTTACCGTGTGGCCTATGCCAACACCGAAGCCCAGGCTCGGGCATTGCTGGTGGACTTGATGGCCGAGAGCACGCCGTTTCAGCGTCAACGGTTGCTGCATAAGATTGAAGACATGCGCAAGGACTTCACTGATTTGAAATGCCTGAAAGCGGCGCAACGAGGATAGGTTCTAAAGCTGCAAGCTTCACGCAATCTGAGCCTTCGACGCCACTTCATCAAACGTCAATTCATCCAGCGCATCTTCCTGCTCATCCAGCACCTGGCGCGGATGCTCATTTCCCGGGATGCTGCTGTCGATCAGGCTCAACAAACTCGAGCCCCGGGGTGTCAATATGTAATTCTCGCCATTGCCACCCTGATCCTCCGGCCGAGGCTCGATATACCCCCGCAACAGCAGTATTTTTTCGTACTCACCGGCCATCGTTTTCAGGCGATCCAGATTCTCGAACGGCTCGCCCGCGGAGGCTTTCGCCGCCGCATACTGCTCGGCATAAGGCCGTGGAGTGAAACTGCGGCCAGCACTGTTCTGCACTTCGTGCAGTAAATGCTCGATCAAATCCCAGTTATAAGTCGTCATCCTGATCAACCTCCAGTGCCCACGAGTGAAATGGCCTTCATAGGTTGTGACCGACAGGGAGTGCAGCCGTTCAGCCGAGTTCTTTCCCCCAACCGACCGGCGGCCTGTCGATTTGAGCGCAGGCCAAACGACTAGGCTGTGTAAGACGGTTTACCCCTCTGCGCGGATCGACTTTCGCCACAGCAAGCAGGAGAAATCAGCATGAACATTCAGACTCATCCGGTCGTGTCCCGGGAAGAATGGCTCGCCGCCCGCAAACAACACCTGGCCCACGAAAAAGCCTTCACCAAAGAACGAGACAAACTCAGCGCCGAACGCCGCGCCCTGCCCTGGGTAAAAATCGACAAACCCTACCGCTTTCAGGGCTCCAACGGCGAACTGAGCCTGACCGACCTGTTCGGCGGCCGCAGCCAGTTGATCGTCTACCACTTCATGTTCGCCGCTGGCTGGGACGAAGGCTGCCCAGGCTGCTCGTTCCTCTCCGACCACATCGACGGCGGCAACCAACACCTGGCCCACCACGACGTCGCCGTGGTCGCGGTTTCCCACGCACCGTTCGCCGAATTCCAACCGTTCAAACAGCGCATGGGCTGGAAATTCGATTGGGTCTCATCTGAAGGCTGCGACTTCAACTACGACTTCGGTGTCTGCGCCCGGGCCGAAGACGTTGCCACCGGAAAAGCCACCTACAACTACGAAAAGACCGACGGCGCAGAGGAAGAACTCCCTGGGCTCAGTGTGTTTTATCGCAACGAAGCGGGGGAGATTTTCCATACCTATTCAACGTATGCCCGAGGCCTGGATCTGCTGGTCGGTGCCTACAACTACCTCGACCTCACGCCTAAGGGGCGTAATGAAGAGGAGATCATGGATTGGGTGAGGCATCACGATCGGTATGAAGACAAGGTGTCAGCTAGTTGCTGCCATGGTGGGTAGATCGCAACCCTTTCGGAGCGAGCCTGCTCGCGATGACTGACTAACGTTCAACATGGATTTCGACTGATGCACCACTATCGCGAGCAAGATCCCACAGGAGGTAAGTGGCGTTGTGTAAATTGCATTCAGACGTCCGACTTCAACAAAACGGGCGACCTATGAGTCGCCCGTTTTTAATGCCTGCCCAATGTTTGGAATACACAACTCAAAGGACGAATAAAGGTTTTTGCCATACTCCATCCCAAACAAATATATCTGCCTCCTTCATGTCCCGACCCAAGCTAATCATATTTAAATTCAACCGCCAGCTTACTGACAGCAACATCCAATGTAATTACGCAGCCACTCCAGATCGGACACCCACTCGTCATTCCGTTCTGAATATAGATTTTTCGAAGTTCAACAAAACATTCAAACAATTCCACATCCACTTGAGCGCTGACGGGGCTAAACCAATCCTACTTACCATCCTCATCCACATAATCAAATAGAAACTGGCAATGATCGTTCTCTGGAGATAGCTCCGCCTCGACGATGATTTTCATTGCCGTCGCGGGGGATGTGTCCAGCAAAATCTGTCCGAGTTGCAGATAGATATCGTCTTCGCTCATTATTCATACCGCCACTTTACATTGAAGGCACGCTCGCCACGGGAATGCGTTCCTGAGCCTGAGTTATATCGTAGACATGCTGCTCACAGCGGCTATCAACAAACTGGAACTCCACCAAATAGACCTTGCTTTTTTCTGGTGTGAAAGTGGTTTTGATCGGACCGCAGCTATATATACTCCCAACACCTGCGCCATTCGAATAACCCGACACTTGGAATGGCTGATCGGCATCCGCCTGCACTTCCAGCTGTGGGAAGCGTTTAAGCGTGGCGCTGTTGGCCGCTTCGTTGAGTTTGGCGATCCAGCCGAAGACCTTGCCCCGACCTGAATCCACCACGGTTCCAAGCACCTCCATACGCTGGTCAGGATCCGATGCGCGGCGGATCGAGAACTCTACTGGGGTAGTGTTACCTGATGCTTTCATGATGATCTTGGCGTGTTGCGCATCGACGGCCACCTTGTTCTGACTCAGCTGGACACCGTCTTTCAGCAGACTGGGGGAAGAGTCCCGGACGTTGGAATGGCAGCCTGGTAATGCCAGAATCAGGGTCAGTGCTAGTAGTGTGGTTCTTTTCACGTCTGAATGTCCTTGAAAGCGTATGTTCGGCTGATGAGAAAATATTTGTCAAAGCGGCGTGTCATAAACGCTGAGTTCGCTATAGGGGGACTGCCACATCCCAAAATCAGACAGATTTATTTTCTGGCCGTCGCATAAAACCAAACAAATAAATCCGCCCTTTTTTTTTCAAACTATTTCATTAAGAAGCCCACTGAGTTTTCCCAGGAAAACTTCCACCTCTAGAAAGACGAATTAGCTTCATAGCAGCTCTTTTCGACCACTCTCCATTTACATCCAGAGGACACTCTTTCAAAACATGAATAGTTTCATCCTTTTTCCCCAGCCGTATTATCCCAACCTCCAAATTCCGGCCAAACGTGTATTCAACATACTCTTCAGTTTCTACAACCTTATCCATCTCTATATAAAATGCCATATAACCCTTCTCAGTTACCTAGTGGACTCGGGTATCGGAGCTGTGTTTTATCAATAGGAAAATGGACAGGAAAAGGGGACGGATTTATTTTCTAGCCACCGCACGAGCCAAATCCGTCCCCTTTTCTTTCCTTTTCTTTTTTCTCCGCTAAACAAGCGTGATCTGCACCCCCCCTACAAATAACCTGCACTTTTCAACATTACCAACAGCTCAGCATTTAGTGACTCATCAATAACCCCTTCAGATTTTCCCGGCCCCCTCCAATGCCAGATAAGTTGCATAGCAAGACTATCAACATCGATAAATTCCTCATGAAAAATCTCACTAAGACGTATATTAGTAAGTTTAGGATCAACCTCTATCAAGTCCCTAAAAACCTGACACGGCAACTCCCCCCTCAGAATACCCTCAAGCATAAATCCTCCACTGCAAAATATCACTTCATGGTTTTTTGAAAACAACCGTGGTTATATCATTAAACATACCAGTTTCAGGCGCTTGAACACTGGTAAAGCCATATTTCGCGGCAAGACGCCCCGTCCAAGTATTCGCAGCGGCCTGAGTAGGCGGCATACCTTTCGTCAAATTAGACAAGTACTCTGCGGTATAAACGCTATTTCATATCGCTAAAGTGCGACACAGAAAACGTAGTCTGCCCCCATTTTCTGCCATTCTCAGGATAAACGTGGTCTGTCCCCGTTTCTCCCCGGCAGCTCCTACAGGGATTGCGCATTATTCAAGATTTGCGCGGGAGACCTTCGGGTCTGCCGGTTACTCGGGGTGACCTGTGGGTCGCCTGTTTCTATCGCAAGAAAAAGTTTGGACTTCCTCTTTCCCGAATATAATCAACGGCCCCACGGCATTTACATAACGCCAACCTCAACATAAACAACTCAACAACTTATGTACCTTCCCTGCATTTCCCGAATGAAACTTTAGGTACTTATCGCAAGCAAGCTTTAGATAATCACGAAACACTTCATCACTTACAATTACCGATGCATCCTCTTCCAGAATATATCCACTGGAAAATCTAACCCCTTCAAAATGATCCTCCTCAAAATAACTATTCATATCGGGAAAAGCACAGTACGCACCATCCGTACTAAACCCCCATTTTTTAACAAGAAACTCTACCGCCTCGATAAACCTACCATCATCGTACATCCTGTCAAAGTAAGCCTTTATTACCCAGTGCGAATCCCGACGATCATAGGGCTGCCCAAACAATTCGTTCACGCCATTACCCCTTTATTCATCTCGGGTGGAAATTACGAACCGTACCAGTAGTCGGGTCCAGATAAATCCTGAACTTGACACCCTCCCGTCTCACCATTATAGGCGTTCATCCCTCTGGTCATGGCGCTGATGTAACCGTCTGCCACCGCCCGCTGCCCACGCAAAAGAGGGGACGCCCATTAGCCGATCTCGAGTCAAGGTTAAAAGCCACCATACAGCTCCCTTTAAAACTCTAAATTATTGCGACAGGACAAATACCAAAACGAGTAGTAACTACATATGACTCTAGTCCATTTCGCTCAGGGACAATTTTTAATATCTTCACCCCCTCAAACTTTAATACTAGAACTTCACCTTCCTCAAGCGAGGCTTCCTCTACTCGATGATTAAAAAAATCAAAGAACAGTGTACTCGTATAAACTTTTTCTCCGTGCCCCCACTGCTCCCACCCAAGACTTTCACACAAAAAAGGACACTGAACTATAACGGTAGCGCCGCTGCCAAAAATCAGAACTTGAGAGCCAACCCCAACAGTTACACCTGTTAGCACTGCTGACTTCAGCTCCGCCAAATCCGCTTCATTAATCATAACTATCCTCTTACCGCGCCGGCGGTTCGGTATTAGGTGGTAATGGCACATGCGTCTCTCCTCTTGTGCCAGTTCCACCTGTTGCTGGATTTATCGGCTGTCCATTTTTCACAGAAATCCAATAACCATTCTCTAAGCCGGTAACGGGGGTTGAGCCTGAAGGCATCAATCGAATATATGTGCTCCCGGGAGCGCTTGGATCGGTACCTGGTGGGTAAGAGAAAACGGGGAGAAAACGGGGACAGACCACGTTTTCCATCTAAAAAATCGAATGCTTTTTCGGTCTGCCCGGGCATCCCCGCCGAGCTCGTCGCCCAATCATAGCTTCAATTTCGGCTGCAAATCGCGAATCACCAAGTACATAGTTGCCATTGGTGGCAGCCCGAATCTGGTCAACCAATCCTATCTCCAACTCGCTTGATAGACTTCAGCAGTCGATACATCTGTGTCCCCCAAGCGATAGGTACTGAGCATGCGGGGTAATGAGATCCGAAAACTCTGATTGTGCGTTAGCACGATAACTCGACCAACGATATTCCGCAGGATGCGTCACCATTTTGGCTCTGACAGGATTCATCTCAATGTAGCGATAACAGACCAATACATAACTATCACTTTGAACAAGGCACGAACGGAAGCGTCCTTCCCATAAAGTCTCACTACGCCCATATGTACGATTTATGTATTGCACATATCGTTGCCCTATTCCTTTCATAAGCGAGCTGGTACTGCTGTGCTCATGAGGGCTAATCAACAAATGGACATGATTAGTCATAAGACACCATGCGTGAATTTCACACGATTTTTTGTTGGCCTGCTCAGCAAGCAGCTCTAAATAAAAAAGGTAATCATCCGCTGAAAAAAAGCAAACTGATCTATTATTTCCTCGTTGAATCAGATGCAAGGGGACACCTGGCATCAAGAGACGTGCTCTGCGTGGCATATGGTGAATCCGTTCACAATTAATGATGCCAATAACTTAGTCAATCCTACGAAAAACAATCTCCCTATCTATTTCACACTTTTTCAGATCGCTAAAGTGCGACACAGAAAAACGTAGTCTGCCCCCATTTTTTGCCATTCTCAGGATAAACGTGGTCTGTCCCCGTTTCTCCCTTAGGTATCCCTTTAGGTATTTATACACATTACCACTTAGAAAATATTATTGTAGTCATACATATATTCTTCATATTCATCAAGCCCCCAAATATGACCATCCAAGCGATCAACCATAAGCATCCCACCTGCTTTTTTCTCCCCATGACCGACAGAGCTCAAACTAAAAGACCAAAAAAGAGGTGGACATTGCGATTGATCTCTCACTCCTACTACTACACCTTGCTCTGCAGAATATTTTTTTGCTATTTCAAATGCTATCTCAAATGAAATCTCACCTTCTCGATATTCGACGGGAACACTGAAACATAATATCTGCTTTTGCCGCAGAGCAGACACTACCGCCACAAGCTTTACCCTATTAACACTTACAAATAAATAACCACTAAACACCTTGCCATCTTCGCAAGCAAAATCATTATCAAACAAACGTAGCATTTTAAGTCGCGACGCATCCACCGGACCACATAAATATAAATCACATTTCTTCTGCATAATATTTATTCACCTATGGATGGACAATTACGCCACCGTTAAGAATCCCTTCTAATGCGCTTGCAGGTACAGAATATGTTGATCCCACACCCAGTAGGAAATCGCAGGAAATCGGGGACAGACCACGTTTAAAAATGTGGTCTGCCCCCGTATACCCCCGTATATCCACTCGTGATGTAGAGTGTGTAAAATGCCTCCGCCAACTCGGGCGGCCTATTTCTCTCTTAATCTATTTTCCCTTAAGACCTTTAATAGGATTAGGATTTACCCAAGTTTTTATAACCTGGCCAGGCTTCAATACCACATCATCGATAGAAGTTGGATTCAATTCATCCAAAAATGCATCAACCCCCACCGACAGCTTGACATACCTATCTAAGACCTCATGATCGACAAAATAAACACAACCATCTATCAAATCAACCGCCACATAGTTGCCACCTTCGGCCCAAGCAATCGGTATAAACCCTTTTCTGAACTCGAACCGTTTAAGCTCTGCAATCACCTCACTAACAGGGATAAATTGATTTATGCCACTACTATTATCATCGCCCACATCAAATACATTTAACGCAGGTTCTCCGCCATTAAATCTTTCAAAAAAACCCCTTATTGAAGCATTCAAAACTGCGCCAACAAACAGTTCAACAGCCTCAAAAGCCCCGCATTCTATATTTTTTACTTTCTTTACTTTAACTTTCATTTGTCAAACCCTCCATTCCGAATAACTGCGGAACCACCAGTATGCCTCGTAGAGTTATGCACATCCTGAGGTATTAGGAGCATCGTCTGGCCATCTTCAACATGAAGCCAGACGAACCCGCTGGGTGTCGCGTCTAATCCAACCGCCGAGTTTGCAAGTTTAGAGTCCACTCCGTATTTCCCAGTGAGTCCCAGAATTTGCACCCTGTGCATAGCGTAAGGAGAAAAATCTGGAAAACCCAAGAAAAAAGGGGACGGATTTATTTTCTAGCCACCGCACGAGCCAAACAAATAAATCCGTCCCCTTTTCTCTTCAGCTCTTTTTAGCTATGTAGCTGGTGATGCTTCAAGATCAAAATCGCCTTCCTGTTCTATTTCTGCATCTGCCTTTAATATCAAAAACGCTGTCCCTCCCTTATTTAGTCGCACATTGATTCTTGGCACCTCTTCACCCATGCTCCCAAAAAACTCAACCTGTAGGGTGTATGTTCCTATCGGTAGTTCAAGAGGCACCGAGCCTGAAATACTTGCAAGTTCGACATTGCTATCCGATACATCAAATGGCACTCGAAATGCCCGTATCACATCCGAGCTCACCTCAGGAACAGCTTCCTCGATAAAGATGGTGATTTCATGATCACCTTCCTCTACCAGCGCTCGAAAGGAGGCGCTACCAGGACGCCAGGAAAAGCCCTGTGAATAGTTTCGATCACTCCAGTCATTATATGGTTGTGGGAGTGAGCTAATAAACACACAAAACTGTGAGTACGACAGATACAGACCTACCGTTAATTTAGCCATTATTCGACCACCTTAATTCTAACTTTCTCTCCATCCTCTAGACCTCTGCATGCATTTCCTATACAAGCACCTGCACCCATATTATTTTTAGGTGTTATGGCGCGCACGCTGGCTCCTTCCCCTCCCTCCTTAAACATTGCTGGAGGATATTCATCTAACTGTTTTCCAGGAATTTTAGGAAGCCCTCCTATTGATTCTTTTCTGTTTCCTGGCGCCCCGGGCGATCAATAGTGAGCACGTCGGGATAACCAGCCTCTTGCGCATTAGATATATGGTCTGCTGCATCCCCGTATTTAGCCCGAGATATGGGAATTTCTTTTGCACCTATGTCACAAAACTTTTAGCTGCTTAGCTATTTTTCTGGCCGAGTGACGTATTTGTTGAGTCTCTCCAGCTTTACTCAACGCCTCCAACTCTGTTTCTAAACTATTAGATCTCGGGACGAATAAAACCCACTTCAATGCCAAGCCAGACCAGTACTCACTCTGACTTCTAAGACCTGCCATAACAATTTGCTCAAATGGAAATAAGTCTATGAACCCCTCGGAAAGCCCATAACCTTTAAGCCCATCGATCATCTTGCAACGAACCACTTCTGGAAGATCCTCTAATACTGGCAGAAAAAATACACACGCAGTTTCGTCGCTGACTGTCTGAACAACAGACTCTGTCGATCTAGCCCAAAGCCCCTTGGAAGTAAGCCCCAAAAGAAAACGCCCCCCACACAATTTTGCTACAGGAAGCCAACTCAAATTAGCCCCTTCAGAGTTGTACTCAATTTTTTTTATCCATGGAGCATCTAGCTTACCGAGCTCCATCAATAGCTTTTTTTTCAGTTCATCTATCATCTAGATATCCCGGGAGTATGGGTAACATCCACGCCATGGCTGCTCATAAAGGACTTGAACTGCTCACGAAGCTCGGGAGTCCAGTTCATCCCGTAATGTCCGCTCCATTCATAGGTTCGAAGGACTCCATTTTCCTTCCAGATCCCGCCGCCGACGATAGCGTCAGATGAAGGGATTTTTCCAGCATCCAATATCCCATCATGCCCAAATTGATTCTTCCCCATGATGAATCGTTGACTAGCCGGATCGTAAATAAAGTCAATAGGTTTTGAATTACTCAACCCTTGTACAGCTTTGGAGGATGAATATGCATCACTGACTTCTAAGAAGCCCTTAGCTGGCCCACTGCCATTTGCCGCAGCTTTTGCAACCCCACCACCCAGAGGACTCGCACCACCATGCGGTCCTTGCATGATGTCAATAGGTTCGACCTTACCAAGGTCATCTTGCTCCTGCTGAGGGATGGGCTCACCCATCATTTTCCTCAGCTCATAGTCTGCTTCCTCAACCTGGTTATGGTGCAGTTCGTCGTTGTACTTCTCCCCAGCCCCACCAATCAAACTGCCAGTATTGGGATTGCCGCCCGCCAGTGCGGCCGAGAGCAGCCCGATCATTTGAGCGGTCGCGATCTTGCTCTGACTGCCTTGCACGCTCAAGTTATCGGCGTTGAAATTCTCACTAACGTACTGCGCTAAAAACTCGTTGGCCTTGGGTGTCAGCCCTTCAGCAACGCCACCGGCAATCGCGCCGCTGGTAAAACCCTCACCTTTGGCCGCCGATATCAGCCCGCCCAACACCGCATGAAGAAAGATGGTCTGCGCGCTTCCAGGGTCAACGCCCAGATTATGAGCAAGATCACCAATACCCTTGTTACCGGCCGCGGCGGCGAGATCCAGCCCCTCACCCAACAGCGCCCCACCCAGATTTCGACCAAAGCTGCCGCCATTGATGGCTGTTGAGATGCCACTGTTGATCAACGCATGCGTGCCGCTGCGCAATACGGTTTGCTCGGCGTTACTCCAGCTGAGCATATCGCTGGAATAGCCCGGATTCTGGATAGGACCTGCCCCTGTGACTTGCGATCCACCATTAGTGGCGCCACTTGGGCTCTGGAACCAGTTGCTGTCCGCATAGCTCATCGCACCAGCGGTTAAACTCCCGATGGCGGCGTTTTTCAAACTGTCGCTGCTGAACGTATCCTTGAGTGCTAGGGCCAGATTGCCCTTGTTGTTGATGAAGCTCACGGCGCCGGTACTGGCCATCGAGGTGAGCGCCGCCGAAGCCATCACGTTGCCCCAACCCGCAGCGACCGTAGAGCTGGCAGCAGCCATCGCAGTGCCTGAACCCGCCGTTGCACTGGCCGCCGTTCCCACGGCCGCACTCGCTGCTCCTGCCGTCAATACAGTCACCACAATTATGATGGCCAGCATTGCCCCTTCGCCCAGCCCAGAATGGCTGTACTTGAAGGAATCGTGCAGTTCTTTGACTTGCCGCCAGTCCACATCGCCGCGTTGCTCGGCGTCCTTCAACCAAGCCAGCTGAGGATCAGCCTGGACCATGGTGTCGATGGTCTGACTAACGGTTTTCTCGTTGATCTGCTTGACGTCGATGTGCAGGCCATTGACCGCATTGATGGTCAATTTTCCTTGGGCGGCCAAAGCGCTCTGGCGCAGGGTTTCGTCGGTCGTGCCTTCGCCCTTCATGGAAGTCCAGGCCAGGCTATTGCTGCTCTTCTCGTGGCTCTCTTGATGCAGGTCCTTCACCCCTTCAAAGGTGATGGCACCACCACTTTGCAACGTCAGGTCTTTACCGCTCTCCAGATTGGCAACCTGATAGCGTTGATCGCCGCTGCTGATCAGGCCGATATTCCCACCGGCCTTGATTTCACTTCCCACGTTAGTGACCTGAGTCACTTCATCACGCTGGGTTTTCTTGCTCCCCCAACTGCCTTTTTTCTTCATGTCGTACAGCGAATAGTCGCTGTCTTGCGCCGCCAGCAGCTCAAGCTTGTCACCCGCCACCAGATAGGCTTCATCTCCAGCGTTGACCTTGCTGGAGATCAGCGTCAGATCCTGACCCGCACTCAGTGCAACGCTGCCGCCCGCGGTAACCGTCGTTGAAACCTGACTGACATGGTCTTCCTGGCTCGTGACTTTCTTGGTCTTGCTGTACGAGTGCTGCTCATCCGCGGCTGATGCCAAGGTCAAGTCGTCTTTGGCTGCCATGGCGATGTCGCGTTTGGCGTCGATCTGGCTGGCAATGGCGGTGAGATCCCGGCCGGCGTTAAGAGTCAGATCGCGACCCGCGTCAATACTGGAGCCGTATTGGGTGATGGTTTGATCGCGGTGGTTCGGACCACGCTCGTTGCTACCGACCTGCTCTACGGAGGTGAGATTGACGTCTCGTCCGGCATTGATCGTGGTGTCCGCCCCGCTTTTCAGTACGCCACCGGTGTTGTTGAAGTCTCGCCCTGCCTTGATGGTCAGGCTGTTGGCGGCTTCGATACGTGCAGCACTGTCAACGAAGTCGGTCCGCTCGTTGCGATAACCGCTGCCACTTTCGTGAGTGGTGACGGTGCGTTCGTTGATCACGTCGCCCCGGGTGGGGTCAACGTGACGTCACGGCCGGCGATGATGCCGCCGGCCTTGTTGACTATGTTGTTGCCGGCTTTCAGGTCGAGGCGATTGCCGGCTTCCACCAGGCCGCTGTTGACCAGATCGTTGGTGGCGGTGGCCGACAGGTTGTTGGAGGCGCGCAAGGTGCCGGCGTTGTTCAGGTCTTTGCCGGCGATCAGGGTCACGTCGCTGCCCTGGATCAGGGCACCGTTGGCGGCCAGGCGATTGTTGGCGTTGGCCAGGTACAACACCGGCACCAGCACTTGCTCGCCGTTCACCTCGGCATTTTCCATCCACACAATGTCGTGGGTCAGGGCCGCGACTTGTTCGGAGGTCAGGCTGACGCCCAGCGACAGGTTGAGTTCTGTTTTGCTGGCGACGGCGTTGTTCATCAAGTATTTGAACAAGCCTTCGTCGCTGGTCTGGCCATCGATAAATCGCTGACCGGTACGCGCCACTACCGCTTGCTGGATCAGGCGTTGTTCATAAAGGCCATCGCCCAGGCGCTTGGCACTTTGGTCGGGGTCGTAGCCGAGGTTCGACAACAGGTAGTCCGAGCTCATGAATTGCTTGAGGTCGGTGAGTACCGGGTTGGTTTCGATCAGGTATTTCTGGGGTTTGGACTGGCCGCTGCTGGCCGGCAACCCTTGGACGCGATTGATGGTAAAGGCCGTGGAACGACCAGGCAGTGTCGAGCCGGTTGAATTGGCAGCCGGTGCGCTGACGTCGATCGCGCTGGCACCGACGCCCACGTTCGACGCCACATAATCAACAGGCTTCAGGTCAACGCTGCTGGCGGAGGCCTGAGTGTTGCTGACCGGTAGAATGTTCCGTGGCTGGACGCTTTGCAGCGGTTGCTGACGCTGGGTCGTGCTGACGCTGCCGCCGCCCATGGTCCAGCTTTGCGGACCGCTGGCCACTGGAGTGCTGCTGTCTTGGCCGCTCAGGCGGAACAGGCCGTTTTGCCCGGTGGGCAGAGCGAAGCCGGGCAAGGCCAGCGGGTTGACTTGCTGTTGGGCCAGGTTGGGCGGCAATTGTTGATTGAGGGTGATGCGCGTGGAGAACTGACTGCCCGCAGCACCGGTGCCCGTGCGCGGACCACTGCCCACGTAGGTGTAGCCAGGGCGTACGACACTGTTATCGATATTGTTCTGGGCGTTGATGTTGACCGCGCCAGCAGCCTGGATCACGGCGGCGTAACTTTGGTCGCTGGACGAGATTTTCGTGGTGCTGCCTAAGTTCGGATACTCCACTTCGGTCATGCCGATAAAGTTGGCTATTCCGGCCTCAAGACCGCCCAGGTCGTTGGGGGTGTAGCCCGCGCTTTCGAACCAGTACTTGTCGGTGAAATTACTGGCCGCGTTGTACCATCCGCCTGCGTTGCGAGTTCGTTCGGAGCGAAATACCCGGGTGGTCTCGGTTTCGCCGGTCTCGATGCCGCTGTTGGTCAGGTTGACCAGCGAGGCGCTCAGATTGCCGCCGGTGGCTATGGTGCTGCTCTGGTTCAGCAGGTCACCACCGGTCAGGGTAAGGTCCCCGCCCGCCGTGATGCTGGACGCGGCACTGGCATCAGTGACTTCAAATTTGTCGCGCTGCACGATCTCCCAAACATGGTTTTGCTTGCCGCTGCAGTCGCCCGCGTTCACCCCTTCGATACAGGTGATTTCGCCGATTCGGGCGGTGTAGATACCCTGGTTATTGGTGGTCAGCACCGCGCGGATGTTCTGAATCGTGCTCGCCGCCAGGCTCATGCTGCCGTCGCTTTGAATCGACGCCGAACTGTTGACGATGCTGGCGGCCTGGGCGCCTTGACCGTTACGGTCGATCGTCAGGTTGCCCAGGCTGTAGATGTTGGCGTAGCTGTTGTTCAGCGCATTGACCCGCAGGCCCATGTTGCCGCCACTGAAGATCAGCCCGTTACTGTTGACCAGCGAACCGGTGGTGACGGTCAGTTGTTGAGCACTGGCCAGCGTCCCGAAGTTGTTGATCCCGCCGGCGTTAACCGTCAGGTTGGCGCCCGAAGTGAGGCGACCGGCGTTATCCAGTTGACCACTGACATTGAGCGTGGTGTTGCCACCGCCAGCGATGCTGGAGGTGACGCTATTGAGGCTCACTTGCGCGGCATTCAGGCCAAGGGCCCCTTGGCTGCTAAGACGACCAGCCCCCCAGTAAGCACCGCTCAGCCCCACGTTCATGCTGCCGTCACTGGCAATCAATCCTTCGTTGAACCAGTTGACACCGGTACCGACGAGGCTATCCGAGGCCAGCAACTGACCACTCGCCGTCTGGGTGAAACTATTGACGTTAACGGTCAGGCGCCCAGCCTGGATGACGTTGCTGTTGGTCCAGCTGTCGGCGTTGAGGGTCAGGCCGCCGCGAGTAACGATGGTGCCGCCGGCGCCGGTGACGTTGGCGGTGGAAATGTCGAAAGTACCGTTGCCCACGTGCAGCAGACTGCCGCCGCCGTTGAGGAAGCCGCCCACTGCCATTGTCAGGTCAGTGTTGGCGCTTTCCAGGGTGCCGTTGCGGTTGTCGAACAGGCCACCGATCTGGAAGCTGGTTTTGCCTTTGTCGCCGAGGGCGCGCAGTTGGCCGGTCTGGTTGTCGAGGCTGGCAGCCTTGATCGACAGGGTGCTGTCGCTCTCGATGATGCCCAGTCGGTTGTTCAGGGCACCGCTGAGGGTGAGGTCGATCTGTTGACCGGCAATCTGGCCGTCATTGTCGCCGCTGTTGTCAAAGTTGTTGCCGGTGACGCTGACCTTGCCTTTGGCGTAGAGGCCGCCGTTGCGGTTGTCGAAGTTGCCGGTGACGACAGTCGCGTCGCCGCCTTGCGCAGCGATACGCCCGCCGTAGTTATCGATGCCGGCCAGCGCGGTCAGGTTCAGGCGCTCGGCCTGGGTGACGCCGCTGCGGCGGTTGTTGTTCAGGTCATAGCCGTTTTTCAGCACACCGGTCAGGTTGGCCGTGAACGCGGCTTGCAGGCTGGCGAGCACGCCGCCGCGGTTATCCAGGTTGCCGGCCTTGATCGACAGGTCACCGGCCTTGGCGACAATGCGGCCGCTCTGGTTGTCAATATCGCCGCCGATGGTGAGGTTCAAAGCGCCCTGGCTTTGCAGGGTGCCCTTGGCGTTGACGAGACTGGCGGCCTGGATTTGCAGGTCGCCATTCTGGCTGTAGATCTGGCCGTCGGCGCTGTTCTGTATCGTGCCGCCGGTGGTGATGGTCAGTAGATCATTGGCCGCGATGGTGCCGAGATTGCGGTTGTCCAGGCCACCGGTGAGCAGCGTCATCAAGCCTTGGCTGGCGATTTGACCGCCCTGGTTATTGATTTGCGTGGCGCGTTGCACCAGCAGTGGGCCGGCGCTGGCCAGTTTGCCGTTGGTGTTGGTCAGGGCGCCGAGCAGGTCGAGGGTCACGGCACCGTTGCCGATCAGATTGCCGCCGGTGTTATCCAGTGTGGTGCCGGTGAAACTGAGGTCCTGTTTTGCGTTGACGGTGCCGCCGGCATTACCCAGGGTCATCGCCTGCATCGCCAGGGTTGCGCCGCTGTCGATCAAGCCGCCCTGAGCATTGTTCAGCAGGCCGCTGAGGGTCAGGGTCTGATTGCCGCCGCTGGAGAGAATGCCGCCGTTGCTGTTGTCCAGGCTCGACGCGTTGACGCTCAGGGTTTTCCGGCTGACCAGTGCACCTTCGCCGCTGTTGAGAATGGCACCACTTACGGTGACGGCCACATCGCTGTCATGACTCGACAGCGTGCCTTTGTTGCGGTTGTCCAGGCTGTTGCTGGTGAGGCTCAGGCCTTGCCAGCCGGAGATCAGACCGCCCTGGTTGAGTACCGTGTCGGCGTTGACCGTCAGCAGGTTATTGCTGATCAATTTGCCGTTGTTGTTATCCAGTGCGCGGGCCGTCAGATCGAGGCTCTGGCTGCTGGAGATTTCGCCGTTCCGATTGTTCAGGTCACGCAGGTGCTTGAGACTCAGCAAACCCGTGGTGGTGATCAGGCCGGCACCGTTGTTCAGGTCGCCGGTAGCCGCCCCGAAGTCGATGGCAATGGCGCTGCCCAGCAAAGAACCGTTCTGGTTATTCAGACCGCTGCTGTTGATTGTCAGCTCCGTGGTGGCGTTGATCAGCCCCTGGTTCTGGTTCGTCAGCAGCCCGTCGAGGCTCAGGTCGAGGTTGGCGCGGCTGGTCAGCGTGCCGCCGCTGTTGTCCAGGCTGGCGGCTTTGACGTCGAGTGCTGCAGCGGCGATCAGGCCTTTGAGGTTGGTCAGTGCCTGATCGATGCGCAGGGTCAGGTTCTGATTGCTCAGCAGTTTGCCGTTGCTGTTGTCCAGGCTGCGAGCAGCGATGGTGAAAGCCTCGGCGCTGGAGATTTCGCCGCCGTTGTTATTAACGTCGGTGAGGTTTTTGAGCATCAACAACGGCGCGCTGATCAGACCATTCTGGTTGTTCAGCTGACCCTGGTTCAGATCCAGTGTCAGAGAGGTGTTGCTGAACAGTTGCCCGCCTTGCTGATCCAGGCCGGTGACGCTGGCAGTCAGGGCACCAACGCTGGCGATACGACCGCCATCCTGGTTGGTCAGTTGGGTGGTGGTCAGGTCCAGACTGGCGCCGCTGTTCAAGCGACCGGCGTGGCTGTTATCCAGTGCGCCGGTGTTGACGATCACCGCCCCCTTGCCACTGATGCTGCCGTTATTGCGGTTGTCGAGGCTGGCACTGTTGAGTGTGATGCCAGCATCCGTGACGATCTCGCCGCCCTGGTTGAGAATGGCGCCGGTGGTGGTCAACGTCAGCGGCCCTGCCGCGGAAACACTGCCCAGGGTGTTGGTCAGGCTGGCGGCCGTGACCCCGAGTGAGCCTTCAGCGCTGAGCAGACCCTGGCTGTTGTTCAGGTCCCCCGTGAGATTGAGCGTCAGGTTTTTCTGACTTAACAGCGAGCCGCCACTGTTGTCGAGATCGCGGCCGGTCAATGTCAGGTCGGCCTTGCCCGAGAGCAGGCCTTTGGCGCGGTTGATGATATTTTCGACCGTCAGGGACAAAGCACCGTCGGCGAATACCTGGCCGCCATCGCTGTTGTCCAGACGGTTGCCGATCAGGGTCACGTTCGACTTGCTCGACAACTCGCCACCACGGTTGTCGACCGATCCGACGTTCAGTTGCAGCGCATTGGTCGCGCCGACTAGTCCGCTGTTGCGATTGTCGAGGCTGGTACCGGTCAGTGTCAGGCCACCGGTGGCAATCAGTTGCCCACCCTGGTTGTTCAAAGTCGCAACGTTGGCCGTGACATCGGTTTTACCGGCGATCTGGCCACGGGTGTTGTCCAGGCTATCGGCGCTGAGGTTCACGTCACCGTCAGCGATGAACGTGCCATCCTGATTGACGATCTGACCGTCCACCGTCATCCCGAGGGTGCCATGACTGCTGATCAAGCCGCCGGTGTTGTCCAGACGCGCGCTGTGCACCTCCAGGGTCTGTGCGGAAATCAGGCCCTTGATGCTGGCGAGCAGTTGATCGATGTGCAGCGTCAAACCCTGATTACTGATCAGCTTGCCGTTACCGTTATCCAGGTTCCGGGCGGCCAGTGTGAAGGCCTGGGCGCTGGAGATTTCACCGTTGCGGTTGTTGACGTCCGTGAGGTTTTTCAACATCAGCAACGGTGCATTGATCAACCCGTTCTGGTTGTTCAGTTGGCCGTGATTCAAGTCCAGGCTCAGGGCGGTTTTGCTGAACAGCTGACCGCCCTGTTGATCGAAACCGGTGACACTGGCGGTCAGGGCCTTATCGCTGGCGATTCGGCTGGCAACGCCATTACTGACCTGGGTCGCGGTCAGGTCGAGCGTATCGCCGCTGATCAATTGACCGCCCTGAGTGTTGTCGAACGTACCCGTGGTGACGGCGGTCGCGCTCTTGCCACTGAGCAGGCCGTTCTGGCTGTTGTTCAGGCTTTGACTGTTGAGGGTCAAGCCGCTGTCGGTGGTGATCGACCCGCCCTGATTGTTCAGCACTCCTGTCGTCGTCAGCGCCAACGCGCCGGCGCTCGACACGCTGCCACGGGTGCTGTCGAGGCTCGCCGCGTTGACCGTCAGGGTGCCTTCACTGCTGATCAGGCCTTCGATGTTGCTTAGCGCGTTGTCGAGGCGGATATCCAGCCCAAGCTGAGTGACCAGGCTGCCACCGCTGTTGTCCAGGTTCTGCCCCGTCACTGTCGTGGCGCCCTTGCCGAACAACAGCCCCTTGTTCTGGTTGATGATCTGCGCCACTTTCAGGCCCAGCTCGGTGCCAGCCAGAATCTTGCCGTTGTCACTGTTGTTCAGGCTTTGGCCTTCGATGGCCACATCAACGGCACTGGAGATTTCGCCGCCGCGGTTGTCCACCTCATCGACATTGAGTTTCAGCGCTTTTGTCGCGCCTACCAGCCCGCCACTGCGGTTATCGAGCCCCTTGCCATTGAGGGTCAACATTCCTTGAGCGACAAGCTCACCGCCCTGGTTGGTGAACTGCGCAACCTTGGCCGTCAGATCGGTTTTGCTGGAGATACGGCCGCCGCTGTTGTCGACGCTGGCTGCCTGCAGTTGCACCGCCCCCGCTGCGCTGAGCAAGCCGTCGCGGTTATCCAGATGAGTGCCGTTGAAGTTGATGGCCGCCTGGCTGTTGAGCAGACCTTGCTGGCGGTTATCGAGTTGTCCGACGGTCAGTTGCAGGTCTTTGCCAGCGCGTACTTTGCCGGTGCGGTTATCCAGTGAATCGCTGCGCAGGGTCAGGCGATCCTTGCCGGTCAGGCTGCCATTGCGATTGTCGAGGCTGCCGGTTTGCAGGTCGACCACGCCTTTGGCACTCAGGTCGCCATTCTGGTTGTCGAACAAGCCATTGATGCGTGCGGTGACGCTGCCATCGCTAACCAGGCTGCCGCCATGACTGTTATCCAGGCTGGCGGCGCTGATGCTCACGCTTTGGCCGGAGCCCAGCACACCGTTCTGGTTATTCAGGGCGCCGATCAAGCCAATGTTCAGGGCTACGTCGCCCGTGACCTGGCCGTCACTGTTGTCCAGTGTTGTGGCGGTGACGGTGGTGGTGCCGGCGCTGGAAACTTCACCATTGTGGTTGTTCAGGTGGCCGAGATTGGCCGTGAGGTTGCCGTTGCTGGTAATGACGCCCTGGGTGTTGAGAACCTGCGTGGCTTTCAGCTCCAGAGTGCCGCTGCCCAATACTCGGCCCTTGTTCTGGTTATCCAGCGTAGTAGCAGTGATGCTGGTTTTTTTCTGCCCGCTTAAAGTGCCGCCCTGGTTATTCAACGTCTGCGCGGTATTGACCGTCAGGTTGCGGCTAGCCACCACGCTCTTGCCGGTGTTGGTGAAATTCTGCGCATTCAGATTCACATCGCCGCTGGCATTGCGGCTGGTGTCGGCGTTGACCCCGGCTTCGATGATGCCGTTGTTGGTCAGCACACCGCCGGCCGTCAGCGCGATGCTGTCCCGGGCCGCGAGGGTTTGCTGGTTGGTCAGGTTGCCCTGGGTTTGCACGTTGACGGCGGTGCCGGCGTAGACCGGGCCGCGCGCATCGAGGCTGGCCGCTTTGACATTGACGGCGCCTGCGGCCGAGGTTTGCGCCAGGCTGAGATGGCCATTGGCATCGATCTGAATATCGCCACCACTGGCCGCGAGGTTGCCATCGAGTTTCAC